>NZ_JAVDUS010000027.1:0-110639 GCF_031456485.1 Bacillus sp. 3255
TCGGGTCAAATTGGCGGAATAGCGTCGCAGCAGTCCGTTAGCGTTATAAATCTGCGGGGAATCGCCGAATAAGCGCATCTGTGTCCGTTAGCCGGACGGCGGACGCGGCGCATCCTTGAGATATTAATTTTTTATTCACAAATATCCGGTATGATGGAGTCATAGATCCAATGTTCAGGGGAGTGTGACGTGTGAAAACCGTACTGGTGGTAGACGACGATCTTAATATTTGCCGCATAACGAAGCTGTATCTGGAGAAAAGCGGCTATACGGTAGTGACGGCGCATGACGGGGAGCAGGCGCTCGTGCAGTTCGAGCTCCTTCAGCCCGACTTCATCGTGCTGGATATCATGCTGCCGAAGAAGGACGGCTGGTCGGTATGCCGAAACATTCGCACCATGAGCGATGTGCCCATCCTGATGCTGACAGCCCGGGGCCACGTGGACGAGCGGATCGAAGGCTTGCAAATGGGAGCGGACGATTATTTGGTGAAGCCCTTCGATCCGAACGAGTTGGTCGCCCGCGTGGGGACGATCCTTCGCCGGACGCTCGCCCGGCCCGAAGCTGCGGTACCGTCTCACATTTATGAAGCCGGCAGCCTGCGGGTGGACGCGCTGTCCCACGACGTCACCGTGGATGGCCAGCTGGTCGCTCTGCCCAAGAAAGAGTACGAGCTGCTGCTGTTTTTCGTACGTAATCCGAATCAAGTGTTCACCCGGGAAGATTTGATCACGAAGATTTGGGGGTGGGACTTCGAGGGCGAGGATCGCGTCGTCGATCTGTACATCAAGCGGCTGAGGCAGAAGCTGACGGCGCCTGGCCAAAGCAAAGCGGACTGGAGTATCCGCACGGTCTGGGGCATCGGCTACAAGTTTGAGGGGCCGGAGTCATGCTGAACTCTTTTTACCGTAAAATGCTGTTCATCTATATGTCCATCACAATCGTGTCGATTATGGCGATTTCCGGGACGATCGGTTATTCCATGAAACAGAAGACGTACGACCGCAGCGAAAAGCTGCTGCTGGAGAAGGCCGACCAGGTCGATGAGCTGGCGAAGGCGCTGTTCGACGGTTCTACGCTGCAGAAGGATTTCCGCAAGCAGATTAGCGCCATCGAGAAGTCTTCCAACGTGCGCGTTGCTGTCATTAAGCATCCGAAGGCCATTAACGATAAAATCCAAACGATCGGCGAGACCCCTGCCCGTAAGGAGTGGCTGGAGAAGGTGCTTGCCGGGAACCAAGTGACGGCGCGGGGCAACTTCGCCCCGAACAGCACGGTCAAAATGCTCATCGTCGGCCGTCCGGTAACGCTGGAGAACCGCGTGGCGGGAGCGATATTCCTCTATACGCCGATCATCAATATCCAAGGCACCATTAACGATATCAACCGGGCTATCTTCGTCTCGGCCATTTCGGTGGCGCTGCTGGCGATAGCGGTGCTGTATTTTGTGTCGCGCCATTTTGTGAGGCCGATTCAGCTGATGAGCAAGACGGCGGAGGCGCTTGCTCTGGGAGATTTCAGCGGCAGGGTGCCCGTCCGGGGGAAGGATGAGATCGCCTCGCTATCCGGCTCGCTCAATCGGATGGCGGGCAAGCTGCAGAAGGTGGAAGAGGGGCGCAAACGATTCCTCTCCGAAATCTCCCACGAGCTGAGGACGCCGCTGACGACGATTCGGGCTTCGCTGCAAGGGATCACGGATGGCGTTGTAGAGCCAGAGGATGCGAAGGAGTTCATCCAGGTTTCGCTGCAGGAAACGCTGCGGCTGAGCGCATTGGTGGATGATTTGCTGGAGCTGTCGTCTTTTGAAGAGAAGCAAGTGAGGCTAAGCTTTCAGCGGACAGATGTGTCCGAGGTCATCGGGCTTGTCGTGACGCAGTTGAAGATGAAAGCCAAGTCCAAAGGGATCGAACTGCATGCGGACGCCCCGGTGCCTTATAGGGTGTCTGCGGACGCCGACAGGCTGAGGCAAGTTTTCATCAATTTGCTGGACAATGCCATTAATCACATTCCGGAAGGCAGCGAAGCGGGGATTCGTGTGAGAACGGTCAAGAACGAGCGTTGGATCGAGGTCTGGGACAACGGTCCGGGGATTGCACCGGAGAAGCTGCCCTATCTGTTCGACCGCTTCTACAAAGCGGATGAAAGCCGCAACCGTTCGGGAGCCGGGCTCGGACTCACGATCTGCAAGCATATCATGGAGGCGCATGGCGGTTCGATTCGAGTGGAGTCCGGGCTGGGATCGGGGACGGTGTTTAAACTGTTTCTGCCGGAAGCCGCGACGGGGGCGGACACATGACAAACTTATGACATAACTATTCGCTATGATAGGTTCGTAAGGCGAGCATAACCAAATTCGAATCGAGGAGCGATACTTATGCTGAAGAAATTGACAGGATTTGCATTAGCGGGAGCGATTGCGTTAGCTGTTCCGGTGGCGGCTTTTGCTGCGGACTCGCAGGGTTCGGCGTCACATCCGCTTCACCAATTACTGCAGGATAAAGCGCAGGCTTTCGGCATATCGGTGGACGGCAAAACGAACAAACAGCTTAAGGATGAGCTGAAAGCCGCTCTCACGGCTAAGCAAACCGAGCGCTTGAACAAAGCTGCAGCGAAGCTGGGCGTCTCCACGGATGGCAAAACTGCCGAGCAGCTCAAAGCAGATATTAAGGCGGCTGCGCAGGCGAAACTACAAGAGAGAGCGGCGAAGGCCGGGATCTCCACGGATGGCAAAACGAGCAAGGAGATCAAAGAGGCGCTGAAAGCGGCAGCCTTGACGAAGCTGAAGGAGAAAGCGGCCGCCGCCGGCATCTCGACCGATGGCAAAACCGCGAAGGAGCTGAAAGAAGCTCTGAAAGCAAGCAAAGACGCGAAAAGATCGGCCGCGCTGAACCAAAGAGCCCAGAAGCTGGGAATCTCGACGGATGGCAAAACGGCGGACCAAATCTTCGCTGAGGTGGAAAGCGCACTGAAAGCGAAATGGGCAAAAGCAGCAAAATAGGCCGCTGGATCAAAAAGGGACAATCTGGATGGTGGAGATTGTCCCTTTTTGACGTTCATCACTTTGCCGGGACTGGTTTTATGCATTCAAAATATGGAATTCCCTCGAATCTGCATTCGGTGCGAGAAAGGTAAGGAGACGATTGGCTTCGGCTTCTACTGCTTGGAGTTCGTTATCCGGCATGGAGCTGAATAGGGTGACGGTCAAGACGCCCGCCTTGCGTTTCTCCGCGAAGGACCAGATGCCGCGGACAAATCCGTTGACTAATAGGGTGGCGCGGATGATCCCATTGTCTGTGAATACGCGATGCTTCAGCTCATCATCCATGATGCGCGCGCGGTTCTCATAGGATAGGAGCATATTATCGAACTCCCCCAGGAACCGGGGCGGAGCAGGGAGGGAGGCGTCCGGTCTGGGCGCCTCCGGCAGGTCGAAGAGCTCCGTCCCCTGCTCATCGCGGAATGTGAGCAGGCTAGGGCGCAGCCGTTCCACGACCTCGCGCAGCCGGGTAAGCCCCGACCATACCTGCATATCCTTCACAGATGCAGGTCCGAAGGCCGCCAAGTAGCGCAGCACCATGGCTTCCAAGCTGGCCGCCTCCGCCAGCGGACGCCCGAGCCATGCCTCCGCCGTCGTATGGACGGCCTGTCCCGATGTGCCCCAGATGCCTCGCGGGGGCACTTGAACCAGCGGCAAGCGGCAGCGCGCCGCTTGCGCCATAGCCGTGGCCTCGCCATGCGGCCACAGCTCTTGGAGGCGCTTGCCGAGCTCACTGAACGTGAGCGGCTGCGCCTCCAGCAGCGCTCGCCCCGCGGAGGCGAGCGCGTCCAGGTCCAGTTCGGCGAGCTTCTTGCCGAACGCGCCTTGCAAGCCGCGCTCCTGCACAGGCTGCAGGAGCGGACGAAGCGTCACGCAGTCGTCTGACGTGACGAGGTGGATGGTAGAGCGCATGAGGGCGATGCGCACGATATGTTTGTCCAGGATGAGCTGAGAGAGCTGATCCTGGTGGAAGTTCTGCAGGCGGGTCCACAAGCCTATGTAGGGCGGATTGGGGGCTTGCGCCTGCAGGCCGACCAGATGCTTAACCGCTGCGAGGACGGGCATGTCCGAACGCGCGAGAAGCAGCTGCCGGGCCAGGAGGGCGCGGTTGAGATCGCGGCGGCTGACGATTTGATTCGGTTGGTTGGTCATGTACATATGCCTCCAGCGGTTCATTCATTTCCATTGTAGAACATGCATCCTGACAGCTGTTTGTCAGTGATGAAGAGGAAATTGTACTCCCTGTCTCTGCAGCTGTATATTTCTTCAAGTTAATTGTATAATATTGTAAGTTATCTGTATAATATATACAACGTGACGAGGGGATATGGCTGCATATGCACTTATTTATGGCATTTTTTACGATTTGGGCATCGTATCGTTGGGGAGATTGGCGGAATTGGCAGAAGTATCACCCGACGATGATGTATTTCTCGTTAGGCAATCTACTGTACAACTTTCTTTGTGCCGACCACATGCTGTGGTCGTTGACGCCCGACCTCTATAATAACGGGTTTACGGAAATGCTGTACACCTTCATTATATTCCCGGCCACGGCCCTCTTATTTCTGACCAATTACCCGGAAGGCCGGAAGAAAATTGTGTTCCACTACGTGCAATGGATCCTGATCTATGGCGGCATGGAATACATCTACTCTCTGACGAACCGAATTGATTACGATTACGGCTGGTCGCTGGGCTGGTCCGTCCTATTTGACTGCATTATGTTTCCCATGCTCAAGCTGTTCTCGGTTAAACCGTTGTTGGCTTACGGGATTTCGGTTTGTTTGACCGCATTTTGGATGAAGCTGTTTCATGTTCCATTTCTAGGATGAGCGATTGAAGTAGGAGTCTGCAAGGAAGCCAAATGGGCACGGGTTCTGCCAGATAAGGTTTTGGGGGATTCGAGCACAGTTTGAAGGGCCAAACATATGAGGTTCAAGATATGTATTTTGTAACTGTCTTGGAGTAAAGTGTTTTGAAGGCTTCTCCCGCCGTCCCAAACGGCGGGGAAGGGCCTTAGGAGTTATGGATGACTTATTGAATTAGCAGCAAGCAGGTTCACAGCAAGCGACTTGAGTTTGTTTTGATTTAAATGAGGCAGCAGTTCTTTCGAAGATATTACTAAATGGCTTGTGGCGTTGTGGTTGTGGTTCCATGGACTCCTGTTGCTTAACAGGGTTTTCTAACTGATACTGATTGACATACATAAGCTGTGGATTTACATCGTGAAGCAGCATGCGACTACACTCCTTTGATCAAATAATTTTGATTTATTAATTAAAAAAAATGATGAACTGTTTAAATGCGCATACACGATCTGCGGTCGAAAAGGGTCGTAATGTTTTTACCTGATCAATTAATCAAAAATTATTGATTTAATAATAATATATACCATAATAAGCCATATTGCAATACTAAATCAAAAATATTTGATCATTTAAAGGTTTACAAAACCTTAACTTTTATATATAACTGAATAATTATATAATCATTTACGAATAAATGGTGAGAAGGCTATAGGAACTCTTAAGAGGTTTGAATGTGCCGATGTAAAGGAGCGTGTAATTTTGACCGATATTGAACAATTATCCGACATGTGTAAGCTGCTTGGGGACAAAATGAGATTAACAATCCTCTCTTTGCTCAAAGAACGTGAGCTGTGCGTATATGAGATTGTTGAACTCTTACAAACCAGTCAGCCTAATGTGAGCCAGCATATGCGTAAGCTGAAAGCCGGCGGTTTAGTGAAGGAAGCCAAAAAGGGGCAATGGGTGTTTTATTCGTTAAACATTGAGGATAAGCCCTATCTGCATGAGTTTTTTCAGCACCTGCCATCCCAAAAAGAGAAAGTGGATGCGGTATCTTGCGCAGATCTCAATTGTTGTGATTAGGAGGAAGCATGACTTACATTGCGGTATTTATTTTTCTGCTTACATTAACATTCGTTATTTGGCAGCCCAAAGGTCTTAACATCGGATGGTCTGCTTCTGGCGGCGCCATCCTTGCGCTTATTTTCCAAGTCGTGTCTTTCCAAGATGTCCTGACGGTCACCTCCATCGTTTGGAATGCTACGCTCGCTTTTGTCGCGATTATTCTCATTTCTTTAATCTTAGACAATATCGGATTCTTTGAATGGGCTGCCTTGCATATGGCGCGAATTGCCAAAGGGAACGGAAGGCTCATGTTTGTTTACGTCATTTTATTAGGTGCGGCCGTTGCTGCCTTCTTCGCAAATGATGGTGCAGCGTTAATTCTAACGCCCATTGTATTGGCCATGGTTCGAGCGTTGAAGCTTCCGGACCCTATGATTTTGCCTTTCATCATGGCGAGCGGTTTCATTGCGGATACAACTTCTCTGCCCTTGGTTGTCAGCAACTTAGTGAACATCGTATCGGCTGACTTCTTCGGCATCGACTTTGTCACCTATGCAAGCCGCATGATTGTCACGAGCCTCTTTTCATTAGCGGCAAGCCTTGTGGTCTTGTATCTGTTCTTCAAAAAAGACATTCCAATGAGTTACGATATCAAACAGTTAAAACGCCCCGTCGACGCTATCAAAGATCTTAAGTTATTCCGCATGTCGTGGGTTATCCTCGGTATCCTTCTTGTCGCCTATGTGAGCAGCGGATTTATCAAAATTCCTGTTTCCATCATCGCGGGTGTCGTAGCCTTGCTCTTTATAATCATGGCGAGGTCTTGCAAAGTGATCGAAACAAAACGAGTGATTAAAGATGCCCCATGGGCGGTTGTTATCTTCTCCATTGGCATGTATGTGGTGGTGTATGGCCTTAAAAATGTGGGTCTCACCGATGCCCTTGGTAACGTGATTGAAAACCTGGCGGGACAAGGCTTATTGGCTGCAACAGTCGGAATGGGCTTCTTGTCGGCTGTTTTGTCCTCCATCATGAATAACATGCCGACGGTTATGATTGATGCGCTTGCCATTAAGGGGACGAATACAGAGGGCATGATTCGAGAAGCATTGATTTATGCCAACGTTGTTGGAAGCGACCTTGGACCGAAGATTACACCGATTGGGTCACTCGCAACCCTATTGTGGTTACATGTTTTATCTACAAAAGGTGTTAAAATCACTTGGGGGCATTATTTTAAAACCGGTATTATCCTTACTGTGCCAACGCTTCTCGTTACCCTTATAGGGCTTTATTTGTGGCTCTATGTTATCCATACTACAAGTGTGAACATTTGGTTGTTCATTGTTGCGATTGCAGTGGTTGCGGTAGTCGCTGCGCTGGTCATAAAGGCAATTTTAGGCACAAAACAATTGAAAAAAGGGCACTAAGACGCTTAAGCTTGATATGATCTACACAAAAGGAGAAATGAAACCATGGAGAACAAGAAACCGTTAGTCTATTTTCTTTGCACAGGAAACTCATGCCGCAGCCAAATCGCTGATGGCTATTTAAAAGCTCTAGGCGGGGACAAATACGAAGTAAAAAGCGCGGGCTTGGAAGCGCACGGATTAAATCCGCGAGCCGTGGCAACGATGAAGGAAGCGGGTATCGACATTTCGAACCATACTTCCGATGTCATTGATCCTGGCATTTTGGCTCAAGCTGACTATATCATTACTTTGTGCGGCCATGCTAACGATAACTGCCCCGTTGTTCGCAATGATAAAGCGGAAAGATGGCATTGGGGATTCGACGATCCTGCCAAAGCAACGGGCACTGAAGAAGAAATCACGGCGAAATTCCGTGAAGTGCGTGAATCCATTAAGAACCGCATTGAACAATTCGTAAAAGAAGGCAAGTAGGATGACCGGAGTAGCTATCTTCTTATAAAGTGGTGGGAACATGATAACAATTGGACTTGCTGGATGGGGAGATCACGATGACTTATATGAGATTGGAACCAAGCCTCAAGATAAATTGAAAGTATATAACAAATACTTTTCCGTTGTTGAAGTAGACAGTTCCTACTACGCCATTCACAAGGAAAGTTTGTTTTCCAAATGGGCGATGGACACATCCAATGAATTTACGTTTTTAATAAAGGCCTATCAAGGCTTAACAGGACATACGCGGCAGCCTTATACAGCTGAAGAGACAGATGCAATGTTTCATAGTTTTATCGAGTCAATTGAGCCTGTCATTCGTGCAGGCAAGCTAAAAGCGGTTCTCTTTCAATACCCGCCTTGGTTCGATTGTAACAGGGACAATGTACATTTATTACGGTTAACAAAAGAAAGAATGGGCGATATCCCTGTAGCCCTGGAATTCCGCCACCAGAGCTGGTTTAGTTCGGAAATGAAAGAAAAGACATTATCTTTCATGATGAAGGAAGGCTGGATCCACAGTATATGTGATGAACCTCAGGTGTTTCCGGGATCAGTTCCGACGGTCTTAACCCCGACTAACAAGACCCTAACCGTTGTTCGTTTTCATGGGAGGAATGTATCAGGCTGGACTTCGAGCAGCAACGCAAACTGGCGGGAGGTGCGCTATCTTTACCGTTACAATGATGAAGAGCTGCTTGAGTGGAAGAAACAGTTGTTGAAGCTTGAAGAGGAAACCGATGAGGTTTGTGTGATCTTTAATAATAACTCGGGAGGGGATGCTGCTTCTAATGCTATGAGGCTTTCCGATCTCCTGGGATTTGAACAGAAGCACCTACCTCCGGAGCAACTGGATATGTTTGAATGAATTGGAAAAAGGGAAGAAGATGAAGAGTCGAATTCGTTTGCTTTTAACGATTTTGCCAACTTCATCTTCTTTATGTATTTTCATTTTTATTTATACCTATTAATTTCTGTCCGCATCCGCATCAAAACGAACAAAAAGACTGCCCCAAGGTCACTAGACCTTAGGACAGTCCCTAGAATCAACTTACCACTCCGCTACAGTACCGTCCTCTTGGCGCCATACCGGGTTCTTCCAGTTATGCCCGATAGCCGCCATTTCACGGACTTTGTCCTCGTTGATTTCGATGCCGAGGCCCGGCGCCGTGAGGTTCCTGACGAAGCCTGCTTCGTATTGGAACACGGTCGGGTCTTTCAAATAATCAAGCAGGTCGCTGCCTTGATTGTAGTGGATGCCGAGGCTTTGCTCCTGAATGAACGCATTCGGGGAGCAAGTGTCGAGCTGCAGGCACGCGGCCAAAGCGATCGGTCCTAACGGACAGTGCGGGGCCACGGCAACGTCGTACGCTTCGGCCATAGCGGCAATTTTGCGAGTTTCCAGGATGCCGCCGGCGTGGGACAGATCCGGCTGGATAATGTCCACATAGCCTTGGGCCAGCAGATCTTTGAAGCCCCAGCGCGTATACATGCGCTCGCCGGTAGCGATCGGGCAGGAGGTATACCGGGCGATCTCGCGAAGCGCCTCATTGTTCTCCGGCAGCACGGGCTCCTCGATGAACATCGGCCGGTACGGCTCCAGCTCTTTCACCAAAATCTTGGCCATCGATTTGTGGATGCGTCCGTGGAAATCGATGCCGATGCCGATGTCTTTGCCGACGGCTTCGCGAACGGCCGCGATCCGGGCGATGGCCGCGTCGACCTTGCTGAGCGAGTCGATATAGTGCATCTCCTCGGTAGCGTTCATCTTCACCGCCGTGAAGCCCGCAGCGACCTGCTGCTTGGCGGCCTGTCCGACATCGCTCGGACGGTCCCCGCCGATCCAGCAGTACACACGTGTGCGGTCACGGCAGGCGCCGCCTAGCAGGTCATAGATCGGGGCGTTGTAGAACTTGCCCTTAATGTCCCACAGCGCTTGCTCGATACCGGAGATTGCGCTCGTCAACACCGGTCCTCCGCGATAGAACCCGCCGCGGTACAGCACCTGGAACAGATCCTCGATGCGCATCGGATCGGTGCCGATAATATGCTCGCTCATCTCCATCACGGCAGCGGCGACGGTATCCGCTTTCCCTTCCACGATCGGCTCTCCCCAGCCGGTAATGCCTTCATCGGTCTCCACCTTTAGAAACAGCCATCTTGGCGGCACTTTAAACAGCTCTAACTTCGTAATTTTCATGGTTAACGTCCTCTCCCATAACTTAGAATGTCTTACTGGTTCACGGCCGCCATCAGCTGCTCGGCGTAAGTTGTAATCGCTTTATAATTCCCTTTTTCAATTTCGCTAAGCGAAACCAGACTTCCTCCCACCCCTACGGAAAAAGCGCCCGCAGCCAAATAATCCGCTGCATTATCCTTCGTGATTCCGCCGACAGCAAGAAGATTGACATCGCTCAGCGGTGCCCGCACTTCTCGCACATAAGACGGCCCCAGGCTGGAGCAGGGGAAAAGCTTCACGACGGATGCGCCGTAATTCATCGCCTGCACGATTTCGGTAGGCGTAAGCGCACCGGGAATCGGAAGCACCCCGCTCGCCAAAGCCTGTTCGATCATGCCGCCATCGACATTGGGGGAGATCAGGAACTGTGCGCCGGCCTGTATGGCTTCCCCGGCTAACTTGGCATTCAGCACCGTACCGGCGCCGATCATCATGCGGCCTTCGTATTGCTTGCGCATCATCTGGATGATTGGCAGTGCGCTCGGCGTATTGAGCGTTACCTCGGCCAGCTCGATCCCGCCTGCGGCCAGCGCCTCGAACAGAGGCTGAGCCTGAGCGGGCGAGATCCCCCGGATGATGGCAATGACTTTGGCGGACTTCAGCTTGGCCGCAACTGCAACGGCTTCATCGCTGCTCATAGGGTCATCCTCCTTTCTACGAATATTGATCGCGATATTCCTGCGGCGTCATGCCGTAGTGCTTCTTGAATGCGTGGTTGAACGAATGCGGCCGCTGATAGCCCAGTTGGGTGGCAATTTCATATATTTTGTCTTGGCCGTTCTTCAGCAAGTAAGCCGCTTTATCCATACGCACCCGGTTCACATAATCGCTGAGGTTATCGCCGGTTTCGAGCTTATAAATTTTGGAGACGTAGACCGGATGCAGGAAGACGTGATCCGCAATCGACTGGAGCGAGACATCGCTGGCCAAGTTCTGGTCGATAAAGGTGCGAATATCCTTAATCAGCGTGACGCGGCTGTCTTTGCGCTCCTGGTCCATATCTTCTCTCATAAGGTGCAGGGAACGAATGGACCAGTCCCTCAATTGATTCACGGTACGAAAGGGGATCCCCTCCGTCATCCGGTTATACTCGCCGCCGATCAACTGGTGGAGAGGTCTGCCGTTCTTATGGGCAATGTAGGCGAAAGCCGACGCCACCGAGAAGTAAACCTCGAGCAAATGCTCCTGTGACTCGGAGAACCGCGCTTCCATTTCATCGAAAATCAGGCTCAGCTTCTCCTCCGTGTCCTCCCAACGCGCAGCCTCCAGCAGATGATTGAGCGTAGGCGGCTCATACAGTCGCTGCAAGGCGGACAACGCAGGTTGGACAGCCTCGTCGCCAAGCCGGATCAGCAGCTCATGCTCGCTGCCGATCTGTTTGCGGAACGCGTTCAATGAAGCGTTATACAGCGCCGTAACATCCACCGGGAAGGCTCCCCAACGGCTGAGCAATATGGAGATTTTGCCTTTCAGGTAGTTATTCACGGCCGATTGCAGTCCGGAGGCGGTTCGCTCGAGCCAAGCCGGATCTTCTTGATCCGCGTCCAACGGCTTCTTTTTCATCACAAAAATCAAATAATCATGCGCATCCTTCGTATGCCAGCTATCGAATTTCTCCGCGAACAATTCCTCGACCATATTGCTGATGGCATATTCCATCAAGGACAGCCTGCTCATGTCGTACTCAAGGAAATCCGATTCCAGCCGGATCATCATCAGCACGCAGGTCTGCTCATGGAAGTCGGGAAGCTCCAGCATTTGCATTTTATCCCGCAGCGACTGTTCGCTCAGTTTGCGCCCTTGCAGGAGATCGTTCAGCAGGTTACCGCGGAGCAGAGGCAGGTTCTCCTTGACGGTGTAAGCAAGACGCTGCTTGGAGATGACCTCCTGCCACTCTTGCTCGAGCTTGCCCTTGACCCTGCCGACAGCAGCCAATAGGTCCTGCTCGGTGACGGGCTTCAGCAAATAATCCTCGGTGCCTTGCAGGATCGCTTCTTTGGCGTAATTGAAGTCGGAGTAACCCGACAATAGAATGCATTTGGTTTTCGTCCATCTGCGGTTAATTTCGGCAATAAGCTGCAAGCCGGAGATGCCCGGCATCTGGATGTCGGTAAGGACGATATCAATGGAGAACTGTTCCAGCAGCTCCAGCGCTTCCTGGCCGGAATACGCTTTGAACACCTGCTCGATTCCTATGGATGCCCAATCGATAGTCGTATGAAGACGGTCGACCACATGCGCTTCGTCATCGACAATGAGTAGTTGGATCATAGCCGGATCCCCCCGTCGGCAGCCGGAAGGGACTTGTGCGCTTCGCGTTTCCAGGTTAACACAGCCTTCAAGCCTCCTTGGTTACCGGGTTGGAACGTCAGTCCCGATCCTTCCCCGAATTGATAAAACAAGCGGTGGTGCACGTTCCACGTGCCGCAGCCGATATCGTCGGACATCGGCGATTGCAGCTGGGCGTGAAGGGCGGCCAGTCCCGCCTCGTCGAGCCCTGTGCCGTTATCTTCGACTATGATGCGGTTCCAGTTCTCATCCTGCTCGCCCGTGATGGCGATGCGGTCGCCCTCCACGCTGCGCTCGATGCCATGAAGAATGGCGTTCTCGACCAGCGGTTGGAGAATGAGCCGGGGTACGGGCTCGTCCAGCATCGCCTCAGGGACGGTAATATCATATTTCAGCCGGTGAATGCGAAGATGCTGAATGTTCAGGTAGTGGCCGACGAGGTCGAGCTCATCCCGGAGCCTGACGGCCTGCTTCTCCACCCGTGTCGTATACCGGTAAAATTCGGCCAAATTTTGCGCCATCGCCACGACGGATTCCTTATCCTCCATCTCGGCCGAGTTAATGATGAAGAACAAGGAGTTATACAGGAAATGCGGATGAATCTGCGATTGCAGCTGCTTCAAGGTAGCTTCCCGGGAGCGTATTTTCTCCGCAAAGACGTCCTCGACCAGCACCTGAATGCGCTCCGCCATTTCATTGAAGCGCTGAATAAGGAAGTCGAATTCATTCTTGGCTGTATATTCGATCCGGGCGGACAGATCGCCGCGTTTTACTTTTTGCACGCTTTGAATCATTTTCCCTAGAGGGATCTGGACGTTCCGGTACAGCAGGAAGGAAGCCAACACACTCATGATGAGCAGCAACCCGATGGTGATGTAAAATAGGTTGCGCGTCATCGTAATAGGCGACAGTATTTTCTCCACAGGCACGTAGTCGACTAAGTACCAGCCTAGCTGTGCGGATTTCACATAGGAAATCAAATATTGCTGGCGGTCGATTTCGAATTGCACTTGACCGGAGGCGGGCAGGTCCGCTTTCGCGGCCAACTGCGCTTGGATCTCGCCGGCAATCTCCCGGTTGGAGGAGCTGTTCAAGATGAGGCCCGTTCGGCCGTTCACCAGGAAAGGATCGCTGCGCTTATCCTGCTTGTACACATCCATGAGATGCATCATGTTCTGCACGCTGAATCTGACCTGATACAGCACGTTAGCTTGATCCACCGTCTGGGCGCGAATCGGCTCGCTGATCTCCCGGATGAACGATCCGACGCCTTTATCGCTTTCTCGGACTTCATATGTCCAGGTGCGGCGGATTTCCTGCTGCCAGGGCCATACATCGGTACCATTGACGAAAATGCTGGACGACAGCACCTGCTTCCCCTTCGGGATGGCGACCGTAAGCTCATTGACCCAGCCGCTGGATACGCTTTGGAGACTGAGCTTCTGAATTAATCGGGATTGCTCCTTCAGCACGTCATAATCCGGCGAATCGCTGAGGTTGATATACTCTCTCATATAAGGATCGCTGCCGAGAATGACGGGGGACATGGACAGACGCTCCACATCCGCATCCAGCTGATGCATGAAGAAGGAAAGCTGGTTCAAGTTCGATGACTGGATTTGATCCTGTACCACATGGTTCGTAATCCGGTTCGTATAGCTGTACAGCAGCACGATCGGAATAAGGAGCAGGACGAGCAGAATCAATATTTTGCTGAAAATGTTTAGTTTATAGGGCATGCTGACTCACCTTCCGAATATCCGCTAAGCGTTAGTACTTAGAGTATACGCCTACGAGAGAAGTCATCCAAATACATGGACAACCTCTCTCGCAGTTGCATCCTTCGGCAAGCATCAGCCTTTGACGGCGCCTGCGGAAAGTCCGCTGACGACATAGCGTTGGGACACTAGCGCGATCACAAGGACCGGCAAGGTGATGATGCAGGCGGCGGCCATCAAGGCGCCCCAGTTGATTTCGGAGTAAGACATAAAGTTAAAGACGGCGATCGGCAGTGTTTTCGTCTTGTCTCCGGCCAGAATGACCGAGAACATGAAGTTGTTCCACGAGAAGATGAAAGAAAGCAGCGAAGCCGTAATGACACCGGGACCGGAGATCGGCAGAATGATCCGCAGGAAAACCTGATGGTGCGTACAGCCGTCAATCAGGCCCGATTCTTCGATTTCTGTCGGCAGCGCCTCGAAGAAGGAGATCATGATCCAGATGATGAAAGGCAGACCGACGAGCATATGGCTTAGAATAAGTGCGGTATACGTGTCTACCAGATGAATTTTGGAGAACAGAATAAACCACGGAATCAGGAACGTAATCCCCGGTATAATCCGGGCGACGAGAATGAGCAGGCCAAGCTTCTGCAGATGGTGCCTGGCAATCGCATAAGCCGCAGGGAGTCCTAGAATCAAGGACAACAGGGTGGAGCCGAAGGCAACGACGAAGCTGTTCCAGACGAATTTCAGGAAATCGTACTCCTGAAACACGGAGACATAGTTATGAAATGTCGGCTTGAAAATAAACAAATCGCCTGTCGACAAAATTTGCGATTGCGTCTTGAAGGAGGCAAGCAGCATCCAGACGAACGGGAATGCAAAGACGATCAGCACAACGAAGGTGAGCAGCGTTTGCATAATGCGGGGGAACCTTTTTTGCTTCTTCATGATGCCGCACCCTCCATTCGTTTACGCATCCAAATCATGAATAAGGTAAGACCCATGACCAGCGCGAAGAAAATAACCAGCAGCGACGAGGCCATGCCGAGCTTGAAGTATTGGAAGCCAAGCACATAGCCGTACAGGTTCAGCGTCTCCGAAGCGAAGTTCGGTCCGCCCTGTGTCGTGGCATAGATGATGTCAAATGTTTTCAAAACGTCGATTAAACGCAGCATAGCGGCAACGATAATCGTTGGTCTCAGCAGGGGAAGCGTGATGGAAACGAACTTCCTCCATGTGCTCGCGCCGTCTACGTCGGCAGCTTCATAAGGATCCGTCGGCAATGTAGCCAAGCCGGCCATAATAATGAGCGCAATCATCGGCGTCCACTCCCACACGTCTACGATGACGAGGGACGGAATGACCTGATTCGGGGAAGCGAGCCACAGCAGCGGCTCGAAGCCCAGCGATTTGAGCATCATGTTGGCGACGCCGATCGTCGGCTCATAAATCAGCATCCAGACGAGGCCCATCGCTACCGGGGTTGCAACCATGGGGAGCAGGAACACCGTCTTGACGAGATTTTTGCCGCGAAATTCCCTGGACAGCAGCAGCGCGATGGCGATGCCGAGAATCACTTCCAACGACAGTGCGGCGATGGTGAAATAAAACGTGGACCCTGCGGCATGCCAGAAGCGCTCGTCTTTCAGCAGCGCCGCATAGTTGGCGAGACCGACCCACGCGGGAGGCGTAGTCGCCGACATGCTCCACTCGTAGAAGGAGATACGAACGGTATATATGATCGGAAACAGCATCATCAGCATGACGAAGATGACGGCCGGGAGTGTATAAATCCATTTTAAGTTGCGGTTAAACCAGCTGTATTGCATCTGCAGTCACCCTTCCTGATGTTAATGGGGGGAATCCCTTATCTAAGGAATATCACCCCGGGTAAAATCCATTCCTTGCTGGCCAACGGGATTTTACCAAGAATGAAAGGAAAAAGGGTCATCAGATGACCCTTTTCACCCCTGAACTTTCGTTATCTCGTTTTATCTTTATCCATGATCGTTTGCAGCGCTTGGTTCGCTTTGTCCGCAACCGGTTGGATGTTCGTTTCGCCGGACATAACCTTTTGCACGATTTCACCGACAGCATCGCGAGCTTCGCCTACGCTGATAACGGTCGGACGGTCGTGGTCGACGCCTGTTTTGGCGCTTTCCTTGATGATCGGAACGAGCTCGGCCGGGAAGCCGGTTGTACCCTCCGGTTTATCCCATACGGATGCGCGGGCGCCCGGGTTGCCTTTTTGCTGGGTTTTCAACACGACATCTTTGCTTGTAGCCCATTGGATGAATGCCCACGTCGCATCTTTGTTACCGGACTTGGCGTTCATCGCCAGACCCCAAGATGTGATGCTGTATGGCTTGGAGCCTGCTTTGCCCCCAGGGAACAGCGCGAAACCAACTTGATCGGCTACTTTGGATTTCGCCGGATCCGTCGCGTTCTGGTACAAGGAGTTCGCGTCGGTCAAGAATGCAACCTTGCCTTGTGCGAAAATACCGAAGGCTTGCGGCCAGGACATGTTGAGCACGCCTGGAGGTGCGTAGTCTTTCAGTAATGTGCCGTACGTGGTGAAAGCTTTGATCGCTTCCGGCGTATTGATGCTAGCCTTGTCGCCTGTCGTGAAGTCAGCGCCTTCCGAGTAGAGGTAGGAAGAGACTTGGGTGACGAGCGGGGATCGCTGGCCCCTGGCAACGAAGCCGTACATTTCGTTCTTCGGATCGTGCAGCTTCTTCACCGCAGCGTTCAGCTCATCGAGCGTCTTTGGTACGGCGATGCCGGCCTTTTGCAGCAAATCCTTGCGGTAGTACAGAATCTCTTGCTCCGTAATGATCGGAATACCGGCCAGCTTGGAATCTACCGTGGTGGAGCCGATCGCCGATTTGGAGAAATCATTAAAATCGTAGTCCTTGGCTTTCTGCGCGTAATCGTCCAGAGGCTGTACCCAGCCGTTCTTGTAGAACAGCTTGCCTTCCTGAAGCGGACGATACATGAACACGTCAGGTGTTGCAGAGCCGGAGGTGAATTGAACCGTTAGCTTCTGCGTCAGCTGATCCTCGAAGAAGCTCTCCACATTCACTTTAATACCCGTTTCTTTCTCGAAGTCTGGCAGCAAAGGCTTGATGGCTTCCGCCCAAGGGTGGTTGGCTGTGACCAGCGAGATCGTTTTGCCTGCGTATGGCTTGGCGTTAGCGGTTGCCGCCGCGCCTGCGCTTGGTTGTGCGGATGATTGCGGGGTATTCGTCGTGCTTCCGCAGCCTGCAACGAACGTTGCGGCCATGACAGCCGTCGTACCTACGCCAATCCATTGTTTGAGTGATTTCTTCATCTAATATGTGACCTCCCGTGTACGCTGGAATGTATGTGCTTACATGTCTAAGAGTACCCCATTCCGCTTTCCGGTTATATAACTAAGATTTAAGATGTATAACTACGGCTGAAGGTAATTGAACTATGTTAGCTTTCCCTGTTTATCTTTTCCAAAACGTATTTCCCAAAGCCACGGACCTGGCTAACGGACACCACGGCCGTTATATCAATAGAAATGACGCCGCTGCGAATCGAACGGACACCAGAGCGCTTATTTGCCGATTTTGATAGGGAATTCGAGTACAAAGTGGCAAATAGCGGCGGTGGTGTCCGTTAGAAATGCGAAACGCTCCATATTCATTGAATAAGGGCAGCTGTGTCCGTTAGCCGGAGTGGGCAGCTCAAAGCGAGCTGACCTGACTGAATTGGTTATCCTACAATTCGTAATAACGTCTACGGAGCGCAAGCAGCTCCTCGTGCATCCAAATGCGCCAACGAATCCGGTGGCATACCCGTGCACTGTCGAGCGCATCTGAAATTCGCCTTTGCGCGGCTCCGCGTTTATCGGGTATTGTATAGGATAAGGCGCGAAATAAAGGAAACGGACGGTTACGGGTAGCGCTCGTTTCAATTCGAGTGACGCCGTAAGCAAGTGCCGACTAGTCGGATTGTTAGGACCTCCTGGAGGTGCCGGAGTGCCCGTCTGCGACTTCTGCTGCCCCGCGTTTCCCAGCTGGAGACTGGAAGACTGTAGGCTGCAGAACGGATAGAAGCGCAGAGCCAAATCATCTAACGGACACAGCGGACGTTAGTTGGCCGATTTTAAGGAAAACGAAATCTAACGGACACACATGCCGCTAATAGGCCGAAATGGACCCCAAATGGCGCCAAAATGAGCAAATAACGGCTATGTAGTCCGTTAGCTCTATAAGCTGTGCGAATATGCCAAATAGCGGCTCTCTAGTCCGTTACAACAGGGACAAGCTGCTGCGAAAGGAGAGTGAAAGGCATGACAGGTGCCATCATTTTGGGCGTTATCGCCCTTGTCATCATACTAGGAGCTACGTTCTGGGTGACGCGCAAAGCGTACTCCCGCAGATGGGACGAAGAGGAGCACGATTGAGAAGATAGAAAGAAGCGTCTATCAGGCATTAGACAGGCATGAACAGGCATCAGCCAGACATCTAGCCGGCAAACTGCCGTTCATGCCTCTAGCCAGTTATACGCTTTCTTGCTATGATTGAGGCAGTAAATATAAAGGTGGCTGGCCCGATGAACCGAATGGAGGCCGAATTCAGTAACCTGGTGAAAGCATATCGCAAGAAGCATATGGGCAAAGGGCCTGAACGCGTGACGACAACCTTCTGCAAATGTTGGGCGATCTGCGAAATGGCCGGCAATTTGTCCCCGGTGGAGAAGTTCATGGCGAAGACGGGCGATGGCAGACAAATGCTCCGCACGGCTCGCACGGAAATGGTCAAAGAAATTTACCGGGATCATCCTCCTGTCGAGATGGAGGAGCTGCTCGGAGCGAAGTTCGTTCAGCTGTTCGTCGATATCGATATTGAGCAGGATTTGGGGATGTCGGTGTTCGTATTCGATCAGGATCTGGAGAAGAAATTTGGCGGCAGAGGCCGTTAGGAAATGATGGCCCGCCGTCCAGGAAGCCCTTATTGGGCAAGTTCGGGCGTGTCCCGCATATACATAAGCATAGTGCTTGGCACTTGGTAGCGAACCTGCCGGAGACTAACCACTGTGAAGCGTGCTTGCAGACTTCCTCGCATAGAGGAGGGCTGGAGCTAGCTTTGCGGTGGTTTTTTGCATAAATACACCTAATCGTGCATAAGAGGAGCTGCATAACATGGGGAAAACCAAACACACCGGGCCGATCAAGCTGCCCGCAAAGCCGGATCCGCAGCTGTGGGTCAGCAAAATGCCGTTCGGACTCGGCAAGGTAAAGCCGCAGCACATCCGCGAAACGGCGAAAATCGCTTGGCAAAATCGGGATAACCTTCCATATGCCTACCGAATTCTGACGCAGGGCGTCTGCGACGGCTGCGCGCTTGGGGTGTCCGGGCTGTACGACCAGACGCTGGCCGGACCGCATCTCTGCACGACGCGGCTGAACGTACTTCGGCTGAACACGATGCCCGCGATTCGCGAGGACGTGCTGCACGCCGATATCAAGGAGCTGCGCCGGATGAACAGCACCGAGCTGAGGCAGCTCGGGCGCATTCCGTATCCGCTCATTCGCCGCAAGGGGGAGCGGAATTTCCGCCGCGTCACCTGGGACGAGGCGCTGGACACGGTCGCGGCGAAAGCCCGGGCGATCGATCCGAAGGGGATGGCCTTCTATCTGACGGCCCGGGGAATCACGAACGAGTCGTATTATATGGCGGCGAAGGCGGCGAGGCTGCTCGGCACGAACAACATCGACAACGCCTCGCGCATCTGTCATTCGCCGTCGAAGACGGCGCTGAAGCGTTCCGTCGGCGTCGGCGCTTCGACATGCAATTACAAGGACTGGATCGGCACGGACGTCCTGGTGTTCTGGGGCAGCGTGGCTGCCAATAACCAGCCGGTCTCGACGAAGTATATGTATGCGGCCAAGCGCCGGGGGACGAAGATCATTGTCATTAACCCGTACTACGAGCCGTCCATGGAGAAGTACTGGATCCCCTCCATTCCCGAATCGGCGCTGTTCGGGACGAAGCTTGCCGACGATGTGTACCAGGTGAACATCGGCGGCGACATCGCCTTCATGAACGGCGTCATGAAGGTCTGGTTCGAGATGGAGGAGCGCGAGCCCGGCTCCGCCATCGACCATGCGTTCGTGCAGGCGCACACGAACGGCTTCGAGCAGCTGCGCGCCCACATCGCGCAGCAGGACTGGACGACGCTCACGCAGTCGTCCGGCCTGTCCCGCGAACGCATGCGCGAGTTCGCGGAGCTGCTGGCGCGTGCCGGCAGCGCGGTTTTCGTGTGGAGCATGGGGCTCACACAGCACCGCTTCGGCACGGACAACATCTCGCAGGTGGCGAATCTCGCCCTCCTGCGGGGCTTTCTCGGCCGCGAGCACTGCGGCTTGATGCCGATCCGCGGCCACAGCGGCGTGCAGGGCTCCGGCGAGATGGGCGCGGACCCCTTCTCCCTGCCCGGCGGCGACATGAGCAGCGCAGCCGACCGCAGCCGCATCGAGCAGCTATGGGGCTTCGAGCTGCCTAGCTGGCAGGGTGACATCGTCGGCGTCACCCTCGAGAACGCGCTCCTGCCCGAGGAGCAGGAGCGGAAGCTCCGGCTGTTCTACACATCCGGCGGCAACTTCCTGGAGACGATGCCGGATCCGGCCTTCGTCCGCGAAGCGCTGACGAGCGTCGATGTTCGCGTCCATCAGGACATCCTGCTGAACACCTCCACGCTGTTGGACGCCCGTGAGGCCGTGGTGGTCCTGCCCGCGATGACGCGCTACGAGCAGCCCGGGGGAGGCACGTCCACCTCGACGGAGCGGATGGTGTACTTCTCGCCGGAGATCGCCGGCCCGCGCATCGGCGAGGCCCGCGCGGAGTGGGCGATCTATGCGGATCTCGCCCGCCGCGTGAAGCCCGAGGCCGCGGCCCGGCATCTCGGCTGCGAGAGCGCCGAAGCGATCCGCGCGGAAATCGCCAAGGCCGCGCCGAGCTATGACGGCATCCAGCACCTGCAGAAGCGCGGCGATGTGTTTCAATACGGCGGCGCATGGCTGTGCGAGGACGGTGTCTGTCCGACGCCGGATGGGCGCGCATCGCTGCTGCCGATCGAGCTTCCGCAGTTGCGGAAGCCGGAGGGGCATTTCGCCGTCACGACGCGCCGCGGCAAGCAGTTCAACTCGATGATCTACAGCGACGTCGATCCCTTCAATGAAGCGGATCGCTACGATGTGCTGATTCATCCGAAGGATGCGGCTCCCTTAGGATTAAGCGAGGGGGAAGCCATTGTGGTCTACAACCGGTACGGCAGCATGCACGGCCGGGTCAAATATGCCGAGGTCAAGCCCGGCAACATCGAAGTGCATTGGCCCGAGGGGAACAGCTTGATTCCCAAAGGGGTTTATGAGCAATATGCGGGTATCCCCGAATACAATACGGCCGTTATCGTGGAGAAAGCGGAAACGTACCATGCGCATAAGGATACGCGGTACGTGGAGAAACGGATCGAAGAGCTGGAGTTGGAGGTGGAGTGATGGACAACGATAACGACCATGATAAGGACCAAGTCCGGCGGCAAGATCGGCCCTCCCCAACCGCAGTGTGGCCCTTGTACCGCTACGACGGAACCCGTATCGTTCCTCAAGAGGACACGATTGCCGTAGAGGCGCCGCTCACGATCAAGCTCGATGGCGAGGAATTCGCCACGCTAGTCCACACGCCGACCGAGACGGTCGATCTCGTCACGGGCTTCCTGGCTTCCGAGGGGTTGATTCGCTTCGTCGACCAGATCGAGTCGCTGAAGCTGGACGAAGAGCGCGGCTTCGCCGACGTGAAGCTGCGCCATCTCCATCAATTGAGCCGGGAGATGGTTTCCAAGCGGTTCATCGGCTCCTGCTGCGGCAAAAGCCGCCAATTTTATTTCCACAACGATGCCCGCACGGCCAAAACCGTCCGTTCCCAGCTCCAGCTCACGGTCCGGCAGTGTTTCCATCTCATGAACCTTATGCAGGAGCAGTCGCTGGATTTCCAGGCAACGGGCGGATTGCACAATGCGGCGCTCTGTACGGCGGATGAGCTGCTCCTGAGCAGGTCGGATATCGGACGGCACAATGCTCTGGATAAAATATTCGGCAACATGCTGAGGCAGCGCATTCCTGCCCGCGACAAAGCGATTGCCTTCAGCGGAAGAATCTCCTCCGAAGTGGCGCTGAAAGCGGCCAAGATCGGTGCCGGCATCCTGCTGTCGAAATCCGCACCTACGGATTTGGCGCTGAAGCTGGCTGAGGATCTGGGCATTACAGTCGTCGGCTTCATTCGCCGGGACCAATTGGCGGTGTACACGCACCCGCAGCGTATATCCGAATGTCGATAAATCCTGTTTCTTGTGGGAAAATTTGTGTTGTCTCTCTATGTTAAATATGCTAGATTCTAGCTACTGTCATATTTTGTTAAGAGGGGAAGACCACAAACCATGGGGAATTGGAACGTTTTTAAGAAAAAGGGATTCGCAGCGCTGCTAGCGGCTTTCATGATCGTTACTTGGCAAGGTCCGGCGCCCGCGTCTGCAGCCGAAGTGAATGCGGAGATTCCGAAGGTCATCGAGAAGACCACGCCGTCCGTCGTGGCCATTATCGGCAAGCCTTCTTATGATGCGGATAAAGCGCTGGAGAAGAACCGGTTCAATCTTGCGCACGGTACCGGCGTCATTGTCGCATCCGATGGGGTCATTGTGACCAATGCGCACGTCGTTAAGGATATGAAGAACATTGTGGTCGTCACCTCAGACGGAACAACCTATAACGGGCATGCCACGAATGTGGACGAGGAGAGCGACCTGGCTTTGGTCAAAATCGAAGCTACCGGCCTATCGCCGGCGACATTCGCCTCTTCCTCCGATATTCACGTCGGGGAGACCGTAGCGGCGATCGGAACGCCGATTTCCTTCGCCTTACGGAACTCCGTCACGGTCGGCATCGTCAGCGGACTTGACCGTTCGGTGAGCTCGCAGTACCAGCTTATTCAGACCGATGCCGCCATTAATCCCGGCAATAGCGGTGGGGCGCTGATCAACATGAAAGGCGAGGTCATCGGCATTAATACGATGAAATATGCCGATTTCGGCGTTGAGAACCTCGGCTTCGCCATTCCGGTCGATACGGTTCAGTATGTATTGAAGCATTTCCAGCTGTACGGCAAGGTGAAGCGCCCTTATTTGGGATTGGAGCTGGAAGAAAGTTGGGAGGCCGTCGTCGGTTTGCCGAGCTCAACGGGTCTGCGCGTTGCGTATGTCGATCCGGATTCGCCGGCTGCCGCGGCAGGGATCGAGCAGGACGATCTTGTCGTATCTATCGGACCCAGCAAAGTGAAGACGCTCGTTGATTATAACGAGGCGATCAAGAAGTATTTGCCGGATGAGAAGGTGGACGTGTCCATTCAGTCCGGAGGCTCCGTCGTTACGAAGTCCGTAACGCTTGGCGAGGCGCTCCATACGGAGACGAAGTGGACGCAGCAAGCGGACGGGGAGGACCTCGATGCGGACCGCGGCAAAACGAAAATCGGGGACAGCCACTTCGGCTGGTCTATGAAATATCCGGCTGGCCTTGTGAAGGGGCGGCAGTCCGAAGACGGCGATTCCGTCAACTTCGCGGATGCGAAAGGGGAATTCTCGCTGTCCATTCAGGTGGAAACGGAGAGTGACGAGCTGTCTCCTCCGGCACTGCTGGCGAAGCTGACGGGCGGCGGGGAAGACGAGTACGACTATGACGATTATGGAACGCCATCGACGATTCTGGAGCGACAATACGTGAAGCGGGGAGAGGCTCCTTTCGCCAAAATTGTCGGCCGTTCCGGCGACGACGGCTACATCCAGACCCGCGGGTATCTTCACGAAGGGAAGCTGTACACAGTGCAGCTATTTGTATCCAAAGATGCCTATAATAACAATTTTAAGCAAAATAGCTTCAACGATCTGCTAGATTCTTTCAAGCTCGCGTTCAATGCAAAGGACGAATCGCTCCGGGATATCTCCGTCTACTCGGATGAGAATACGACTTATACGAATGAGTACGGCTTATCGTTCGATCTGCCTTCCACCTGGCAGAGAGCCGGCTATACCGGCGGTTCGACGTTCTTCAGCGACGATTGTTCGCAAATGCTCCAAGTGGAAGTGACTTCAGCTTCCTCCGGGGATACGCTGGCCGCATGGGTGCAGCGGGAGCGCGAGCAATTCGAAGCGCAGTATGTGCCGGAGTACCGCAAGGTTGAGAAGCCCGAAGAGCTGACTTTGGCCGGCGTGCCTGCACTGAAGGTAGCCTTCGCCGCCTCGCTGGGAAATAAGTGGAAAGCGGGATATTCTCTCTTTTTCATGAAAGATAAGTATAAGTACGAAGTTCAGCTGAATTACCCGCAGGAAGAAGCTGATGCCGATCTCCAAGAGCTCTTGCAGACGCTGGTCTCGACAATCGATGTGGATAAAAACAGCATGGATCCGGAATTGGGCTTCATTCAGGATCTCGATGAGCTGATGGACCCGGATCGTACCGTCACGTACAAGAACGCGAAATATAAATACGCACTGCAGATTCCGGAAATTTGGACAAGCAGTAAGTCCTATGACAACAAAGATCAGGCGAGGCAATCGTTCCTCTTCACCGGAGGGTATATGACCATTGACGCGGATAACCAAGCTTCCTATGAAGAAGCCGTGAAAGACGCGGACGATGAGCAGAAGAAGAGTCAGGAGAACGATAGCGAGTACAGATATACGGGTTCGGAGACGACGATCCTTGGCGGTCTGAAAGCGAAGAAATATGAGATCAACTACGTAACTTCGAAGATTCCTTACCAGGAAACCGTTTATATTTTTAATCAAAATCAAATTACGTATACCGCGACGCTGCGGATGGATGAGGCTGTGAGCACGGAGGCGAACGAAGCCAGACTTGCCAAGGCTTTCGCTTCCTTTCGACTCTTGGAAGCTTCCAAATGAGAAGGAGCCAAGCCCGTTTGCTCTTATGGCTGATTTTCACCGGTTACACGAGTTGTTTGGTGTATTGGATGTTTCTCGGCTTTGGGCGAAGTGTGAGGATGGAGGGATCGCTAGCCTACAATGTCATTCCGCTGCAGACCATCGGTCTGTACATCCGGCACTTCGACTCGTTTCCGATACGCACCTGGACCATCAACGTGCTCGGTAATATCGGCGTGTTCATGCCATTTGGGCTATTGCTTCCCCTCCTGTTCAGAAGGGCTCGGGAGTACCGCGGGTTTCTGCTGCTTTTTACCGGTCCGCTGGCTGGCTTGGAGCTTCTGCAGATGGTGCTGCGGGTGGGCAGTCTGGACGTTGACGATGTGATACTGAATGTGCTTGGAGCAAGCAGCGCGTATATCGTCTGGAAAGTCTCCGACCGGCGCTGGGCGGTCAAGCGGGTTGAAGTGAAGTGAGCGAAACGAAGGGTATAAAAGGGGTGGAAATGCCTCAAGCTAAGTAAAGCCCTTGTAACGATTTCAACTCTGAGGAGGCTCATCAACTATGACCAAGCAAGATTCTAGCCTGCAGTCACAGAATCCGATCTCATCCGCACAAAATTCCGTCGATAATGTCCATCAAGCCGTTAATCATGCCATGTCGCACCCTACGCCGCAAACGCTGCAGGAGGCCCGCAATGCCATAGGCAAAGCGGAGAACTCGCTGGACCAAGCGGCTGATCAATCCGATGCGCCGGCTGTGCAGCAAGCGATCGAATCCTTGAATGAGGATGAAGCGAGACTGCAATCCCTGGAATAAGAAGAAGGGCTATTCCTCAGCAGCTGACTGCTGGCGGAATAGCCCTTTATTCTTATTTCCGGTATAGCGCGTACCCCGGATCCTTCGGGACGTCGATGGCGATGAGACGCATGCCTTGATCCGCATCGGCCTGTAAGCGAAGGGTTTCTCCGCCGGGAAGATCCGTCCCTGCAATGACGAACTCCTTATGAGTCAACGCTCGCGGCGAGCTGCCGTCCGCCGCTGTGCCTTGTCCTCTAATCACGAGGAAGGCCAGTTGGCGGTTCGGATCGAGGGAGTAAGTGAACGCTGAGCCCGGCTCAAGAAGCCAATCGTACATGTTCACATCGGTATCCAGTTGAATAGGCGCACTGCCGCCGATGACAGCCTTCGCGGTGACGCCCTCTTGGCGGCTTACCGGGAATTGGCCGTGGTCGTACTGATTGTAGGTCGCAGGCTTCTTCACCGTCTCGCTGAGGTGGGGCTCGAACCAGATCTGCATGCCCTCTGTGCCTGCGCTCCGGAACGCTTCGGAGTGGAAGACCCCGGATCCGGCCTGAATCACTTGGGCCCCGCCGTTCGTCACCGTTTCCAATGAGCCCAGCGAATCCCGGTGTTCCACAAGGCCTTCAATGACATAGGTGACGATCTCGAACGCTTTGTGGGGATGCATGCCAATCTCCGCCACATCGGTCGCATGGCCCCATGCCCAGTAAAATAGGGGGCCGACGCGGTCAACGGCCGTTTTCTCGCCGGGAAAGCTGATAGCGCGCTGTTCCAGGAATTTGCCTCCGTCAAAAGCCCCTGTACCTTGTTGGTCCGCGGAAAAAGTTTGTATATGCATAGCCATCGCTCCCTTACTTTAAAATATTTAATTACTTATTTTATGTAAGTATTATACCTTGTTTTTCGCCTTATGTAAAGGAGGCAGACAGGAGGGGCTGGTCATGCCTGCTTCCCGGCGATATGTCTTGACTTTCAGGCGCTGTACCTACTACAATTTGTAGTGTAAGGAGTGAGCCTCTTATGAAAATGCATAACTTTAAATATGAAGGAAGCGGGCTTAACCGCTTTTTCGGCCCTCTGGAGGCCAAAATAATGGAAATTCTCTGGAACGAAGCCGGAGAACTCACGATCAAGGACGTCCAGTTGAAGCTGGACAACGATGCGAAGTCGAACAATTTCAACACGGTGATGACCGTGATGAACCGCTTGGTGGACAAAGGCATTTTACAGAAAAAGTCGGTTGCCCGCTCTTCGCTGTACCGGCCTGTCGTGACCAAAGAAGCGTTCATGGAAACGCAGTCGAAGGAGCTTACGCTTGACCTGATCGAGGAATTCGGCTCTTTGGCCGTGACCCACATGGTGGATGCGCTGGATAAAGTGGATCCCGGGCTGCTCGACCAGTTGGAACAAAAAATCAAAGAAATGAAAAAGGACCGGTAACCATGATGATGGAAAAGCGATTGAAATGGCTGTTTGCTGCTTCTTTGGCCGTGTCAGGGGTTGCGCTAGTACAGATGCTGCTTTATGCGTGCCAGCACCTCTTGGGATGGAGATCGCCTTATAACATCTTTGATTTGTGCGTGATTTTATTTGAAAAGCTTCATGTGCCTGCCCCGATTGCCTTCCAGATTGTGAATGCGCTTGTCCTCTATACGCTGAGTGCCGTCGTCTTCTTAACGGCTCGGCAAATGTTCCAGGCATGGAAAGCGATGAAACTGGTTGAGAAGCATCAAGATGCGGCCTTGACGCTGCGTTATCGCGTCGATCATCTCTTGGCTAAGCACCAGCTACAAGTCATCTCGGCCAAGAAGCCGATCGCGATGACGATCGGCTTGCGGAAGCCGCGGATCATCCTTTCGACCGGACTGCTCGGCATGCTGGAGCCCGGCGAGCTTCAAGCGGTGATCGAGCATGAGAAAAGCCATCTGAAGCATCGCGACCCGCTGGCGATTTTCCTGCTTTCGGTCATCTCCAAAGCGATGTGGTATATCCCGATCTTCGCGTGGCTGGAGCGCAAATACCCGATTATGATCGAGCTCCGTGCCGATCAGTATGCCATCGGTCAAATGAGCCAGACTACGGATTTGGGCAGCGCGCTGCTCAAGCTGCTGAAGCAAACGCCAAGAATGCACTTATCTTTATCCCACGCCTCCTTCGCGGAAACGTCGATGAACCTCCGGATCCAGCATCTTCTGGATCCGCAAACGAATTTGCCCTTGCCCTTGCCGTTCGTACGGCTTGCGATCTCGATATGTATGTTTATCCTGCTGATGGGACTCATCTAGAGTCCTGGCACACCTGCCAAAAGGGGTATCTACCAGATCTTCGGACCTGGAGATACCCCTTTTTGTGATGTGCGTATGTCGATAGATCAAGCAGGCTCGTCCAGCTCCATTTCTTCCAACGTGTAACGATTCTCCCACAGGAAAACGATATCGTACTGTGTCGAATCCCGCTTAATAAACCGGGCGATAAGCGCAACGACACCCCCGATGATGACCCCGAACGCGAATATCCAGCCTATCAATTCAAACACTTGGTCGACCATGCACATTCACTCCCTTGTATGCCAGGTGTACCGCCACATTCTATAAATATGCCGCGCGAATTTGAAACATGTGTGACAATTCGGATAGTTGGTTATAGTCTTTTTCTCCGATTGACACAGGCTTGATTAGGGTGTTAAGATCACCTCTGTAAGCGCAGTTATACAACTTTTGGAAATGATGAGGACGCAAGCGGTTGCGGTCAAGAAGGAGGGTTTCAAGATGATTGTGTTGTTTACAGACGGGCATGTACAGTTGAATCGCCAAGCAGCTCACCAACTAATTTCATACGAAGTAACCCGCCTGTCTGCCGGAACGAAAGCGCCTTGAAGGAGTTCGTTCGGCTGCTGCCACCCTTCATATACGCTGATGGAGCGCGGGTTACGAAGAAGTTCGTAACGAGCGCTTTTTTATTGGGAAAAGGCATATCGCTGCGTGCGGTATGCCTTTTTTTGTGCGAATAATCAAGTAAAGGAGTGATTGTCCCGATGTTTACGGTATTGAAAAAATTAGCGTGGTTCTTCCGCATGAATTGGAAAAGATACACGATCGCCATCGGATTATTGATCATCGTCGGCATCATCGATGTTATCCCGCCGAAGCTGATCGGCTACGCGATCGACGGCATTCACATGGGAACGCTGACCGGCAGCAAGCTGTTCCAGCTGCTGGCTTTCTGGGGCGCGCTCATCGTAGCCGGTTACGGGTTGTCCTACATCTGGCTGTATAAGCTGTTCGGAGGAGCCTTCGTGCTGGAACGCGTGCTGCGTTCCCGGCTGATGAGACATTTGCTGCGCATGACGCCAACCTTCTATGAGCGCAACCGCACTGGCGATCTGATGGCCAGAGCGACGAATGACCTGCAGGCGGTCTCGACGACAGCGGGGTTCGGAATTCTGACGTTCGTGGATTCTACGCTGTTCATGCTGACTATTCTGAGTATGATGGGCTTCTTCATCTCTTGGAAGCTGACGTTCGCCTCGATTCTGCCGCTGCCTTTCATGGCGGCCGCGATTACGATTTACGGGGGGCGCATTCATGAGAGATTCATTCGCGCTCAGGATGCTTTCGGCCAAATGAATGACCGGGTGCTGGAGACGATCGCCGGGGTGCGGGTGATCCGCGCTTTCGTTCAGGAGAAGGCCAGTGAGCAAAGCTTCAAGGCGATGACGGACGACGTATTCCGCAAAAATATCGCAGTGGCGCTGATCGACGCTCTTTTTGAACCAACGGTCAAAATTCTCGTCGGTATTTCCTATTTGATCGGGCTTTGCTATGGCGGGTATATGGTTTTTCACAGTGAATTAACGCTTGGGGAGCTGGTCTCCTTCAATACGTTCCTTGGCATGCTGATCTGGCCGATGTTCGCGATCGGCGAGCTGATGAACATTATGCAGCGCGGGAATGCCTCGCTTGACCGGGTGAATGAAACGCTGGGCTACAAGCCGGACGTTCAAGACGCCCCGAATGCGACGACGCTGCTGCTGCCGAACTCCATTCGCTTCACAGATGTAACGTTCCGCTACCCGTCATCGTCCATCGATAATCTCGTGCGGATCTCCTTCCATCTTGAGCGGGGGCAGACGCTGGGCATCGTGGGCCGCACAGGCAGCGGGAAGACGACGCTGCTTAAGCAGCTGCTGCGCGAGTATCCGCTAGGCCAGGGATCCATTACGATCTCGGATACGCCGGTCGAGCAGTTGAGCATCGAAACCGTCCACGGTTGGATCGGGTATGTGCCGCAGGAGCCGATACTTTTCTCCAAAACGGTGAAAGAAAACATCATGTTCGGCCGCAGCGAAGGTACGGAGGAGCAGCTTATTCAAGCATTGGAGCTTGCCGCCTTCCGCAAGGACGTCGAATTCCTGCCGGAGGGGCTGGAGACGATGGTCGGGGAGAAGGGCGTAGCCCTGTCCGGCGGTCAGAAGCAGCGGGTCTCCATTGCGCGGGCGCTGTATGTCGATCCGGAGATTCTCATGCTGGACGATGCGCTCTCCGCGGTGGATGCCAAGACAGAGGCGGAAATTATCCGCGGCATTCGTTCGGAACGCGCAGGCAAGACGACCTTGATTACTACGCATCGCTTGTCGGCGGTGCAGCATGCGGATTGGATTATTGTGCTCGATGAGGGGTATATCGTCGAGGAAGGGACGCATGAGCAGCTTCTGGCGCTCGGCGGCTGGTATAAGGAGCAGTATGACCGTCAGCAGCTAGAGGAGCAAACAAAGGTATAACTTTACGCTTGATTAGATGATAGATATCTGGGGAAAAGAAGGTGAGAACCGGAATGAAACAAACAGGATTACGATTATTTCAATACGCCGCGATCTTCAAGAAGCCGCTGCTCATCGCGCTGCTGTGCTTATCCGTCGCTGTTGCGACCGAGCTGGCGGGGCCCTTCATCGCTAAGAAAATGATCGATACGCATATTCTCGGCATCGAGAAGCCGTGGTACGAGACGACATCGGCGGTGCAGACGGAGCATGCGGTGCCGAGAGGCGGAGGCTTCTATAAGCGGAGCGACCACTTCGCGGCAGGGGAGCTGCGCGGGCAGGAGGTTCGCATTCTTCAAGTGGGCACCCAATTCGTATGGGTGAACGGGCCGATTGCCTTCGACGGAGCGCGAACGCTGACCGGAGATGGCAAGCTGGCGATCAGGCAAGGGACGGAACAGGCTCAGTACGATGTCCAGAAGCTGAGCGTTGCCGAGCTGTACACGTTCTACAAGCCGGAATTTATTAGCTTGATGAAGCTCGCCGGCCTTTATTTTGGGCTTATCGTGATCGGAGCGGGTTTCACGTATGGCCAGCGTTATCTGCTGCAATCGGCGGCGAACCGGATTATCCAGCGCATGCGCAGCGACGTATTCGCCCAAATTCAGCGGCTGCCGATCAACTATTTCGACAACCAGCCGGCGGGTAAAATCGTGTCGCGGATTACGAACGACACCGAGTCGGTGAAGGACCTATACGTGCAAGTGTTGGCGAACTTTTTTACGGGTACGATCTATATTGTCGGCATCATTATTGCTTTATTTATTCTAGACTACCGCCTGGCGTTATTTACGCTGCCGATCCTTCCTCTGCTGTATGCTTGGATCATTGTGTACCGCAAGTACGCGTCTCACTATAATCACGAGATTCGCGAACGGATCGGGTCCATTAACGGAATGATCAATGAGGCGATCCAAGGGATGACGATTATCCAGACGTTCCGCAGGCAGAAGGAAACGACGCAGGAATTCGAACAGCTGAACGACGAGTATACGAAGTATCAAAACAAATTGCTGAGCTTGAACTCGCTCACGTCACATAACCTGATGAACGTGGTGCGGAATCTGTTCTTCTTTGGCTTGATTTGGTACGTCGGGGGCAGCTCGCTGCACTCGCTGATCACGGTGGGCGTGCTGTACGCATTCGTGGATTACTTGAACCGCATGTTCCACCCCATGGTCGGGATTGTCAACCAGCTGCCGAACCTGGAGAGAGCCATCGTATCGGCGGACCGGGTGTTCGAGCTGCTGGATGAGAGCGGCTTGGCCGTAGCGGAAGGGAAGGCGGAGCGTTATCAGGGCAACGTGAAGTTCGAGGGCGTCCGGTTCGCTTACAAAGAAGGGGAAGACGTGCTGAAGAACATCTCCTTCGAGGCGAAACAGGGGCAGACCGTAGCGCTTGTCGGGCATACCGGGTCAGGCAAAAGCTCCATCCTGAATCTGCTGTTCCGCTTCTACGATGTGAATGAAGGCCGCATCACCGTCGACGGCCGCGATGTCCGCGAGATGCCCAAACAGCTGCTCCGGCAGCACATGGGCATCGTGCTTCAAGACCCGTTCCTGTTCACAGGGACGATCGCTTCCAACGTATCGTTGGACGATCCGTCCATCACCCGGGAACGGGTGGAGCAGGCGCTGCGCGAGGTTGGCGCAGCGGAGATGTTTCAAAGCCTGCCGCACGGCTTCGACGAGCCCGTGATCGAGAAGGGCAGCACGCTGTCGGCCGGGCAGCGGCAGCTGATCTCGTTCGCCAGGGCGCTGGCGTTCGACCCGGCGATCCTGATCCTCGATGAGGCGACGGCCTCCATCGACACGGAAACCGAGGCGGTCATTCAGGCCGCGCTCGAGGTGCTGTCGAAGGGTCGGACCACCTTCATCATCGCGCACCGCCTGTCGACGATCAAGAGCGCCGACCAAATTCTCGTGCTCGACCACGGGGAGATCGTCGAGCGGGGCAACCACGAGGAGCTGATGGCGCTCCACGGCCGGTATTATCAAATGTACCAGCTGCAGCAGGGACATTCGGATACCGCTACAGCCGCCGATAGCGAAGTGCGGTTGTAGCATAAAGACCGTCAGGCCGAATGAACCGTCCCCCAATTGTTAGACAGAGTCTAACCTTGGAGGTGCGGTTCAGGAGGGCTTGACGGTCTTTTTTTGGGCGCATGCTGCCGATCAAGGCTGCTCGTTATCGCGCCGACATACGGTGAGGCTGCACGCTTTCAGTAAATTATCGGCGTAGGCGCGCTGCAGCTCCTGTACGGACATTGCGTCATATTTCCGGCGCAGATGCTCGATCCGTCCGGGATCGGGCTGCTGCGTGTCCTTCTTGCCGGTCGGTGCGCAGGTCTGGATGAACAATTCCTGGAATTCCACGAGCGGGATCAGCAGCTTGGACCAGATATCCGGCGAAATCTCTCGCTCGATGGCGTGCAGCGCAAATTCGGCGAACAGGAAGTCTACGGCGGGATCCGGCTCCAAATGTCCGGGATATTTGCTGCTGCGCAGCTCCCCGTTTCCATACAGCTCGAAGCCGGTTTGTACGGCTTCATAATCCAGCTGCCCGTCATGGTCGTGAAATTCCGAGTAAAGCTCCAATTGTGCGTCCGACAAGTACCTCAAATCCTGATCATCCAAGGCGGGCAGCTCGCCTGCCTGCGGAATGCGCTTCGATCTGGCAGCCAGCTCCCGCAGCGCAACCCGGGCCTGCAGCGTCTGTTCGGCCCGCTGAACGAGGTCGCACAGCCGGCGCCTTTCTTCCGGCGGGATGCGGCTGATATTGGCCGCTAGAGCAGGGCGGAACCGGCAGGCATACGCTTCGAAAAATTGCTGATACCGGATGATCGTGAAGTCGATGTTCGCAATTTCGGAGCGCACGAGGTGTCCGGCTATATCGTGATCGTTGATTTCGGTCAGAAAGAAGTTGACGGAGGCTCCGCTGTGCAGTTTGATGAAGTTCCACTGATTGTAACGAAGAGGCGGAGAGGAAGCATCGTTCGTAAGCAGGGAGCTCCGCGATAGATGACCGCCCAAATAATAGGGATTCATGTACGTAAGAAAAAATTTGAACACGTGGTCTGTCGTCACTGCCAGTTCAACCCAGCGATTCAATAAATCCGATGACGGCGCATATTTTCTCATGGGCGATTTCTCCTTAGCACAGAATAATCCCAATAATGTATGTCCCATTAACGGAAAATAGAACCGGAGCCGGCGATAAGGGCATTCAGGGCCTCGTTTGTGGGAGATATTCCCCTTACGCACATCGAAGCTCGTTGCTTCGCGTCATACGCAAATGGACGGAAAAGAAGGTACTTTTCCTTTTTCGCGCATGCTACAATATGAAGGTAGAAATCATTTCCTTTGCAGAATGGAGGGGCTATATGCGTTCAGATACGATTCGTTTGCTTAATCTGCTGCAGCTGCTGTCCGAAATTGCTATTGCCGTCGGGTATTTGCTGGGACTGATCCCATTCGTGTACCTGTGGTCATGCGCATGGGTCATTCCGCTCGTGTTCGCCAATCTGGTCTTTGCGATTCTGACTCACAACGGCACCACGATGAAGACGGCTATTAATATCGTCATGTCTTTCTTAAGCTTCATTCCGGTCGTGGGCTACTTGTTCCGGATCGCAGGTATCGTCATTTCGGGGCTGAATCTCGCTGCCTTATCGAAGGAAAGAGCGAGACGCTATTAAAAAAGGATGGAAGCCTGCTACAGGCTTCCATCCTTTTTTAATACGCGATGCCGACCCGGCATCCGACATACTCCCCATGGCAGGCGACCCTGTACGTGAAAGCTGCCGTATCGCCGACCGAGATCGACGTGCCGCCCTCCGGCAGCACATCGCGTGCTGCGCGGTACGTGCCGAGCGCCTCGCCGTCCGGCAGATAGGTCGGACAGACGACCGTCCATGCCAGTCCGGATGCGGCGAGCCGCTCCCACGCCCGGCGGTGCTCCTCTGCGGCCCGCGTGGAGGAGCGTCTGGCGTCCGGCGCCTCGTAGCGGAGCAGCCCGGGATGCGTGGCGCTCTGCAGAATACCGGCTGTGCCGACGGAGACGATGCGGTTCACGCCGCGCTCTTTCATCGCATCGATGAGCAGCGGGATCGCCTCCGTGAGAACTGTGCCGCCATCGGTGCTGAGGCAGCTGATAACGGCGTCTGCGCCCTGCAAGGATCGCCGGATGTCCGCAGCGCTGCGGGCGTCGCCTTGCAGCAAGGTAAGCCCGTCCGAGGTCTGCCGCACGCTGCCCGGGCTGCGAACGAGCGCCGTAACCTGATGGCGATCCGCCAGGGCCAATTCCAGAACGCGGGCTCCTACTCGGCCGGTAGCCCCCAAAATAAGTACATGCATATATAATCTCCTTATTCTTATCATTGTACTCTATTATACGCTTCTTACGGCTGCAGCCCAAATGACAGGTACAAGCAACCGTGGCTATTCATCTATTTGTTGCAGTGCTAGGTTAATAGAGGAGACAAACTGCCGCTAGGCGTCATACGCTGATACATCCCCTTATAAAAGGAGAATGCATATGGCGACTTTTTACGAGGCTTTAAGGCACAATGAGAGGCTTTACCCTATGTTGAGCATGCCGGACGTTACCGGCACAGGCGTAGGCTTCGCGGACCCGGGCAACCCCGGGCGCGGTGCGGCGATTATCGTCTACACGCGCAAAGGCGCGGCAACGACGGCAATCGGCAAGAGCATCGCCAGGATGGTCGGCCCCAGCATTCCCGTGCGTTTCATTGCATCCGGTCTTTTCAAACCGAATACCGTTGTAGAGCCTAAGAAAATCGCCCGGTCGATGAAGTCGCCTGCGAAGCGGTTCCGGGCGGCGCAGTTCAGGGGCAAGCATCGTCCGGTTCCAGGCGGCGTCAGTATCGGCAGAGAAAACCGGGGCACGGGGACCTGCGGACTGATCGTTATCCAGAACGGCCAACTCCTGATGCTCAGCAATAATCACGTGCTGATTACGGAGAACCGTTTCGGCGCTAACATTATTCAGCCGGGGAATCTGGACGGAGGCGTCAATGGAACGGATCGTGTCGGCACGACGTTCCGGTTCGTCCCGTTTAATTTGACAGGCCCTAACTTTATGGATGCCGCAACGGCTATTCCATTCAACAACGGCTTGCTGACACCGCGATATTTGGTAAGCAGTACTGGCCAATTCGTGAACCCGCGCGGCCATTTGCTCAGCTACCGAGTAGGCGACCGCTTCTTCAAGTCGGGGCGCACCACAGGTCTGGTTACCGGTACCGTCGAAAGTATCGGCGTCACAACGACAATTGGGCCGTACCCTGAACTGGGAGGCGCTAACTTGCAATTCCGCAACCAGACGGTCCTTACGTCTTCGACCAACATCTCCCTGCCCGGGGACTCCGGCTCCGTCTGGATGCGAGGACAGTTCGCCGCAGCGCTCAACTTTGCAGGAAGCGGTCCGCGCTCCATCTCCACGCCGATTGCCAGTGTGATGAATACGTTCAATATCCGCGTTGCGGTTCTGGCGAGAACAGGCACATACAAAGCGGGTGCGGCGATTAATCCTGCGCCTGGTGGCAATTATTCATATGTCCGGCCATTGACGCCTGCACAACGCAAATACGTGCGCGTCGTTAAAGCTGTGCCCAAGTCATAGGTCGGCAGGAACCGCCTCATCCATCGGATTGTGGGCGGTTTTCTTTTTTAGAGCAAGCGAACTTGAACCGAAGTAACGAATCCAGCATAATAGGAGTTATCTATCGAATAGGATTACGGCAAAGAAGGGATCTCCCAAGGATGAGAATCAATAAGTATATTAGTGAAACAGGCGTCTGCTCCAGGCGGGAAGCGGACAAGTGGGTGGAAGCGAAGCGCGTTACGATCAACGGTGAAGTCGCCTCGCTCGGAAGCGTGGTAGGACCGGGCGATGAGGTTCGGGTTGACGGCAAGCCGATCGGCGAGAAGAAGGAGCACGTTTACATAGCGCTGAACAAGCCTGTGGGGATTACAAGCACGACGGAAGCCCACGTGAAAGGAAACATCGTTGATTTTGTCGGTCATAAGGAACGGATCTTCCCTATCGGCCGGCTGGACAAGGATTCCGAAGGGCTTATTCTCCTGACGAATAACGGAGACATTGTGAATCAGATTTTACGCGCGGAAAATAATCATGACAAAGAGTATATCGTGACGGTGAACCGTCCGATCACTCCGATGTTTCTGAAGGGGATGGCCGGCGGTGTCCGCATTCTCGGTACGGTAACGAAGCCTTGTGAGATCTATCCGGTTGGTGAGCGGGTGTTCCGCATTATTCTGACTCAGGGGTTGAACCGGCAAATTCGCCGTATGTGCGAAGCGTTCGGATACCGGGTTGTGCGGCTGCAGCGCGTCCGGATTATGCATATCCATTTGGGCAATTTGAAGGTGGGCCGGTGGCGCGATTTGACACAGGGGGAAATGAAGGAACTGATGCAAACGCTCAGTCAGGAAGGCTCCCGGCAAGGCGAAACGCCAGGCCGCTCTAAGTGATAACGGCACATGTCCGTACTTCGGTTGATCCGGGGGCGGGGATGTGCTTTTTTATTTTTATTTTTTGTGAATTTGCAGCAACCTTTTTCCAGTTCGCAGCGTCAAGGAGTATTATGGAAATATTTGCGCTCTGAAGGAGGAAGATTTCTTTGAAAATCGTCAAACAAGCAGGTACGCTTATGCTCGCTTCAAGCTTGCTGCTTACGGCTGCTCCGGCTGTCTGGGCTAATGAAGTCAGCGTCGACGCCAAGACTATCAGCATCCCGGCATATCCAGGCGGCGGCGAAGGCCAAGTGCTCGATGCCAAAATCACCAAGGAACAAGCGCTGGAACGTGCGAAGTCGTACATCGCCCTGCCCGAAGGCTACACGATGCAATCGATCAGTCTGAACGCTTACTGGGGGATGGGCGGCCGTAATTTCCCAACGTGGAACATCAGCTATGTGAAGAAAGTGAAAGAGAAGAACTACGGGTACATGAACGTGTCCATTAACGGTTTGGACGGCTCGCTGACCGCCTATTCCATGAACGACAACGACCCGGACCGCAAGCCCAGCTACCCGCCGAAGGTAGATTTCCAAGGGGCCAAAGCTGTCGCTTCCGCCTTCATTGCCAAAGTAAATCCAGACAAGCAGCATGAGCTTGTGTATAACGATTCGGAAGAGAAGGCGTTCCGTACGCCGTTGAATGGCAATTATCAATACAATATCCGGTTCGACCGTTCCGTAGACGGGGTCCCCTTCGCCATGAACGGGGTTTCGGTAAGCGTGAACGGGGATGGCGAAGTCACGAATTATAACTACAATTGGATGGATAACGTCACGTTCCCGACCGGCGTGAAACCGATTGCCCAGGAGAAGGCGGCGCAGTTGTTCCATGACAAGGCGGCAATGTCGCTGCTGTATCAGATTCCATATGGGGCCAAGGGGAAGAAGCTGCCCATTCTGTCGTATATAATGGGCGGATTCTCGCTGAACGCGGAAACAGGCGAGCCGTGGAATCCGGGTCCCCAGCTGGCGGTAGGGAAGCCCCTCACCGACAAACCGCTCGCTGAGCTGCCTGCAGCCACGCTCAATCTAACGAAGGAAGAAGCGGCGAAGAAGGTAGCGGCAGCATTCAACCTCCCGGCAGACTACAAGCTGCAGGAAGCTAGCTATAATGAATCGACGAATCCGGAAACCGGACAGACCGACTCGTACTGGAATTTGAACTGGACGGTCACCTCCGAGAAGGACCCTTCCGGCAAGCTCGGTTCGAGAGGCGCATGGGCGGGAGTGAACAGTACAACCGGAGCAATTACGAGCTTCAACAGCTACATGCCATATGGACCGGAGGGGGATAAGGAAATTGTTGGGAAGATTTCCCTGGATGATGCGGTAGCGAAGAGCGTGGAGTTCGTCAAAAAGCAGATTCCGGCTTACACCGATCAACTGGTGCTGAGCGTTCAAGCGGAGAAAGATATTCCCGCTGAGCAGCTGAAGCATATGCGGAATTGGAACATCAGCTTCAACCGGGTCATCGATGGCGTGATCGCCGGCCAAGAAACTGTATCGGTCAGCATTGACCGCGTGACCGGTGAGATGGTCAGCTATCAGTTCGGTTTGAGCAACATGCCGTATCCGAAGCAGAAACCAGAGGTGTTGGCGCTGGATAAAGCCAAGGATCTGTGGCTCTCCCAATTTGACATCAAACTTAATTATGTTCTGGAGGATGGCGGCTACAATGGCCCGATCCCGTTGGAGAAATACAATGTGATGGTGGCAGCCGGAGAGATGCCTCCGACCGCTGCTGCAGCGAACAAGGACGAGAAGCTGCAGGCTAAGCTGGTCTACACGCTCAACCCCAAATTCAACCGCGAGCCCTTCCTGTTGGATGCGCAAACCGGCGTATGGCGGAACAGCCAAACCGGCGAAACGGTGTCCTTGGATAAAGTGACGGTAAGCGATATTGATAATCACTGGGCTAAGAACGAGCTGCAGCTAATGCTCGATTATCAAGCTTTGGATGTGCAGGATGGCAAAGTGAACCCGGATCAACTGATTAAGCGTGGCGAGCTGGTCAAAATGCTGGTCATTGCCATGAACGGCGGCAACGGCGGCATCTATTACGGAGCTGAACGCAAGGCGTCCTTCGCCGATGTGAGCAACGCTTCGCCGTATTTCGCTTATGTGGAGAATGCCGTGGACCGTGGCTTGCTCGAGGCGGGTACGGAGTTCAACCCGGAAGCGACGCTCGACCGTGAAGAGATGGCGCAGCTGATCGTGAAGGCGCTCGGTTACAAGAGCCTGTCGCAATACGACGGCGTGTTCAATTCGCAGTTCGCTGACGCCGCAGAGCTTAAGGATGTGGGCGTGGCGGCCATCGTGCTAGGGCTGAACATTATGACGCTTACGGACGGGAAGTTCGCACCGCAGCAAGAAGTCTCCAAAGCGCAGGCAGCCAGCGCCTTCTATCGCTTCCTTCAGAAGCGTGCCGAGCTGCAAGAGCCTCCTCGCTACTACTACTAGGATAACGATTCGCTGCAAGTGAAGAGGGCTGCCGGAAGTAGTCGTAACTACTTAAGGCAGCCCCTTTCTATTGCCGTATAACGATCTTAGAACAAAGGAAATACATATTGAACGAGGAAGTACAGAATGCCGAAGGTGATGACGATGTAAGCCGCATACTTGATGAAAGTCGATGCTACTAAGCTGGAATCCGATTTCTTCTCCACATGGCGTTCTTCGATTTCATAGTTGCGTGATGGCTGAGTCGACATAGCGATCACTCCTTTGCAGGTTCTTGTTTCTTTAATACCCTCAGGGATGGGATCTGAAACAGAGACTTTTATGAAGCTTGCGGAACCTTTCCAATAATATTCTCGTACAGCCGCTCTGAGATATGCTACAATAATCTTTAAATTTTTCATTCGCATATTTTGGAGAGAAAGGAAGTAAGAGAAGAATGGTTGTTTCCGGAAAAGTAGGTTTGGAAGAAATTATTAGGGCCAATCATGTGCTCAGCAAGGTGATCGAACCGTCGCCTTTACAACGCAATGAGCTGCTCTCTAACTTGTATGAATGCAACGTTTATTTGAAACGTGAAGATATGCAGGTCGTCCGGTCGTTCAAAATTCGCGGCGCGTACAATGTCATTCAAAGCTTGACGCCTGAGGAACGCGAGGCGGGTGTCGTGTGCGCCAGCGCGGGCAACCACGCGCAGGGAGTGGCGTACTCCTGCAAGCAGCTCGGCATCGAAGGCAAAATTTTCATGCCGACAACGACGCCCCGACAGAAGATTTCGCAGGTGAAGCTGTTCGGCGGGGCTTTCGTCGAGGTGATTCTGACGGGGGACTCCTTCGACGATTCCTCGGCGCAGGCCAAGGCCTATTGTGAGAAAGAGAACAAGGTGTTCATTCATCCGTTCGATGATATTCGCACGATTGCGGGGCAAGGAACGGTCGGTCTCGAAATTATGAACCAAATGTCGGATACGCCGGACTTTATCTTTGCAACAATCGGCGGAGGCGGGCTTGTGGCAGGCGTTGCAACTTATGTGGACAGCGTTTCGCCGTACACGAAGATTATCGGCGTTGAGCCGGAGGGCGCTGCCAGCATGCAGGAGGCACTGAAGCAAGGCAAGGTTGTGACCTTGAATTCCATCGAGAAATTCGTGGACGGCGCGGCCGTGAAACAAGTCGGTGAACTGACGTTCGAGATCTGCAAGGAGAAGCTGGATGACATCGTGATTATTCCGTCCGGTAAGGAGTGCACGACAATCCTTGAGCTGTACAATAACAATGCGATCGTGATCGAGCCGGCGGGTGCGCTGCCCGTTGCGGCGCTTGATGCATACCGGGAGCAAATTCGCGGCAAGAACGTCGTCTGCATCATTAGCGGCGGTAATAACGATATTGACCGGATGCAGCAAATCAAAGAGCGTTCGCTTATCTATGAAGGCCTAAAGCATTACTTTATCCTCAACTTCCCGCAGCGTGCAGGCGCCTTGCGCGAATTTCTGGAGGAGGTACTGGGACCTACGGACGATATTACCCGGTTCGAGTATACGAAGAAGAACAACCGTGACGATGCGCCCGCTCTGGTCGGCATTGAGCTGAAAAACAAAGATGACTACGAGGGGCTCATTGAGCGCTTGTCCCGCAAGGACTATGGATACATCGAAATCAATAAGGACCCGAAACTATTTAATTTACTAATTTAAGTAAAAATAGCCAAAATGAAAGCCTCTGTGATATAGTTATATAGTCCCGTTTTTTACCTGAATATGGTTAAAGGCAAACTTGCCGAAAGGTAAGGACGCAAAGCTCCAGGTCTTAGGTTGCCTTGCAACGATGACGGCTGAGCTGCCGAGAGGATGCAGTTTACCGATACAGGTGCGCCTACGGCTATTCCAAGTGGAATAGCCTTTTTTGATGATTGAATGGAGGTTCCCCGATGAGAAGCTTACTCTTGAAGTGGATTGAACGGATACAGGTGCAGGAACAGCGCTATGTGGGCATTCTGGCCTTCTTTGTACTGACCGTCAATCTGCTTGCAGCCGCTTCTTTCAGATTTACGCCGCTGCTGTTACTGTGGTTGCTGGTTCAAGCCTTGGTCTGCCTCTTGGTTGCCATATGGATCCGCCAACTGCGGCTGACGCAGAGGCAAGAGGAAGAGAAGAGCAAACAGCTTGCGTATTTGGCCTATCATGATACGTTGACGGGTTTGCCTAACCGCCGGTTGTTCGATGACCGGTTGAAGCGGGCCTTGCTGCATGCGCAGCGCAATGAAGAGCTGGCTGCGGTCGTCTTCCTGGATATGGACCGGTTCAAAGAAGTGAACGATTCCTTAGGTCACGCCTATGGGGACCGTCTGATTCGTCAGGCAGCCGATAGATTGCTAGGCTGTCTGCGCGGTTCGGATACGGTCTACCGGCAGGGCGGGGACGAATTTATTATATTGCTTGAAGCTTTCGCCAAGCCGGAGGATGTCAGAGTGGTGGCCTCGCGTATCCAGGCGGTATTGGATGAGCCGTTCATACTGGACGGGAAGCCGGTTATCATCACGGCTAGCATGGGCATTGCCCTGTACCCGCTGGACGGCACCCAGCCCGAGCAGCTTCTGCAATATGCGGACGATGCCATGTATACAGCCAAAAGTCTTGGTAACAACCGCTTCCAATTCTACGCCTCCGAAATCGATGTCATGGTAAAAAGTAAAGCTCACATGGAAAGTGAGCTGCGCACTGCGTTGGAGCGCCAGCAGTTCGAACTGTTGTATCAGCCGCAGTATGAGATCGCGAGCCGCCGGCTCATCGGGATGGAAGTCATCTTGCATTGGGACCAAGCAGGCAAGCGGCTCTCCTCGCCGGTGGACTGGAGGAAGGCGGCCGAAGAGCTGGGCCTTATGGTCCCGATCGGCACATGGGCGATTCGGACGGCGTGCAGGCAGCTGCAAGCGTGGCAGGATGCTGGGCATAAGCCCTTGAGAATGACGATGCCGATCACGGCTTCGCAGTTCAAAGATGCAGGCTTCACGATGGAAGTCGCACAGCTGCTGCAAGAAACGGGCATTGATCCTGGGCTGGTCGAGCTGGATCTGACGGAGAGCATCACATCTTCCAACGTGCAGGAAGCCAGCGAGAAGCTGATTCTGCTGAAGAGGCTGGGCGTGCGCATCGCCATGGATGACTTGAGCACGGGGCTGTTAACGCGAAGCGGTATGGAAGGCTTGCCATTCGACAGTGTGAAGCTGGACAGCACGTTGATCAGGGATTTGGTCGAAGACGACGAGAACAAGCAGCTGGCTGTCGCCATCACGCGCATGGCTGAGCGCTTGGGACTGAAGCTGATTGCGAAAGGTGTCGAAACCGAGGAGCAGCTCGAATATTTGAAGTTTTTGCGGTGTTCGGAAGTGCAAGGACAGTTGTTCAATCCCCCTTTATCCCCGCGCGATTTCCTACGTTTAATGGCCGATTAGATTTTATAATGGGTCATCTAGATTTTATTAACCGATGGTTGTATAATCAGTAATTGGGGCTTTGAACCTATATTGTGGGGCTTTACAAAAAGATCATGTCAACTTGTTTTACATAACGAATTATGTTTAATTACGCGTGGATTTCTTTTCTCCCATCATCCAAAATGATACACTCAATCTATCGTAAGCATTACATAATTGAACTTGATCTGGCCATACTATAATTTGGGATTCAAGGTACAATTTTAAATTTATCTTTTGGGGGTAACATTGATGAAAAAAGTACTCACAACGGCGCTTATGGCAGTAACGGTTTCCGCGCTTGCTTTGGCGGGTTGCGGCAAAAAAGAAGAAACGCAACCGGCGGCCTCTGCGACTCCGGCAGCTAGCAGTGCGGCATCCGCAGCACCGAGCAACAACAGCGGTAAAGATTTCAAAATCGGCATGGTTACTGACATCGGCGGCGTAAACGATAAATCTTTTAACCAAAGCGCATGGGAAGGCCTGAAAGGGCTTGAGAAACAAACAGGCGCAAAAGTGAAAAACCTGGAAAGTAAAAGCGACGCGGATTATGTGCCGAACTTGAACCAATTCGTGAAGGATAACTACAACTTGACTTGGGGAATCGGCTTCTTGATGGGCGATGCGCTTAAAACGGTTGCAACGCAAAATCCGAACGCGAAGTTGGCGATCATCGATAACGTTGTGGAAGCTCCTAACGTGGAATCCGTTACGTTCTCCGAGCAAGAAGGTTCCTACCTCGTAGGGGTTGTAGCCGGTCTTACGACAAAATCCAACAAAATCGGTTTCGTCGGCGGTATCGACATTCCGGTTATCAAACGCTTCGAAGCTGGTTTCGTTGCCGGCGTGAAGGCCGTTAACCCTAGTGCCACGATCAAAATCAACTACACAGGCGCATTCGACAAGCCTGACCTTGGGAAAGCGGCGGCAGCTACGATCTACAACGACGGCGCGGATATCATTTTCCATGCTGCAGGCTCCACAGGTAACGGCGTATTTAACGAAGCCAAAGACCGTGTGAAATCCGGTAAAAAAGTATGGGTTATCGGTGTAGATAAAGACCAGTCCCTTGAATTCGGCGACGAAGTGACATTGACGTCCATGTTGAAGCGTGTCGACAATGCGGTTGCACGTGTGTCCAAGGACCTGATCGACAACAAATTCCAAGGCGGCAAAGTCGTGACATTGGGTCTGAAAGATGACGGCGTAGGTCTTCCGGAAACTTCCAAGAAAAACGTATCCGCCGAAATCTTGAAAAAAGTTGACGAGTACAAAGCAAAAATCATCAGCGGCGAAATTAAAGTTCCTGAGAAACCATAATAGGTGCATACAAGGCATAGCGGTTACGAACGATAGGTTTGCTTATGTTCAAACAAGGCTAGTTATACTAACTAGCCTTGTTCTTAGTTTAAGGTAATAAAAAATTGATCCTAGGGTGATCTGATGAGTGAAGTAGTCCCTGTTGTTGAACTTAACGGCATAACCAAGCGGTTCCCGGGCATTGTGGCGAATGACGCCATCTCGCTGAAGCTGATGAAGGGTGAGATTCACGCTCTGCTTGGTGAGAACGGCGCGGGTAAATCCACGCTGATGAATATTTTGTTCGGGCTGTATCAGCCGGACGAAGGTCACATTAAAGTGCAAGGCAAGGAAGTTGCGATTGACAGCCCGAATCGGGCGATTGAGCTGGGCATCGGGATGGTGCATCAGCATTTCAAATTAGTTCAGCCGTTTACCGTAACGGAGAATATCATTTTGGGCATGGAGCCCAAAAAAGGGCTGAATGTCGATTACAAGACTGCGCAAGAGAAAGTGCGCAAGCTCTCTGAGCAGTATGGGCTTCGCGTGGATCCGAAAGCCAAGATCGAAGACATTTCCGTCGGCATGCAGCAGCGCGTTGAAATCTTGAAAACGCTGTATCGCGGCGCCGATATTCTCATTTTTGACGAACCGACAGCAGTACTGACGCCGCAAGAAATTAGCGAATTGATGGTGATTATGCGCAATCTCGTGAAAGAGGGCAAATCCATCATTCTCATTACACATAAGCTGAAAGAAATTATGGAAATTGCAGATACGGTGACGATTATCAGACGGGGCAAAGTGATTGATTCCATCGCTAGCGCCACCGCGAATCCGCAAATTCTGGCCGAGAAAATGGTCGGCCGGGATGTCTCTTTCAAGGTGGATAAGAAAGAGGTCAAGGTTGGAGAGCCCGTTCTTCAGGTCAAGAACTTGGTTGTGCGGAATCAGCAGGGACTGGCTGCGCTCAAGGAGCTTAACTTCGAAGTGCGGGCAGGGGAAGTGCTGGGCATCGCCGGCGTGGACGGCAATGGACAGAGCGAGCTGATCGAAGCGTTGACGGGGTTGCGCCCGGTTGATCGTGGACAAGTGCTGCTCGCCGGAAGCGACATTACGAATATGACGCCGAGACAAATCTCGGAGGCAGGTTTGTCGCATATTCCCGAGGATCGGCATAAGCATGGGCTTGTCCTTGATTTCTCCATGAGCGAGAATATGGTATTGGAGACGTACTTCCACCCTGCTTACAATAAGGGAGGATTCCTCAGTTACGAGGCGATTGACCGCCATGCGGAAACGCTGATCAAGCAGTTCGACGTGCGGACGCCGAGCATTTACAATAAAGCCCGTTCTTTATCGGGGGGCAACCAACAGAAAGCAATTATTGCCAGGGAAATACACAAGAATCCAAATCTGCTCATCGCGGCGCAGCCTACGCGCGGACTGGATGTCGGTGCGATCGAATTCGTGCATCGCCAATTGATCGAGCAGCGGAACAAAGGCAAGGCGGTGCTGCTGATTTCTTTCGAGCTGGATGAGATTATGAACGTATCGGACCGCATTGCCGTTATTTATGAAGGACAGATTGTGGGCGAAGTGCTTCCGCAGGAGACGAACGATCAGGAAATCGGACTTCTCATGGCCGGCAGCAAGCGCACGGGGAAAGGAGCGGCTCATGAATAAGGTTGCTCGTATTTTTACAAGTGAATCCGCGGTGAATCCGATCGTTGCGATTGTGCTCGGGCTCCTGTTCGGAGCGCTCGTCATGCTGGCCGGCGGCTACAATCCGATAGCGGCCTACGGGGCGCTGTTCGCACGTGTATTCGGCAACTCGTACGACATCGGGGAAACGATCCGGGCGATTACACCGCTCATTTTGACGGGGCTGTCCGTCGCCTTTGCCTTCCGCACGGGCTTGTTCAATATCGGTGCCGAGGGGCAGTTCGTGATGGGCATGACAGGGGCTACCCTCATCGGTGTGAAAGTGACGGGTCTTCCTTGGATCATTCATGCTCCGTTAGCGGTCATCGCGGGTGCATTGCTTGGCGGTCTCTGGGGAGCTATCGCCGGCTATTTGAAAGCCAAACGCGGCGTTAACGAAGTTATTACCACGATTATGCTCAACTGGATCGCACTGTTCCTGTCCAATTATATCGTGAATACGTTCCTATTAGAGCCTAAGCAGCAGCGCTCTTATATGATTCAAGAGACGGCTTCACTCAGCATCGGTTGGTTGTCCGATTTGATGAATCATGCGCGGATTCACTGGGGCATCCTGGTGGCGCTCCTCGCAGCAGTCGTATTCTATGTGATTCTATGGAAAACGAAGCAGGGCTACGAGCTGCGCGCCGTCGGCCATAACATCGACGCCGCGAAGTATGCGGGGATGAACGTGAATCGCAACATTATCAAAGCGATGTTCATTTCCGGTATTTTCGCCGGGCTGGGCGGCGTCTTTGAAATTCTCGGCGTGTTCCACTATCAGGTCGTTGCCGCGGGTTCCCCGGGTTATGGGTTTGACGGCATCGCTGTGTCCTTGTTAGGCGCTAACAATCCGCTCGGGATTGTCCTCGGAGCCGCGCTGTTCGGCGGTTTATCTTACGGATCAGCGGGGATGAGCTTTGGTGCCGATGTGCCGCCGGAGATTATCCGTATCGTCATCGGTTCGGTTATATTCTTCGTAGCTACGCAAGGCATCGTCAAATGGGTGCTCATCCCGTTCTATAGCAAACGCAAGAAAGAGAGGGCGTCGTAACATGGACCTGCTCACAATGCTTGACGCGTTTTTCACGAAATTCAGTGAACTAATTAATACGACACTCGTTTATTCGACGGCTCTGATCTTCGGCGCGATGGCCGGTATCTTCTCAGAGCGTTCCGGTGTCGTCAACATCGGGATCGAGGGGCTCATGGTATCGGGCGCCTTCGCTTCCGCCGTAGGGGCATATTACGCCGAAGAAGCGAATATGGGCGTATGGTCGCCATGGATCGGCTTGCTGACGGCTATGGTCTTTGCGCTCATCTTCGCGCTCATTCATGCCGTAGCGACGATTACCTTCAAGGCGAATCAAGTCATCAGCGGCGTAGTCATCAACTTCCTGGCCGCCGGCGTTACGCTGTTTCTGGTGAAGGTGCTGTTCGAAGGCGCCGGTCAGACGGAAACGTTGAACGATGTGTTCACCAAGTGGGAATTCCCGCTATTATCGAAAATTCCGTATATCGGGTACGCGATCTTCACGGCTTATCCGACAACGTATATCGCTTTGATTCTTGTTGCTTTAACGTACTACGTGCTGTTCAAAACACCTTTCGGTCTGCGCCTACGCTCCGTCGGCGAGCATCCGAGCGCTGCGGATACGGTGGGGATTAAAGTTAAGCGCGTTCGTTATATCGCAGTTCTCATCAGCGGTCTGCTCGGCGGGCTTGGCGGTGCGACGATTACGCTGACGACGACGAGCGCGTTCTCGCATAACACGATCTCCGGCCAGGGCTTTATCGCGATGGCCGCGATGATCTTCGGCAAATGGCATCCGTTCGGCGCACTTGGCGCAGCCGTCTTCTTCGGGATGGCGCAGGCGCTGAATAACTTCATGCGGCTGTTCGATTTCTCCAAGAATATCCCGCAGGAGTTTCTCTACATGCTGCCGTACGTGCTGACGATCTTGGTGTTGGCGGGAGCTGTAGGCCGGGCAAAAGCGCCGTCGGCGCTTGGCGAGCCTTACGATCCGGGCAAACGGTAAAATCAGCACCACCTTGGGAAGAAGCCAACCCCCTGATTACAGGGCGTTGGCTTCTTTTGCTGCATAGTAGGAAGGATATCGGGGGCTGAAGCCCAAAGAGACCGCAACACGTTGTGATGTGGTCTCTTTGTTATGTACGCGTATAGCACGAGATTTCTCACAAAACCACCTAAGTTCCCGGAATGTCGAATAAAAGAGGAATTGTGTCGAACGATGACGAAAATACTGCTTCAGTTATCTCATGCTGCGGCATAGAAATAGATGAAAAGGGGAGAAAGTTATAGATGTCTATATTCAAAACGTTAACGGGAGCGAAGTCGCTTAGGGTCAAAATGCTGCTGCTGCTCCTCACTGTCTCGCTGATTCCACTGCTGGTCTCTATGCAGATTCTTACGAACCAATCCTCGAAAATGGTGGAAACGGAAACAAAAGAACAGCAGATCCACATCGCCGATTTAACGGCCAATGAGGTGAATGCATGGCTGAATGGGAAAATTACTTCGCTGCAGTCTGTGGCCAAAGCGCATCCTGACTTCGTCAATGCCAAATCAAGTACGATTATGCCGATCTTGAAGGTGATGGCGGAGAGCGATCCGGAGATTTACAAAATGGCGTACGTGGACCCGCAGGGCCAATCGACGGACACTGGCGGAGGCAAGGTGGACGCATCGAAATTCGACAATTTCAAGAAGGCTGCCACCGATAAGAAGCTGGCGGTTTCCGAAATTGTTACGGAGGCCAGCAGCGGAAAAAACATCATTATTATCGATTTGCCGATCGTTGATATTAAGGGTGAATTCCGCGGCGTCATCCAATCGTTCCTCCTGCCTGAGCAGATCTTGTCGATCATCAATCACACCAAGTTCGGCGAAACGGGTTATGGTTATCTGTTATCGGCTGGCGGTACTTATCTCGTACACCCTACGAAATCAGGCCAAAAGCTGGAGGAGTCCTCTACATCTGAGAAAATGGAGCTATACAAAAACACCGTTCTTAAGGAGGCAAACGGATACATTTTGTACAAGGAGCCGGACGGCACCTTAAAGTCCGCAGCCTATCAGACGATTGGCGCTACAGGGTGGAAGCTCGTTCTGACAGGCGAGCAGTCCGAAGTGTATCAGAAAGTGGATCAGCTTCAGAACAATGCGCTCATCATGCTGGTGATTTCCGCCATTCTCGTTACTGTACTTGCCATCGTCGTCGCTAGAGCGGTCGTCCGTCCGATTACAACGATCTCTTCGCTGATGCAGCAAGTAGGGGGAGGTGATTTGTCCGGGCGATTGACGGTTCACGGAGAAGACGAGCTGGCTTCCATGCGCAAAAATATTAATGTCATGCTCGACTCGTTCTCGCAAATCATCGGGAAAATATCGGATGCCGTCGCCCATACCGCGGCGTCTTCCGAAGAGCTGACGGCGATCGCGAACGAGTCGACGAAATCCTCCGAGCATATCACGCTTGCCGTCAAGCAAGTAGTCGGAGGCTCGGAAGCGAATTATCAGGCTTCCGAACAAATTTCGACGGCGATGGTTGAAATGTCGTCCGGCGTGCAAAAAATAGCGGAATCTTCAACCGGCGTGTCGGAAACGGTGCAAGGTGTTGTGCAGCAAGCAGACAGAGGCAACGGGGACATTCAGCAGGCTATCGTTCAAATGCAGGAGGTCAGCCATGTCGTCGAGCATACGGCAGCCTTGGTGCTCGGCCTGGAGGAGAAATCCGAGCAAATTCGCCAAATTGCCAGCTTCATTGCGGGGATTGCCGGGCAAACGAACCTGCTGGCCTTGAACGCTTCCATCGAAGCGGCACGGGCTGGAGAGCATGGCCGCGGCTTCGCCGTCGTCGCCAACGAGGTGAAGAAGCTGGCGGAGCAGACCAGCGCAGCGACGGTGAACATCACCGCAATTATTAGCGAGACGATTGCGGCGACCAAGGAAGCATCCGGCTCCATGCGCGCCGGACTGGACGAAGTGGAGAAGGGTGCGGAGCTGGTGCGGACGGCGGGCGGAGTGTTCCAATCCATTCTGACATCGGTTCGCAGTGTCAATGATGAGATTCAGGAGGTGTCGGCAGCCTCCGAGGAAATATCGGCAGGGACGGAGGAAGTGGCGGCCTCTGCGCAAGAAACGGCAGGCGTCGTGAAGCAAGCGCTGCAGGAGCTGCAGGAGATAGCGAAGCTTTCAAGCGGGCAATTGCAGTCGATGGAGGAGATTTCCGCATCTTCGGAGTCGCTCAGCGTCATGGCTGTGGACCTTCAAGAACAGATCAGCCGGTTTAAACTGAAATAAAGGAAAGGGCTGCCCAGGAAAAAGACAATCCTGAAGCAGCTCTTTTTGCCGTTCTTACAGCGATTTGATTTGATTGCGATATTCGCTTGGTGAGACGCCGTATAAGCGGCGGAATTGTTTGGAGAAATATAGCGGATCATAAAAACCGACAGACGATGAAATTTGTTCAATCGTCAATTCCAGCCGCTCGCGCAGCAGCTGGCGCGCTTTATCGACCCGCAGCTTCAGCAGGAACGTCACCGGGGTCACCTTCGTATGCCGTTTGAAGAGACGGGACAGGTAGGCGCGGTTATAGCCCAAGCTCTCGGCCATCATCTCGATGGTGATCGGTTCGGCGTACTGGGTGGAGAGATAGTGGATTGCTTGTTGGACAACGCGGTCGCTTTCGGCTTCAGCAACAAATCCTGCGGCAGTTGAGGCCGATAAAGCCTCACAATATTCGCCTAGCAGTTGGTATAAGTAACCTATCGACTTAAGTTGCGCATTCGTATGCCTAGTGCGCAGCGCCCGCTGAATGTGCCGGAAAATAACGGGGATATGCCGATTGCGGGTGTTATGAATGATAGGCCGCAGGGGATTGATGCCTGCCGATGCGATCAGCTCGGACGCTTGCTCGCCTGTAAAGGCAATCCAGCAGTAGTGCCACGGGTCGTGCTCGTCCGATACATAACTGATCAGCTGCTCGGGCTCGATCACGAAGCTGTCCCCGGGACCAAGCTCGTACTCCTCCCCCCGCGAGGAGAAGACGCCTCTTCCCGAGATGACATAATGGATCAGGTAGTAGTCATACACTTTGGGTCCCAGACGGTGGACGGGCTTCGTTTGGCTTTCTCCGGCAAAAAGGACGGTCAAAGCGCCTTCCCCGGGCGGCAGCGGATTGGAAACGACATAATAGCTTTCCTTGTTAGGCATGGCTTCTCACAACTCCTATCGCGAGGTCCTCGGTTTCCTTTCAATGTACCATATTTGGCGTACAGGGACCATGTGTGAAATCACATTTATCCATGTGGAAATTACATGCCTCCATAGCCAATAGCTGCAGTTTCTCTTATACTGAAGTTACAAACTTGCTCCTGCAGCAATCCTATTAAATACTAAAGGCGGTGCCCGAATGGCAGATTTGCAAGCATTAAAAGACACGTTTATTGAAATTTACGGAGATTCCGGGGCGGCAATTTCAGCGTTTCATGCTCCGGGCCGGGTCAATCTGATCGGCGAGCACACGGATTATAATGGCGGCTATGTGTTTCCGGCGGCGTTAACGTTCGGAACGACCCTGCTCATTCGTCCGAGACAAGACCGCGTTGTCCAATTTGCATCGACCAATCTGGCACTTCGCAAACAAATTTCCATAGACGATTTCGCTTATCGGGAAGAAGATGACTGGATCAACTATCCGAAAGGCATCTTCGTCCACTTGGCTCAAGAGGGCTTTCCGGTAACGAAAGGCTACGATCTGTTGTTCCACGGTGAAATCCCGAACGGCGCCGGCCTGTCCTCCTCGGCTTCAATCGAGGTTGTTACAGCCTTCGCCTTGGAAACGCTGGAGAAGTACCCGGTTGATACGGTCAAAATAGCCCTGTTGGCGCAAAAAACAGAGAACCAGTTCGTTGGCGTCAACTGCGGGATCATGGACCAATTCGCTGTAGCGAACGGCAAGAAGGATCATGCGATCCTGCTGATGTGCGACACGCTGGAATACCGCCACGTGCCGTTCCAGAGCGGCAGCTACAAGCTGGTGATCGGCAACACGAACAAACGCAGAGGTCTTGTGGACTCCGCTTATAATGAGAGAAGAAGCCAATGCGAGCAGGCGGTCGCTTATCTGCAGAAGCAGTTCCCGTCTATCACCCTGCTGGGACAACTGAACCTTGCACAGTTCAACGAATACAAGCACCTGATCCCCGACGAGACGGTTCGCCGCAGAGCGCAGCACGTTGTCGAAGAAATCGATCGTGTGCTCAAATCGATCGAGGTGCTGGAGAAGAACGATCTCGAATCCTTCGGCAAGCTGATGATCGGTTCGCATGATTCTCTGCGCGATCTTTATGAAGTCACCGGCTTGGAGCTGGATACGATGGTTGCGGCTGCGCTGAAGGTTCCGGGTGTGCTCGGAGCTCGCATGACAGGTGCAGGCTTCGGCGGATGTACGGTTTCGTTGGTTCACGAAGACAGCGTTCAAACATTTATCGAGCAAGTCGGCAAGGAATATACGGAAATTACAGGTTTGACGCCGAGCTTCTACGTTTGCGATATTGGCAATGGTGTCGAACAAATTGGGGAGGCGTTGTAAATGGCGATTCTAGTCACAGGTGGAGCGGGGTATATCGGTTCGCATGCAGTAGCTGAGCTGTTGGATAAAGGAGAAGAAGTCGTAATTGTCGATAATCTGCAGCAGGGGCACAAGGAGGCCGTTCTTGGCGGCAAGCTGTATGTCGGCGATCTGCGTGACGGTGAATTTCTAGACCGCGTGTTTACAGAGAATAGCATCGACGCGATCATCCATTTCGCCGCGAATTCGTTAGTCGGTGAAAGTATGACGAACCCGGGTAAATACTATCATAACAATGTGTATGGTACGTTGTGCCTGCTGGAGAAAATGAATCAATACGGCGTGAAGAATATCGTCTTCTCCTCGACGGCCGCCACGTACGGCGAGCCTGAGAATATTCCGATCCTCGAGAGCGACCGCACGCTGCCGACGAACACGTATGGCGAGACGAAGCTGGCGATGGAGAAAATGATGAAATGGTTCGACACGGCCCATGACATCAAATATGTCTCCCTTCGTTACTTTAATGCGGCCGGCGCGCATGCGGGCGGAAAAATCGGCGAAGATCACAGTCCGGAAACGCACCTTATTCCGATCATTTTGCAAGTCGCGTTGGGCCAAAGAGCTCACATCTCTATCTACGGCGATGACTACGCGACGGAAGACGGCACCTGTGTGCGCGACTATATTCACGTCAGCGACTTGGCCAGCGCACACGTGCTTGCGGTGGAGAAGCTGCGCGGCGGAGCTCCCAGCAGCATTTACAATCTCGGTAATGGCACCGGCTTCTCGGTGAAGCAAGTGATCGACATCGCCCGCAAGGTGACGGGACATCCGATTCCGGCCGTCGTTGAGCCGCGCCGGGCAGGCGATCCGGCTACGCTGATTGCCTCTTCCGAGCGGGCGAGAGCGGAGCTTGGCTGGAAGCCGACCCGCGATTCCTTGGAGGAGATCATCGCAAGCGCATGGCAGTGGCACCAGAATAACCCGAATGGTTATGCGGAATAGCCCGGTTTAGGAAAGGAAAGTGACACATGGAACGGACAGTGAAAGCGCCAGCGCAGACGGCGCTGACGATCGAAAGACTTCTTCAATTCGCGATCCAGAATGAGTTGATTCAAGGGCTGGATGTCTATACTTCACGCAATGCGTTGCTCGATCTATTCAGACTGGCAGAGCCTTATGCCGGGGAAGTGCCGGAGGAGCGGCTAAGCAGCCCTGTGGCGCTGCTGGAAGAACTGCTCGACGCTGCCTTCGAAGCAGGGCTGCTGGAAGAGAACACGACGACGTACCGCGATCTGCTGGACGCCCGCATCATGGGGATGCTCATGCCGCGCCCTTCCGAAGTCGTCAATCAATTCTGGCATACCGCCAAGACGGTCAGCGTCGAGGCGGCGACGGATTACTTCTATAAACAATCGATCGATTCCAATTACATTCGAATGGATCGTATTCAGAAGAACGAGTACTGGTTAGCGGGTACCGCTTACGGCGAACTCGAAATTACGGTGAACCTGTCCAAGCCGGAGAAGGATCCGAAGGAAATCGCCCTGCTCAAGACGCTGCCCCAAAGCAGCTACCCGGCTTGTCTGCTCTGCGCGGACAACTTGGGCTACGCAGGCCGGGTGAATCACCCGGCAAGGCAGAACCTGCGGATTATCCCGCTGGAGCTCGACAATGAGAAGTGGTACTTCCAGTACTCGCCGTACGTGTATTACAACGAGCACAGCATCATTTTCCATGAGAAGCATATCCCGATGAAAACGACAGCGAACACGTTCTACCGGCTGCTGGATTTCATCGACCAGTTCCCGCATTACTTTATCGGTTCCAACGCGGATCTGCCGATCGTAGGCGGCTCCATCCTGAATCACGATCATTTCCAAGGCGGCCGCCATCAGTTCCCGATGGAGAAGGCGCCGAGCGAGCAAACCTTCACACACGCGGATTATGCCGGCGTGAAGGCTGCCATCGTGAAGTGGCCGATGTCGGTTATCCGCTTGAGCGGGCACAGCAAGCAGTCGATCTACAAGCTGGCCAGCAAGCTGCTTGACGACTGGCGCGCGTACAGCGATGCGGAAGCGGACATCCTCGCCTTCAGCGAGAAGGATGGACAGTCTGTTCCGCATAACACGATCACTCCAATCGCCCGCAATAACGCGCGGGGCGAATACGAGCTGGATCTGGTGCTGCGGAACAACCGCACCTCGGAAGAGCACCCGGATGGCATCTTCCATCCGCATCAGCACTTGCACCACATCAAGAAGGAGAACATCGGCTTGATTGAGGTTATGGGGCTGGCGGTGCTGCCAGGCCGACTGCAAGAGGAGCTGGCGGATATCGCGCAGATCCTCACCGGCGCAGCCGATTACGGCAGCGCGATTCAGAGCAATGCCGCGCATCCGCTGCATAAGCATGCGGCGTGGATCGAGGCGATGCTCGCGCAGTATGGCGCCTCGCTGACGGCGGACGCCGCCAAGGCGGTACTGCAGGCGGAGGTCGGCAGCAAGTTCATGGACGTGCTGCTCGACGCCGGCGTGTTCAAACGCGACGAAGCCGGTCAAGCGGCGTTCGGACGGTTTTTGGCGGCTGCGGGCTTTGCGCAGCAGCAATAGTAAGGAGCTCCCGGTCCGGGTTTGGGCCGGGGGCTTTTTTGGATTTAAACGAATCGCACCTTTGAATCCCGACCCCGATTCTAGTAAACTAAATTAGGTGGAAGTTGGAAAATCAAGTCACTTGATGCAATCCTTCATGAACAGGGAGGCTAAGCCGGATGGACAGCTTTAAGGCATTGATGGTGGAACGGGCAGAGGAGCGGTTTGCTGCCGAAGTGAAACAACTGCGGATGGAGGATTTGCCGCAGGGTGAAGTGACGATACGTGTACGATATTCAGGAATTAATTATAAAGATGCGCTGGCCTGCAGTCCGAACGGACGCGTCATACGCACCTACCCGATGGTGCCGGGCATTGACCTGGCGGGGACGGTCGCCGCTTCGGCGGATCCGCGCTACCGCGAGGGCGATGAGGTGCTGGTGACCAGCTATGAGCTAGGTACGGGGCACTTCGGCGGGTTCAGCGAGTATGCGCGCGTTCCGGCCGATTGGGTGGTCCCTCTGCCGCAGGGCCTGTCTCATCGGGAGGCGATGATCCTCGGAACGGCAGGCTTTACGGCTGCGCTCTCCATCCATCGCATGGAAGAGAACGGGCTGAGCAAGGAGAAGGGACCTGTGCTCGTTCGCGGAGCGACCGGCGGTGTGGGCAGCAACAGCGTATCGATGCTGGCTGCGCTTGGCTACGAGGTGGAGGCAAGCACTGGGAAGGCGGCCGATCACGCGTACTTGCTGGATCTGGGGGCGAAGCGGGTCGTGCCGCGCGAAGAGCTGTCGCCTTCCGTAGTTAAGCCGATCGGCAAGGAATATTGGGCCGGCTGTGTCGACCCCGTCGGCGGCGAATCGCTGGCTTATGTGCTGAGCCGGATGAAATACGGCGGCTCCGTTGCCCTCAGCGGGTTAACGGGAGGCGGCGACTTCAGCGCCACGGTATACCCTTTTATATTGCGCGGCGTGAATTTATTAGGTATCGACTCGGCTTATTGTCCGGCTGAAATTCGCGGACCGATCTGGCAGCGTCTAGCTGGCGGTCTGAAACCGGCTATGCTGGAGCGGATGGTCTATAAGGAAGTGGGCTTAGACGAGGCTGTCGGAGCAGCACAGGAAGTTCTGGCAGGGAAAGTCCGCGGGAGAATACTTATCCGCTTACAGCCCTAAGCGGGAAGGCGGTGACAAGTTCACAAGTGAAGGAGAATGAAGAGATGAAAATGCGCGTTTCGGCGGTTCAGTACCATTTACATACCATCCATAGTTTTCATGAGTTTGCGGCGCAGGTAGAGCATTATGTGAAAGTGGCTCAGGAGTTTGAGGCGGACTTCGTGCTGTTCCCGGAGCTGTTCACGACACAGCTGATGTCGATTGGCGATGAGCAGGGCCAGGCGCTGCCGATCGAGGCGCTGCCTGCGTTCACGGAGCAATACCGGGAGCTGTTCCAGGGGCTGGCGAAGCAGTCCGGCATGCATATTATCGGCGGTACGCACATTACTTCCGAAGAGGGGAAGCTGTATAACACGGCCTTCCTCTTTTATCCCGACGGGCGCATCGCGGAGCAGAAGAAGCTGCATATCACCCCGACTGAGGTGAAGGAATGGAACATGGGGGCAGGGGACTCGCTGCAGGTGTTCGACACGGACAAAGGGCGCATTGCGATCCTCGTCTGCTACGACGTCGAATTCCCGGAAATTGTCCGCATGGCCCGCGCGCGCGGGGCCGACGTGCTGTTCGCACCGTCCTGCACGGACGATCGCCACGGCTTCCACAGGGTTCGTTACACTTGCCATGCGAGGACGATTGAGAACCAGATTTATGTCGTCACGACGGGCACGGTCGGTGCGCTGCCGACGGTCGATTTCATGCGGGCGAATTTCGGACAAGCCGCTGTCATTACCCCGAATGATGTGCCTTTCCCGCCGCGGGGCATTCTGGTCGAAGGCGAGATCAATAATGATATGGTGGTCACGGCCGATTTGGATTTGGACCTGTTGACCGTTGTCCGCGAGAGAGGCTCCGTAACGACATGGCGCGACCGCAGAACGGACCTATACACCGACTGGGCATAGGCAGGTAGGCAGGCTGTGAGTGGGTCAGAAGGAGGAGTCTTGCGATGGATGCAGGAGCAGGTGAGAAAGACGCTAATCTGTATTATAAAAAGCTGTACGTTTTCGACGGCAGCAGGCCGGTCGAGGCGGTCATCCGGCATTACGGCCGAACGGATTTCGAGGCGCTGATTCGGGTGCAGCAGGAAAGCTTTCCCCCTCCCTTTCCGTCCGAGCTGTGGTGGAACGAGGAGCAGCTGACGGAGCATATTACCCGATTCCACCAAGGTGCGCTTTGCGTGGAGGTCGGGGGGCAGATCGTCGGCTCGCTGACAGGGCTGCTGGTCGATTACCATGAGGAGCATGCGGCCGACCACAGCTGGTCGGCGCTGACCGATGACGGCTATATCCGCACGCACCGCCCGGACGGGGACACGCTATATATCGTCGATATTGGTGTCATGCCCGCGTACCGCAAATTCGGTCTTGGGAAATGGATGATGCAGTCCATGTACGAAGTAGTCGTTCATCTGGGGCTGCGCAGGCTGCTCGGCGGCGGACGGATGCCGGGATATCACCGGTATGCCGCGGCGATGAGTGCGGAAGACTACGCCGACGCTGTCATAGCTGGGGTGTATAAGGACCCAGTCATTACGTTCCTCCTGCGCTGCGGCCGCACGCCGGTCCGGGTGGTACCTGATTATTTGGAGGATGCGGAGTCGCTGAACTATGCGCTGCTGATGGAGTGGCGAAACCCTTTTCGGCAGTGATCGTCTGTTTTTGAAATTGAAAATTTGAAATCGAAGGAGATTGAGCACGTCAATGGACTACATACGGATAACAAGTATCGATAACCCTTTATTTCGCGAGATGCACAATTTGATGAAGGAAGTTTTTCCGCCCGAAGAGGTGCTGGAATTCAGCCTGTGGAAAGAACCGCTGGAAGACCCCGGCATCCGGGTGTTCGTTGCGGTGCACGAAGGGAAGGTCGTCGGCACGACGGAGTATCGGTACTATGACGATTTCCAGGTCGCGATGACGGATTTCACGATCATCGGCCAAGCCGGGCTTGGGATCGGCCGTTTCCTGGCGCGCAAGCGCTGGAGCGATCTGGAGGCGCTGGCTGCCGAATCCGGCAAGCGGATGGTGGGCATGTTCGCCGAAATCTATGATCCATACCGGATCGAGGGCCATGAATTTGGCGGCGTGAAAACGATGGATCCTTACGTGCGGCGCGAGGTCTTGTCGCATTTGGGCTATAAGCGGATCGACTTCCCGTATGTGCACCCGTCCTGGGAGAACAACGGCGAAGCGGTCGAAGAGCTCGATCTTTGTTTCCTGCCGACCGATGAGGAGATGACCGAGCTGGATGCGGCGCTTGTCGTGAAATTCCTGAAGCGCTATTATTCCGTATTGGAGAACAAGCCGCAGGCTTGGCACGCGATGGTGGAGGGGCTGGAAGGAAAAGCTTCGCTCGCTCTATTGCCGTTATAATAGCGAAAGGACAGTCCTTCGAGTCAGATCTGCTGACCGAAGGACTGCCCCTTTTACCAACCGAAGTCTAACGTCTTCCCTGTCTCCGCAAGCGTCTTAATATTGCTCAGAATCATCCACCAGCTTGCTTTCGTACTTTCGAAGCTTGGGTGATTCGGCGTCCATTCATCGTTCACGAGCGTCATCTTCGTGCAGGTTCCGACAGTCTCGAGCGTAAAGGTGATCCGGGACTGGAAATCCGCATGATTCGGATTGTAGGACGGACCCGCGTGCTCCGTACAGGACAGCAGCTTCTCAGGCTCATAGGCCAGAACCTTGCCGTAGACATGGACGGTTTCGTCGCCGTCATTGCCAGGCCCTACATAGCGGTAATCGGAACCGATCTCGAAGGTCGACTCCAGTACGCTGCCGAAGAGAGTTTTCCGTGTTCCCTCCGGTGTTATTAGAATATCCCATACTTCTTTGCATGTTGCGCCAATATAAAATTCATATCTCAGTTCCAACTGAAAGTCACTCCTTCATGAGGTAATGGAGGTAATGTACTTATCATATAGGATTGTATGTTCCCCTGTATTGTAAAAACGCGACAAGGAGGGATGGCACTATGTCGGATCTCATTAAGCCCAGTCTTGGGATTATGAATCTGCAGCAAGGCGTGCGCAAATTCCAGCTTTCCCGGCTGGAGCCCGCGGACGATTTGGCTTATTTTATTCGCCACTTCTGGATTGTGCGTTGGGATTTAAGAGGCGAAGACCCCTATACGCAACATGTGATTCCCAACCCCTGCGTCAATATGATCGTGGAGCCAGGGCGATCCGCCATTTACGGCCCGGGCAAAGAGAAGTACGGACATGTCCTGCAGGGACAAGGGTGTGTAATTGGCGTCAAATTCAAGCCTGGCGGTTTCTATCCGTTCGTGAAGCGGCCGGTTTCCGGTATGCAGCTCAGCCCGCTGAGCGTGCAAGAGGTATTCGGTGCAGATCCGTTTGCGCTGGAGGAGAAGGTTTTCGCTCAAGAGGACGAGAGGCGGATGGCTGCACTGGTGGAGCGTGTAATTCGTCCGAAGCTTCCCGAGCGGGATGTGCAGGTGGCGTTCATCAACGAGGTGATTGATTATATTAATCAAGAGCCCGATGTCACCAAGGTGGACACGCTGTGCGATCGCTTCCAAGTGAATAAAAGGACGCTGCAGCGTCTATTCGATCACTATGTGGGGGTCAGCCCCAAGTGGGTCATTAAGCTGGCTCGCATTCAGAATGCAGCCGAGACGAGCGATACGAGGGAGAAGCCGAACTGGGCTCAGCTTTCGACGGATCTAGGCTATCATGACCAATCGCATTTCATCAAAGATTTCAAATCCATCATCGGCCAGACACCCGAAGAATATGCCCGTCATGCGCTATGATAAAAGCCAGCTCCGTTGTAGGGGCTGGCTTTGCATCGTTATTGGCGAAGGTTCCTCATCGTCCCGTGCGCTTGAACCAGCGGTGAATCTTCCGCACCGCAAATAAATAAACGATCAGCGGCGTCGGCGCTTGAAGGATGCCCCAGATGCCCCAAAACCACGGATAGCGGGCGCCGCGCCTGCGCGCATCGAGGAACAGCCAGGTGCTCTGCGTGAGCAGAATCAGGGCGATGCCGATCCAAGCCCATAGGGGCAGCTTATCCCATTCTTCATGCTTCATGCGAGCTCACCCGCTTTCGGAGGATCAGCCATGCGACGGGCACGACTACTGCGAGCAGCTGAATGGTAAGGAAGGCTGCCGGCAGCGAGGCTGCGGTCAGGAACAGCAGAGCAAGCAGCACGAGCGCAGCGACCCACAGCTTGAGCAGATCGCCAAGCAGCTGTGAACGCTGCTTCGACTGTGTTGCTGCAATCTGCTCGTCAAACCATGCGGCATGAGGCTGATGGGCTGGAAACAGATGATCCAGTGCGTCAAGTCCTTCTTGGAGCCGCTGAACGGCCTCCTTGTCAAGACGGTCGTCCATGTCCAAGTTCTGGCCGCTCTTATGCGGCATTATGTGTTTGTCGTCCATCTACGTCAGCTCCTTTCGCAATTGTTTCAAGGCGTGATGCACGCGCGATTTGGCGGTGCCCTCCGCAATGTCGAGCATCTCGCCGATTTCCTCATACGTGTAGCCATAATAATGCTTGAGAATGACTGGAATCCGGCTGTCCTGGGGCAGCTCGGCCAAGGCGTTCAGCACATCGGGCCACGCCTCGTTCCGGCTTGCGGCTTGCCACTGCACCTGGCGCAGGGACAGCGCTTGCTGCTCTTCCTGCCACAGCTTCTCGCGCTTGCTGCGCCTGCTCTGGTCGATCATCAGCCGCGTAGCCATTGTGATAAGCCAGGAGGAGAATTTGGAGGTGCCGTTATACAGTTTTATTTTCTCGATACAGCGGATCATCGTATCCTGCGTGAGGTCTTCCGCCCGGGTCGGATTCAGCGTTATTTTCAGCAAATACTTGTAAACGAAGTCATAATGCTGCTGCAGCAGCCGGGACAGAGCGGTGCGATCTCCCCGCATAGCCAGACGAATCGATTCGTGCTCTTCCACAATAAGGCGGACACCCTCTCTGTGTGAATTCCTAAATAGTACGACCGGATGCTAATAATCGTTCAAAGACTGACGAAACTTTATGTAAAATGATTTATTAACTAACCAGGTCTTAGCTTGTGCAGGTATAATCGAATTCAGGCAATTACTTTTATATCATATGGAGGACAACATTGTGAAACAGGGAATTGTATCACGCGCAGGACTGTCGCCGCAGGAGCTGGAGGACGTTCGCAAGCTCTGGGAAACTTGCAACCGCCATGACCATATTGACATCAAGCTGAACTGGAGCACCCTTGCGGACCGCCCGGCCGGTGTGACGAATGACTTTTTATTTTATCAGGATGACCGGGTTGTCGGTTTCTTGGCGATATACAGCTTTCTGTCTACGGAGGTGGAAATCAGCGGGATGGTGCATCCGGAGGCGCGCAATCAGGGGATATTCGGCCAGTTGGTGCAAACCGCTCTGAACGAATGCAAGCGCAGGGAAGTGCCGAAAGTGATTTTCATCAATGAGCGGGGATCGGCAAGCGGCAAAGCTTTCTTACTGCAGCTTGGGGCGGTATACAGCTTCTCGGAATACGTCATGGAGCTGCAGGAGGATGCTGCCAAGACGTTGGATGCCGAGTCGATATCGATTCGCCCGGCCGGTGCCCAGGATACGGAGCTGCTCGTGAAGCTGAATGTGACAGGCTTCTCCATGCCGGAGGACGAGGCGAGAAGTTATGTGACGCAAACGATGAACGGCGAGAAGGAGCGGACATGGATAGCCGAGCTCGGTGACCAGAGAGAGCCGATCGGTAAGACAGGCGCTATGGTAGGAACGGATGGCGGCGGCTTCATCTACGGCTTCTGCGTGCTGCCGGAACATCGCGGCAAAGGGTACGGACGCCAGATTTTAAGCCAAACCATCGATAAGCTCAAGCAGCAGAAGGGAGCGGGCGACATCCGGCTGGAGGTTGCCGTCGAGAATGAACGGGCTTTGGGCTTGTACGAATCCTGCGGTTTCAGAACGAAGAATGCGAACGATTACTATGTGATGATGATTTAATCGCGGGTTACCCGTGCAGATAAACTAGCCCTCAGGCTGGTTTTTTTGTTGTATACTTATAGGTGTAACACACAAATTTTAACATAGAGAGGATGAAATGATGGAGGAAGTTGAAATATCCGGCCCGGACAAAAGGGCGGCGGTACCCCACGATGAGGCTTTTAAGAAGCTTCTGGAATCATTCTTCAAAGAGTTTATCGAATTGTTCTTCCCCCGCTTGGATCAGCTGCTGGACTAGAGCCTGACTTCTTAGCGATGGCGATTCCGGAGCACGATATTTTACGGTTTCAGTTTCTCAAAGTTGAACTGCGGAGCAAGCCTTGGCGGACATTTATCGAATCCGATAATCCGGTCGCTGCTGCGTTGCTGGCCAAAATGGCATATAATACTGATTTATATTTACAAACCCAATAATGAAGAAGAGGAAGAAGCGATACTGAAAGAACTAAGCGAACAATATCCGGAGGAAGGTGAAGCGATTATGGATTTCATGCCCGCTTGGAAACGGTGGGGGTATGAGGAAGGAATGGAAGAGGGATTAGAGAAAGGTATCGAGAAAGGGATTGAAAAAGGCAAGGAAGAAGTCATACGCAAATTTCTGCAAAAAGGCTTCTCCCCGGAAAAAGTGGCCGAGACCATTGAGGTTCCGGTTGCCGAGATTCGCAAACTGATGAAGCAATAGCTCATAGGAGAGAGGCTGCCAGCGGCAGCCTCTTTATTGGCTGGGCTTAATGATACACGAGATTGGATGAGGAGCTGATAATCGTGCCCGTATTATGCCCTGCGCAGATGTCCTTCATGGAGCCGGGCTTGTCGAAATTGAAAACGTGAATCGGAATTTGATAATCCCGGGCCAAAATAAAGGCGGACTGATCCATCACCTTCAAATTGTTCCGGATCACGTCGTTATAGTGAAGCGATTTGTACTGCATCGCCTCTTCGTGGTGTTTGGGGTCCTTGTCGAACACGCCGTCAACCCCTTGCTTGGCAACGAGAATCGCTTCGCAGTTCACTTCAATTGCGCGCTGGACCGACGGATAATCGGTCGTGACGAAAGGCTGCCCGTTGCCGCCGGCGAAAATGACGATATAGCCTTTCTCCAGATGATGAATGGCCCGCAGCCGAATGAAAGGCTCCGCTACCGAGGCGATCGGAATGGCGGTCATGACGCGCACCTCCGCATCCGTCTTCGCTTTCAGCACGCCGCGCAGCATTAAGCTGTTAATCACCGTAGCGAGCGTCCCGATATTATCGGCTTCGGCTTTCTCGATGCCCCAGCTTTCCCCCATATTCCCGCGGAAAATATTGCCTCCGCCGATAACTAGGCACACTTCGACCCCCAACGCTACGACGGTCATGATTTCGTTCGCAATATGATCCAACTGCTTGGGGTCGAACCCGAACTCGCTTTCCCCGGCTACGGCACCGCCGCTTAATTTAATGAGTACCCGTTTATATCGCATATCGATCTCTCCTCTCGGTTTTCACAAAGTTTGACGGTCCCTGAAAGAATGAGTGTGTGTATATGTGCGAAAAAAAACACTAAAGCAATGAATGCTTTAGTGTTTCATGTGAATGAGAAATAGGAAAAGACGCTTCTTCCCGGTCTGGCCGATCCGAACTCTCTTCATCCTTCTCACACCTTTCGCTTATGATTAAAAATTATTGTACACGAACTAGGAAGCTGATTGCAATTTCTGCGGCACCCGCATATGCACGATCAATCCGACGACGACGAGCAGCAGCAGGGAGCCCAGCGCGACGCGGCTGGCCGTGTTGCCGGCGGAAGCGAGCGCCAAAGTAATCGATCCGTACAGCGCAGGCCCGACAATAGAGGAGACTTTGCCGGAGAAAGCGAATAAACCGAAAAATTGGCCGCGTTTCTCCTCGGGCGTCAATTGGACGATCAGAGTCCGGGATGTGACCCACATCGCACCCATGGAGACGCCGTACAGGGAGCCGGCAACCCAGAACAAGCTTTGGCTGGTCGTAAGCGATGCGGTGGCAATTGCCAAGATAAGGATACAGGCAACGATGGTCACGGCATGCTTAGCGCCGATGTTTCGGGCCACATAGCCGAAGATGAAGGAGCCAATGATGCTCGATACCGTTGAGACAAGGTACAGGAGAATGAATTGCCCTGTCGTGAAGCCCATCACCGTATTCGCGTAGACCGCCATAACCGCAATGGCAGTAGCGATAGCGTCATTGAAGAAAAAGTAGGCGATCATGAACAGGAAGGCCGGGCGGTACTTGCGCGCTTCCTTGAACGTATCCCATATCTCCCGGTAACCGCTCCACAGGGATTTCTTCCCGCTAACGGGCTTCGCCGGTTTTTCCTTGTAGAGGAACAGGATAGGCAGAGAGAACAACAGGAACATCAGCGCGCTGGGAATGAATGTATTCTCGAAATGATTGCCATTAATTAAAGGATATACAATCAGACCGACTAATGTGCCAACGTAGCCGACGGCTACGCCGATCCCGGAAATAATCGGAATTTCGCGTGCGCTGCCCAGATCCGAGATCATGGAATCGTAGAAGACCAAGCTGGAATTGTAAAAGAATTTGGCGACCATGAAGAAGAAAATGACGCCCAGCAGCGAGGCGTTAAGCCCGAGCCATTGCTTATCCGTATCCCACAGCGCCGAAGCGCCCATGAGCAGCGTGGACAGGATCGCCACCAAGGTGAAGGGGACGAGGTAGGCTTTCTTCCGTCCTGTACGGTCGATCCACACCCCGAACAGGGGAGAGAGAAGGACGAGAAAGAAGCTGGAGACCGCATTGGAATAAGTGATGAAGGTGCTGGCGATCTGATTGAGCTCTTCGCTTTTTCCGAGGGTTTCTTTTAAATAAAAAGGATAAAAGACAGTCACGATATTGGAGGAGAAAATTGTATTCGCGAAGTCGTACATCGCCCATGCGAAGATCGGCAAGGAGAAGAACAAGGTCCACATTCGGCGTGCAGGTATCGGGTTGGAAGCGGATTCAAGCTTTGCCACCGGGGTCACCCTCTCTAACATATGAAATGGTTTTTCTCTAGTATATTGGCTGCCGGGCAAGGAAATCCCTGCGGTTTACAATAAAAAAATCTCTCCCTCCACAAGTCATGGGAAGGAGAGAAGGCTGCATTATGCGCCTGCATTCGGCCTTTTGATCTCGACCTCGATCATATCCTGATTCTCTTTCATCTCCACCACATCGATGCCGTTGCGCTGCAGCGTGTCAGAGAGCGAATCCTTGTCTTGGGCCGGGAAAACATAGGCATTGTTCTTCTTGTTATCAACCAGATTCTTAGCCACTTGAACGAGGCGTTCCATGGTGAACGGCTTTTTGAGATACTTCTGAATATCCCTTTCATGGAAATCATGCGGCTGGTCGAGCGCTGTCGAGACGATGACCGGCGTCTGGTAGTACATCGGATGCCTGGACAAGTCGGCGATGAAGTCCCAGCCCGTCTTGACGCCTTCGAGCAAAATGTCGACGATGAACAGGACCGGCTCGCCTTTGCAGCGGCTCAATGCAATAATGCCCTCTTCGGCGGAGCGAAGCTGAATGGATGGCAGATCGAGCTTGTTCAACGCAATTTGAATCAGCTTGGCCAGATCGTCGTCATCTTCGAAAATGACAATTTTGCCGTCCATCGAGGAAAGCTTGTACTGGTCGAATTCGATGCGGAAGGTGGTGCCAACGCCCATTTGCGATTGATAGGATATGTGTCCGTTGTGCCCTTCGACAATTTCCTTCACAATGGCGAGCCCGAGGCCGGTACCCCCGATTTGGCGGCGGTCGGAGTTGTCGACTCGGAAAAACTTCGAGAACATTTGGTCATGAGCTTCCTCGGGAATGCCAAGACCGTAATCCTGCACATCGGCGATAATGCGGCCATTCGCTTGCGACAGGTAGATGTCGACGCGGTCTGTGCCCGGTGAATATTTGATCGCGTTGGAGATCAGGTTGTGCAGCACTTGACGGATGCGGTCTGCGTCAGCTCTTATCCATAATTCGGGCTCTTGATAGTGTACGACGATGCTATGATTTTGCTTGTCCTGCCACTGGTCCACGATATCCTGCACGGTTGGCAGCAGGTTGATCGGCGAGAAGTGGTATAACTGCCGGCCGGACTCCATCCGCTGCAGGTCGAGGAAATCGTTGATCAAATTCGATAAGCGATGCGCTTCTTTATAGATCGTTTCCATGTATTTCTTCTGCTTATCCTGCGGGAGCTCCCGGTGCAGCAGAATTTCAATGAAGCCAAGTACGCTGGCCAGCGGAGTGCGCAGCTCGTGGGAAACAATCGAAATGAATTCGTTCTTCATCTCGTCGACGCGCTCTTCTTCGGTCCGGTCACGGAATACGAATAAATAGCCTTTCTGCTCCGTATCTTCGCTGACGACGGTCGCATAGAGTTCCGCATGCTGCGGCTGATCGTCGAGGAGGAAGCCGAAGCGCTGTGTCAAATGATTATGCGTGCCGTTAATTAACGCTTCTATGGAGGACGCTGCGCTTATGAAGCTCGGCGTTTCTCTGGCGATCGCGTGACAGCGTTCCGCCAAATTGTCGCCGATATGCGCATCCAAGCCGAAGTAACGGCTCATCCGGTGATTCGAGAAGAGGATGATGCCCTCGGAGTCGCACATCATCATACCTTCATGCGCCGATTCCAAAATATTTTGAATCAGGTCGCGTTGGCCTTCGATCAGCTGCTTCTCGGCGATCAGTTCATCGTTCAACTCGGCCAAGTGAGCCGCTTGCTTCACTCGCTCGTCATTCATAACTTGAGCGTAGAACGCTAAGCCGAACTGATGGACCAAGCCCTTGGTCAGGCGCTGATCGTTGTCGTGGAATACGGAGCTCTGATAGCTCGTTAGCAGCAGGAAGCCGATGACCTCTTGCTTGTCGTCTATGAGCGGCACGTAATGATCGACGGCGTGCGTCATGCCGCTATGAATGCCCTTTTCGTGTCCGGCAACATCACGAGTGTGGATGATGGACGTGTTTTCGTCGAAAACGCGCTTGGCCGGGCCGAATAATTCCGGTTGGTGCTCCCGAATATGTTCTTTCGGGTAGCCGATGGAATGAATCACCTCATAGAAGGTATCGCCATGCGCCGACTCCCTTCTCATAACGACAAGCGCCGCATCCTGCATGAGAGAATTAAGGAGCGCAGGCAGCGTGTGTTTGAGGAAATCCTTCAGCTCCACATAGCCCGTCAGTTTCTCCTGATAGGAGGAGATCAATTCCAAGTCGCGCTCCCGTTCGGATAGCTTGGCTAAAGTAATCTGCTGCTCTTCCTGCTGGGCAATGATTTCCTCGTTCTGCGTCTCCAGGCTCTCGGCCATGTAGCGGTACGTTTCCTCGCTCTTGCGAAGCTCCTCTTCCGCATGGATCGCCCGAAAGGAGATGAAGAGCGACATGGCCCCTGCCGCCAAAGCGATGATTCCGCCAATCAGCGTGATTAACCGGGAGGTTTTGCCCGCTCGCGAAGAAGCGTTGTAAGCGTCCGAGGTGATTTGATTAATGGTCTTCTCAATACTGGTATGGATGACCCGGTAACGGTCCATCATCGTTTTGCCGGAGGCGACCCGGGTTCGGGCTTCTTCGATTTTGCCTGCACGGATCAGCTCCAGCTGCGTATCGAAAAACCGCTGCAAGTTCGTTATAGCCGGAATAGCCTGCGTATCCATAACCAGCTGCAGGGTCGGGTATTTGGCATCATATACACGGATAGCTTGGAGATCCGCTTCCAATTGCTTTTTGCCCGTGAGATAAGGTTCCAAATATTGGTCGTTGCCGGTGAGTTCAAAACCGCGAATCCCCGTTTCCTGATTGATCAGATCGGTCAGCAAACTGTTCGTCGTCTTGGAGATCGGAATCGAATCGTTCACGATGGCGTCGTTTTCGTGCTCCATATGGCGGGACGCGATGTAGTTCGATATGCCGACAGTAGCGAGCAGTGCGACGATCAGAATGACATACAGCATGGATATTCGCGATCGCGTGAATGCTTTTATGGCCATGGGTCACCTAAATTCTACATAGAATAAATTGAATTTACATAAAATTCGACAACGCCCAACAAAATTCCTTCAAAAAACAATCGTGTCAAGTTTCCTGTCATGAATTCATTGCAAGATCCTACAATGTCGTTTAAAATACTATTCATACTTATTCCCGTGTTATGTATGAGAACATGGAGGCTAATTTTGAGGGGGCGCAGACCGTGAGGGTTAAAGACAGCAGGATTCCGCTGCGGCATGAAGTCCGTCCATTCTTTCAGCCTATCCTTTCGCTTCAGACGCAGGAAATCATCGGTTACGAAACGTTGGGCAGGCGGATGAGGGACGGGCAGATCGAAAGTTTGGGACCTTTCTTCAATGATCCGGACATCCCCGAAGATATGCATCTGCTCGTTGACCGGCACCTCAGAGAGCGGGCGATCGAACAGCTTAACGCTGCGAACGTCCCAAGTGCCTTGTTTATCAACTTGAAGCCTTCGTGGATCTATAGGACTTACAAGCGCACAGGCGTGCTGCCGACCCTTGAACTTCTGCGGAAATATCGCATCGATCCTGCACAGATTGTGATCGAAATTACCGAGGAGGAATTCACGGGGAAGCTGCAGGAGCTTACGCAAATTGTGGAATTGTACCGGGAATTCGGTTGTACCGTTGCGATTGACGATGTCGGAAGCGGGTTTAGCAATTTCGACCGCATCGCCAGTCTCGAGCCGAAAATATTGAAAATCGACCTTAACCTGTTGAAGAAAAGCGCCGTTCATGCCGGATACAAAGCGTTGATGCAGTCCTTTTCCATCCTGGCCGGGCAGATAGGCGCGTCCTTGCTTGTCGAAGGCGTGGAAACGAAGCAGGAGCTGCACCATGCGCTGCAAACCGGAGCCCGTTATGTGCAAGGGTATTTATTCTCGAAGGCGGAGCCTTACTTCCAGCACAAGGATGCATTCAAGCCGCTGCTGAAGGAGGAAATGAGCCTCTTCGGCCAAGAGGAGTTCGATCGCTACAGCCGTCTGTTGGCCGTTCACCATCGTTTGGATGCGTTGATCCATACAGCAGTCTCCATTGCTACGGCTGAAGATGCGGATCAGGTTATTGAGCGTACCCTGCAATCCGTGACGGATAATTGTATCCGTATGTACATATGCCGGGAGGACGGCTATCAAATCTCCTCCAACTACATCCGCAAAGCCGAGATCTGGAGCAAGGATGTCAGCTACCGGGGGGCCAATTGGACGTGGCGTCCCTATTTCATCTCCAACATTCTCATGATGAACTTGCAGAAGCAAGGGATGCTATCCCAAGTGTATACGGACTTGGATACGTCGCAGCAGATTCAGACCTACTCTTGTGCGTTGGGGGAAGGCTTTTATTTGTTTTTGGATTTGCTGATTTAGAGGGAGCTTGGGACGGGATAACCTGCAAGACGGACAGGAAATTCGGTAGAAATGGGACCATTCAGCCCATTCCGGGTAAATTCCTGTGCGCTCTGCAGGTTTTTTATATAAGAAAAGACCTGCAGAATACGCAGGTCTTCAGAGTATGGCGGAGCAACCCGCGTGCCCGGCACGCGGAAAGGCATGTACGGCGGCGCCGTTCAAGCATCCGTCTAAGCCTCGACCCACTCGCGGCGCAGCGAGAACAAGTCGCGCAGCTCGTCGGTCGACAGCTCGGTGATCCAGTTCTCGCCGGAGCCGACGATCTGCTGGCTTAGGCCGAGCTTGCGCTCGATCATCTCGTCGATCCGTTCCTCCAGCGTGCCGAGCGTGACGAACTTGTGCACCTGCACATGGCGCGTCTGCCCGATGCGGAAAGCCCGGTCCGTCGCCTGATTCTCGACGGCGGGATTCCACCAGCGATCATAATGGAACACATGATTCGCCGCCGTCAGATTCAGTCCGATGCCCCCGGCCTTCAGCGATAAAATAAACACATTGCGCTGTTCCGCAGCCGGCACGCTGGCGTCTTGGAAATGCGCGATCATCTCATCGCGCCCGGCCTTGGATGTGCCGCCGTGCAGGAACAATACGGGTTCGCCAAGCTCCTGCTGCAGCACGTGCTGCAGCAGGTTGCCCGTCTCCACAAACTGCGTGAAAATCAAGCATTTGTCCCCTTCCTGGCGCAGCTCCTGCACCATCTCCAGCAACCGTTCCAGCTTGTTCGAACGTCCGCTCCAAGGGGCGGACAGCCCTTCCTTGAGCAGCAAGGCCGGGTGGTTGCACACCTGCTTGAGCTTCGTCAGCGCGGCGAGGATGAGCCCGCGGCGCTCCATCGCCGAGAGCTTATCCAGCCGGTCGAACATGTCTTGAATATAGTTCTCGTATAGCGAGCCCTGCTCGGCGGTTAACGAGATGAACGTTTTGGACTCGTTCTTCTCCGGCAAATCCAACTGAATCGCAGGGTCCTTCTTCTCGCGGCGCAGCAGGAACGGTCGAATCAGCTTCTGCACCTTGCCGATCATCTCGCTGTCGCGCGTCTTCTCGATCGCATTCACGTACCGGTGCGTAAATTCGCGCACGGTACCCAAATACCCCGGGTTCACGAAATCGAAGATCGACCACAGCTCCGTGAGCCGGTTCTCAATCGGGGTACCCGTCAGGGCAATGCGATGATAGCCGTTCAACCGGCGGATTGCCGAGGCTTGCTTCGTATAAGCGTTCTTAATATTTTGCGCTTCGTCCAGACAGATGGAGTTCCAGGCGACACTGCCCAGTTCCGTTTCGTCCAGATGCGAAAGTGTATAAGAGGTAAGCACCAAATCGACTTTACTTACGGCGTCCTCAAAAGCCGGGCCTTTCAGCCGCTGCGGACCGTAATGCAAATGCACCTTGAGCGAAGGGGCGAAACGCTTCAGCTCCATCTGCCAGTTCCCGAGCACGGAGGTCGGGCAGATCAGCAGGGAGGGAGCCTCCGGCTGTTCGTTCTCCTTGACTGTGAGCAAGTAGGTAATCCACTGGATCGTCTTCCCCAGTCCCATATCGTCGGCCAGACAGCCGCCAAGGCCGAAGCGCCGCAGGAAGAGCAGCCATGAGATGCCGTCCACCTGATAGTGGCGCAGCGAGCCATGGAAGCTCGCCGGCGGCTCCACCGTAGGTATCGCTGCAGTCTGCGTCAGCTGATCGACCATGTGGCGCAGCTGCTCGTTCAGCTCGACCTCCATCTCGATGTAGCGCATCGCATCGGGGTCATCCTCCGCAGGCAGCAGCCCGCCGGCGTCGCCGGCGAAGTGCAGCTCCAGCACGTCGCGGAAGGACAAGCCTTGCTTCTTCTGCACCTGCTTCATAATCTGTTCGACCTGGGCCATGAATTGCGGGTCGAGCTGAATCCAGTTGCCGCGAATCTGGATCAGCTTGCGTTTCTCTTCCAGCAGCAAACGGAACTCCTCTTCCGTCAGCTCCAGATCCCCCACAGCCAGCTTCCAGTCGAACTGCATCAGCTGGGTCAGCCCGAACATCGTCTCCCGTCCCGAACCGACGGAAGATTTGATCTTCGCGCGCAGCTTCGGCTTCATCTTGCGGATGCGCTCCCACCAGGCCGGGAGGAATACGCTCGTCCCGGCCTCCACAAGCCGCACGCTTCCCTCTGCGAGGAAGCGCCAAGCCTCCTCCTCCGTGAGCGTCTGGCGGAGGACGCCTTCCCCCGCATCCAGCCATGGCAGGATGCGGACCCATTTGGCCGCGTCGCGGGTGACGCGGCTCAGCTCGGCCTGCCACGCCTCCGGCAGCGGCAGCTCGCCCGGCACCGGCTCGCCGGCCGGCGTCACGGTGCGCAGCACCTCCGGCGCGAGCCGGTCCTGCAGCAGCACGCGCAGCTGCCAGCCTGCGCCGTGCGCCAGATCGGGCTCCGCGAGCTGCAGGCACGTGCGCATCGGCGACCGGTCCTGGCGCCAGCCGATGGCGACGAGCCAATCCTCCTCGTCGAGCCAGAGATCGGCGGCGAGCTCGCCCCGGCGCATGAGCGGGTATGCGGATTCGAGCTTGCGAAGCGTATCCTTCATGAGGCCGTCCGCCTCCACCCACTCGGGAATGAGCGCATGAATCCAGCGGGAGACGGCGGGGGACTCCAGCGCTTGCAGCTCTTCCGGCAGCTGCAGCTTCCAGCCGATTTCGCCGGCTTTCCACTTCTCGTAGTCCGGCATGAAGCTGCCGGAGGCCAGCGCCTCGCGAACCGCAGGGGCCAGGCGGATGAAATCCGCACAGTCCTGATGCCAGTTAAGCTGCAGATGCTGGACAGGCTGCGGATCGCTGAAATAGTCGAGCGCCTCCAGCGGCTGCAGCTCGATGCCTTCGCGGTTCTGCCATTCGCTCGGCTCCATGAAGGTGCCGTAGAAGGAGGCGCGATGCCAGGCGAACAGCATATTTTTCAAATCGAGCGCATCCCAGATGCCCCCATTGGCACGGGAACCCCACAGAAACAGAGAACCGGCGGGGAGGGAGCTTACATGTACCGTTAGCGTGCTGGTTTCGATCATCGAATCCATTTTCCTTTCTTCAGCTCTTCCTGGAAGGCACGCAGGCGCGAGAATTTATCCGCCAAACGATACACATAGTGCTCCCAGCGATCGTTCTGGCCTAATTGCTTGTATAGGGCATGAAGCTTCTTCAGAAGCCGGACCGCCGTCTTATAGGAAGCACGGTTCTTCTCCAAAACCGCCCGTTCGGCGGCTTGGTGATACAGAGGAAGAAGCAGGGCCGCATCGTGCTCTTCGATGGCCTTGAGCTCCAAGGCGTACAAATTCAGCGGTGAAATGCGGTTCGCCAGCTGCAAGTCCACCCATTGGCGGTACCTCTTCGTCTGCAGCAAATACGCCGTGTAATAGTAGTAAGACCGGGGCAGCAGGGACTCCATCACCTGCACCCATTCACTGTCGGAGTCCAAATGCTTGGTCGTATCCAGCCAATACTGGCAAAATGTCCGGAAATCATCGTGATTCGCCTGCGCAATGGACTTGAATAACCAGCGGAGCCAGACCAGCATGAGATCCCAGTCCCGGTTGTTGTAGTAATGATTCAGGTATAAGAAATAATCCTTCGCTTGCGGGTGGGCAAGCTGGTTGAGCAGCTGGAAGGCGCTCTCGGGATCTCCCTGAATCATATGGAAATGCGCCCGGGCCGTCAGCAGCGTATCCTTCTTCCGGGATACCTGCTCTTTCTTGGCCAGAAGAGTGTCTAGCCGCTCGCTCTCCTCCTGCTGCGCTGCGGTCTGGCCGGCCAGCTTCCACCAGATGAACCGGTAGACGAACAGCCAGTCAATGGGACTGTCCTTGCCTTGCAGCGCGAATTCGCCGAGCATCCTGAGCGTTGCCAGCAGATGCTTGGGTTCCGCCTCGAAGGCGGCGTTCAGATCCATGTCCTCGACGAAGGCAACGAGCTTATCCTCGCAATTTTTGGCGGCGATTTTGCACCCGTTCTCATGATAATAAGACAAGTAGGAGCTCTTCGTATCCTGATAAAATTGTTCGATTTTGCGCATCATGAACAGCACGATGTGAAGCATGTAGATGCCGCGCACCGTGCTTCTCCATTCGGCGGCGAAGCCGGGCAGCGACTCCAGGGCGGACTCATAGAAGGTTTCGATCGAATGCTGGTGCGAAATCGAAAACCCGTGAAACCGCCCTTCGAAGAAACGGTGCCAGTCGGCAGGCATCGCCTCTTCGACCGGCGTATTCGCCTTGGCCGCTTCTTTGCGCTCCTGTGCCGGAGCGGCGCCGCGCAAGGGCTTTTTCCGTGCGTGTATTTGTTGTTTCAACTGCTGCAGCAAAAGCTCAGGCCGACCATAAGGGGCATACAGGCTGAAGAAGGTAGCGCCGATATGTTGGCAGAAGCCGTCATACGAGCAGCTGCACGAGCTGTCCGGAAAATGTTCCAGATTGACCGTCGTCTGGTGCAGTCTCTTGCCCGCTACAGTCGATTGAATGCTGGTGCCCTTCAGATCGACATCGGCCACACGGCCTTTGTGATAATACTCCCACCCTTGCTCCAGAACGGCAGCGTCGAAATGCAGCGGGATTTGCTTGATTAGGTAGTTCATTCGATTTTTGGGAATCTGCAGTTTCAGCATGTGTGCTTTCCTACCCTCCGAGCGGTACATTCCTTCTTCCATAGTAACAGATTTTTTCCGAAATTGCCCATTTCCACAGTGTATGCCAAAGGGGAATTTTTTATCCGGGGTCGTAAGCGGTTAACCCTGCATTCCATCTAATAATATGATAAAGTGAAGCTAGAAGGATAGCTACCGAAGGGAGACTGAAGGATGGGTATTAAATTCGGAAGAGAGTACAAGGATATTGTGACTGATTTCGTGCGCGGCATTGAGATGGTGAATGGGTTTTACGAGCTGCTGGATATGAGCGCGGACGATTGGGAGCAGCTGGAGCCCAATGAGCAGGAAGAATGCCTGCGTACGTTGGCTGACGATATTTTCTATGGATTAGGGAGCAGCCCCGTCATGCAGATCGGCGTAGGTTCGGTCCGTCATGATCCGGGCAATCACGTTCTGAAGGTTCACGATGGGGAGAAGCTGGTATCCGTCATCTATCTAGTCTGATAGGCTTCGGGCTCGCGAGTTTGGACTGAATTAAAGAAAGGTGTATATAAGCTATGCTGGATGGGGCAAGGAAAGTTTTACAACAAGTCTACGGGTACCCGGAGTTTCGCGAAGGGCAGAAAAATATTATTTCCAACCTGCTCCAAGGAAATGATACGCTCGGCATTATGCCGACGGGCGGAGGGAAATCCATCTGCTATCAAGTTCCCGCGCTGCTGATGGAGGGGGTAACCCTCGTCATTTCTCCGCTGATCTCTTTGATGAAAGACCAGGTGGATGCTCTGAACGCGCTGGGCGTTCCGTCCACATTCATTAACAGCACGCTGGAAGCCAGGGAAGTCGAGCAGCGGATGCAGGGCGCGATGCAGGGCAAATACAAGCTGCTGTATATTGCGCCCGAGCGGCTGGAATCGGAGCGCTTTCGCGCGCGAATGGCAGCGCTGAATCTGCCGTTCGTAGCGATCGATGAGGCGCACTGCGTCTCCCAGTGGGGGCATGATTTCCGGCCCAGCTACGTCGGGATTGCTCCGTTCATTCGCGAGCTCCCCAACCGGCCGATCGTGGCGGCCTTCACCGCTACGGCGACAGCGGAGGTAACGGCGGACATCGCCAGATTGCTGGAGCTGACGGATGCAGGCATTTTCGTGAACGGCTTCTCGCGGGACAATCTCGAACTGACGATTCTTCGGGGAGAGAATAAGCGGGATTACATTATGAATTATGTGAAAGAGCATACGCATCAGCCGGGCATTATTTATGCCGCAACGCGCAAAGATGTAGAGGACCTGTACGAGCAGCTGCGCAAAAAAGGCTATGCCGCGGGCAAGTACCACGCCGGTTTAACGGACGATGAGCGCTCCTATATGCAGGAAGCGTTTATTTATGACGACATTCGCGTCATGATCGCGACGAATGCGTTCGGGATGGGCATCGATAAATCGAATGTGCGCTACGTGATCCACTACAACATGCCCAAAAATATGGAAGCCTATTACCAGGAGGCGGGCCGTGCAGGGCGTGACGGGGAGCCGAGCGAATGCATTCTGCTGTTCAGCGCGCAGGATATTATGACGCAGAAGTTTCTCATCGAGCAGAACCAGCTGACGCCGGAGCGCAAAGCGAACGAATACAAGAAGCTGCAGACGATGATCGATTACTGCTACTCGCCGCGCTGTTTGCGCAACGTGATCCTGCATTACTTTGACGAACGGAATATCAAAGATACATGCGGCAACTGCAGCTCCTGTAAGGATGACCGGGATACGGTGGATATTACCGTCGAAGCGCAGAAAATTTTCTCCTGCATCCGGCGGATGGGCGAGCGCTTCGGGATTTCGATGGTGGCCTCCGTGCTCAAAGGCTCCAAGGCCAAGAAAATCGTCGATTACCGGTTCGACCGCCTGCCGACGCACGGCATCATGCGGGATTTGCCGGAGAAAGAGATATCGGATCTCATCAATGTGCTGATTTCGGAGGGGTACCTGCAGTTGTCCGACGGCCAGTATCCGGTGGTTCGGCTTATGCAGCCGGCGGCTGAAGTGCTTCAAGGCAAGCAGCAAGTATTCCAGAAGGTGCGCCGGCAGCAGGTCAGAGCGGCAGCGGCGATCGACAATACGCTGTTCGAGCAGCTGCGGCTACTGCGCCGGGAAATGGCGGCGCGGGAGAAGGTGCCGCCGTATATCATTTTCTCCGACAGTACGCTTCGTGAGATGAGCGAGAGCTGTCCGACGACGGAGGCGGCGATGCTGCGGATCAAAGGTGTCGGTGAGGTCAAATACCGCAACTACGGGAAGCCTTTCCTGGAGCTTCTTCGCACCTATGCGGGAGACAATGAAGCCCATGAGCCCGTTTACGAATATGAGTGATGCCGGAAGGAGAGTGCTGACGCATGAAGCTTGGGCAAACTGAGATTACCGAGAGGTTGGAGCGGCTCTCCGGCTGGACGACGGATGATCACAAATGGATGATGCGCAAATACCGATTTGCGGCATTCATGCAGGGGATAGACTTTGTCAACCGGATTGCCGGTATTGCCGAAGCGGACAACCATCACCCGATGATCGCCGTCGATTACAAAATGGTGACTTTGCGCCTGACCTCTTGGCATGCGGGCGGTTTGACCGAGCTCGATTTCCGCTCGGCGGCCAAATACGATGAGGCTTATACGGCTGTGACGGCCGGGGAAACCGGCGTCTAGTCCTGGTCAGGCGCGGTTTCTTCGTACACCATGCAGTGGAACATGGCGGGACCGGAGGGCGTCAGCCGTTCATACGTATCCGTGATGACGAAGCCGGCACGCTGATAGGTGCGGATGGCCCGCTCGTTCCAGACAAGCACTTCGAGATCGACTTCGTTCCCGGGAGTCTGGAGCAGCGCGGCTTGTGTCAGGAGCCGGACGAACTGCGTGCCGAGTCCGCTGCCTTGTCCGCAGAGGTCCGGGCGCAGGCCGAGGCCTAAGCGGGTGACCCCGACGATGGGGAAAAACTGAACAAAGCCGACGAGGATGCCCTCAGCGTCCACGACAGCCCGGTATTGTTCGGCCCGAATGGATGCTTCCGCGAATTCAGCTTGCTCTTGAAGCATGGTTTCCCACGGAGGCCAGTTGTACAATTCGTAAGGTTCAGGGTATTTCCAAGTACATAACGTTATGCAATGTGCGTCAGTTAAGGGGACGATTTTCCATTGTAAGCTGACATTCTGCATGTTGATCACCCTTTCATTTGTGGCTGGAGGTTGGCATGGCTTCGCTTTTACATATCTCGGTTGGTACATGTATTTTATTTTCGATGCTTTTATTAGGACTGCACGCCTTTCGAATCTCCACGAAAAGAAAATGGCCTCTCACGGTAATCCTCAGCATCTTGACCGCTTGTTTATCCGAATTATTCATCTATGTTTTGGGAACCAAATCGTTATCCCCTATGCTGGCTATTATCATCGAAGCCCTGGGGATTCACTATATGTTTCGTTTGCGGAAGCTGCATGCGCTTATGATCGTGCTTCTTGGCGCAGTGGGGTATACCATGCTTCTAGCCGTCGTATTGTTCGTGGCGGCGGTGATCACCAGCGTTCCGATGTACATTTATTTCGATAGTCCCGATGTCTCGTATCGGCTTTTGAAAATTGCAGCCGCCATAATCACGTTGTACTTTGCTCTGTACTTACAGCGGAATCGGCTAGGCTTTACGCTTCGTTTGGTGCTGGGGAACAAGAGCTTGCATCAGCGCCGAAATCAGCGGATATACCCCGTCTTTGTGACGGCTTTCTTCATGTACTCTTCCGCTTATTATGGGGTATCCAAGCAATTGACGTCCATTTTCTACTGGGCTGCGGGGTTCTGCATCATGTTGGCGTGGATGCTTTATCTTCTATACCGTAAGGAGATGGACGAGCTGTAGCGGGAGCCGCCGCCCGCCATTTCAATTCAACCTCCAATCTTGCCGACTAAGCGGGATTGGGGGTTTTTGCATTTGCCTGTACGAGTTGGAGCAGCCAAGTTTTAAATCATTATCATAATGCTGGCGTAATCACAAATACTATAGAGGGCTCTAGTTAACTATATATAAATATTGACATATCAGCGAGAAAGGGACATAATATTGTTTCGTATGCGAAATAATTTAGGGGGCTCCATTTGGATAGAGAACAACGCTTTTTGCAAATTTTTTATACTTATCGGGAAGTGAACCAAGCTTTCTATCATGTTGTGGCCAAAGTTGCTCAGCGGCATGGTCTTACCCCGCTCCAGCTTATTGTGCTCCGTATTTTGGAGGAGTTTCCGGACATTCGGCTGGCTGAACTTTCCGAGAAGCTGAATCTGGGAAACAGCACCGCTAGCGGTATTGTGGACCGGATGACCAAAGCAGGTCTCGTTATACGGGAGCGGGCCGAGAACGATCGACGTGCTATGATGCTTAGACTCTCAGAGAAGGGATTGGCGCTATGGGAGGAATCGAATATGACACGAACGAAGCTGCTTCGGCCTTTGATGAGTTTGTCCGATGAGGATCAAGAGCATTTGCTTCGCATTCAGCATCGGATGATTCAGATTCTAAAGAACATAAGTGAGGATGATCTTCATGACTAGCATGGTTCATACAGCGATGCGCAAAGGGCCCATCATGGCTTCCCTGCTGATTGCCGCATTCGTGGCACTATTAAGTCAGACCGTATTGAATGTCGCCCTGCCCAAAATGATGACCGACCTGAACGTGAACGAAAGCACGATTCAGTGGCTGTCCAACGGATATATGCTCGTGAACGGGGTTCTCGTGCCGATCTCCGCCTACCTAATCAACAGGTTCACCACCCGCAAATTGTTCCTGGTCGCCTCGTCTTTATTCGCCGTCGGCACGGTCATTTGCGCCATTTCCAGCACTTTCGGCTTGCTGCTGAGCGGTCGTCTCGTGCAGGCGGTGGGCGCCGGCATTCTGATGCCGCTGATGTCGGTCGTCGTGCTGACAATCTTCCCTGTGGCTGAGCGCGGCAAAGCGATGGGCATGATGGGGATCGCCATGATCTTCGCTCCGGCCATCGGGCCGACGATGTCCGGTTGGATCGTCGAGCACTACCATTGGCATGTGCTGTTTTATATTGTTCTGCCTCTAGCGGTCTTCGCCGTCGTTTTTGGCGCTTATGCCATGAAGGATGTGATCCAGACATCCAAGCCTAACCTTGACGTTCTAGGCGTTATCCTGTCCACGATCGGCTTCGGCGGAATTTTGTACGGATTCAGCGACGCCGGTACGGACGGTTGGGGAAGCGTAGACGTTCTGACCTGTCTCATTGTAGGGGGGGTCGCGCTGCTGATCTTCGTGATCCGTTCCCTCATGGTAGCAACACCGCTGCTGGAGTTCCGGGTGTTCAAATATTCCATGTTCTCGCTAACGACATTGATCAATGCGATTATTACGATGGCCATGTTCTCAGGCATGATTCTGCTGCCGATCTTCCTGCAGAACATCCGCGGTTTCACACCGCTGGAGTCCGGCTTGCTGCTGCTGCCGGGTGCGATCTTGATGGGGATCATGTCCCCGATCACGGGCATGATTTTCGATAAGGTCGGGGCTCGCTGGCTGGCTGTCATCGGCCTGCTGATTACGACGCTTACGACATACCAATTCAGTCAGCTTACCGCGGATTCGACATACAACCATCTGATGCTGGTGTATACGCTGCGGATGTTCGGGATGTCGATGCTCATGATGCCGATTCAAACGGCCGGGATGAATCAGCTGCCGCGGCGCTTGAATGCTCATGGCTCCGGGATGTCGCAGACGCTGCGGAACGTCTCCGGTGCACTCGGAACCGCTCTGCTGGTGACGTTCATGACCAACAAAGCGGCTTCCCACGCGAAGGAGCTTATTATTTCAGGCAAAGTCGATCCGAGCAACAAAGCCCAAATGGCGGAGGTCACGCAAGCGGCTACGATCTATGGAATTAACCATTCCTTCGTGATCGCTACATGGCTAAGCGTTGCGGCGCTGGTATTGGCTTTCTTCATCCGCAAGGTGAAGCCGCAGGAGGATGCGGCTGATGAAGCTTCTGCGCTATCGGCGGCACGTGCGCCTGCAGCGAAGCGGGGTTAATAGTACAGACCGTCACGGCCAATAGGTTGGGACGGTCTTTGTGCACTCGGCCTGTGCGGAGTTTACATGGGCCCGCCATAGCGAACGCGGCGCTTTTGCGATAAAATGGGGGAAGATCATACAGCTTGGAAAACATATCCTGCTCCTCTCAGCGGGGGGCCATTCATTGCAGGCAAGGAAGGTGGCATCATCCATGGAAAATATCGTAAGTCAAGCTTGGCTGCTCGAACGGCTGGGCGATGCGAACATTGTGATCGCTGATTGTCGTTTTGCGCTTGGCAAGCCTGAGTCAGGCCGGCAAAGCTATGAGCAAGACCATATACCGGGAGCCGTCTATGTGGATTTGGAAAAGGATTTGTCCGGTGCGCTCATGGCGCACGGCGGCAGACATCCGCTCCCCGACCTCGGGGCATTCTCTATCCGCGTGGGCAGTCTGGGGATCGACAGCACCAAGACCGTCGTCGCCTATGACGACCAAGGCGGAGCCATGGCTTCGCGGCTATGGTGGATGCTGAAATTCCTCGGTCATTCCGAGGTGTATGTACTGGATCAGGGATACGCCGCATGGCAATCAGCGGGTTACCCGGTAACGGCGGAAGTGCCTGCTGTTCAGCCGCGGACGTTCTCGCCGAAAGTGCAGCGCACCATGCTCGCTTCTATGGACGAGGTCAAGGACAAGCTCGGCCGTCCCGGCGTCGTGCTGGTCGACTCGCGCGAGGAGCGCCGCTATCTGGGGCTCGAGGAGCCGATCGACCGGGTGGCGGGCCACATTCCCGGTGCGCGGAACTACTTCTGGAAAGGCGTCCTCGATGAGACCGGCGCTTGGCTGCCTGCGGCGAAGCAGGAGCAGCATTTCGCCGGCTTGCGCGATGCCGATGAAATTATCGTCTATTGCGGCTCCGGCGTGACGGCATGCCCGAACGTGCTTGGCTTGAGCGAAGCGGGATTTGACAATGTGAAGCTCTATAGCGGAAGCTGGAGCGACTGGATCTCTTGGGAAGACAACCCAATTGCGACGGGGAAGGAAGAATAGGCTGGATCCTGCGTTAGATGCAGAGGAGAGGGCTGTGACAGCTGCTGCAAGGCGGCTTGTTGCGGCTTTTTTTGCTTCGTTTTGATCTAATGCCTGGATACGGCTGGTTCACCCGCGTAATTCAGTAATCTATATGATATTTCGCGCGAAAATCCAAATTGTATACGATTTTTCATATAGATTTAACGATTTTCACCATCATGGGATAAATTCTATATGATTTTTCATACAGATTCGATAATCCAGCTGTCAAACCAAATCCGGACTTTGGATTGGACCCATGTGCTCATAGTAGATGACTCGTCCGGACATGCCTCTTGCCACAGCTCGGAATTTCCCTTTTTCCACTAACTTGCGGCAGTATTTGATAACGGTCATTGTATGCAGCTCCAATTCCTTGGCCGCCTGAGTCGGACGAATAATCCGGTTATGACGAATAGCCGAACGCATCAAGTCTCGTTCGATCCTTGAATAGTGATTTGCGGCTTTAATTTGAACGCCCTCCCCAGCCGGCAGGTACGAGGACAGGCTGCTTCGCAAGGCGGAGAGGATGAATGCAGGATTCTCTTTCAACTCATCCAGAGAGATATAGAAGAGTGTACAGTCTTGGGCCTGAAGAAAAAGTCCACGGTTCAAATCCATCCGGTACTTGGTACGGTCCGTGCCATGCGAGCCAAAGTCCATGATCTCAAAACCAATCCGTACGGCTCCTACAATCCACATGAAATCGACAAAGTATGATCTCCCTCGCCAGTCCTTCACTTCGTATTCTGGATGCAGCCCGCAAAAATGTCCGACAAGCGGCCACCAGATTTCTTCAACGAACTTCCGGTTGCCGTAACCATGTCCGCGTTTTAGGGCATCGAGTCGCCCTCCCCTCCTTCGACTAAAATGAACGCTTATCCATTATCGTGCTCCATTTGATAACTCATTCTCCTTACACCATTCCTCCCTATCATCATGGGCCAAACAACATAAAAAACCCCGACTCCATTCCGGTTTTGGAAAGGAAGCGGGGCATTCTTTGCCGCTTGGCTGCTATTTGTTTGACATCCATATTGTGGCACAACATGGCGGGGGAGGGCAAGATCTAGTTGGAACCATTGATCTGCAAACGGAATTTCCTCTTGAACTGGAGCAGGCCGTGGCGCTGTGTATCCCGTTGGCGATGCAAGGTGCCCTCTCTATTAAAATATCATTCCACTAGTATTTCCCTATCACGGGTTGGAAATACTATATTTATCAACTCGTAACAGGGGTCCTATTTATGATGGAATTTTCCAAAATAACGGTTAGGCAATTTACGCTGCTTGTCGTCCTGTTTACAGTGGGCAGTGCCATACTTTACGTTCCCGGTCTGCTGGCGGGCGAGGCTAAGCAGGATGCTTGGCTATCGGCGTTATTCGGATCGGGAGTTGGCGTACTGATCGCTTTCTTACTCAAGACATTGGCTGCAAGATTCCCGAATCTATCACTGCCCGAATATAGCGAGAAGATTCTAGGCAAATGGTTGGGGAGAGCCGTTTCCGCCATCTTCTTTTTATACTTTTTCCTATTATCCGCTCAATTGCTTCGGGATGTCGGGGACTTCATGTTAGCTCAAATCATGCCGGAAACACCTCTGTATGCTATTCTTCTTCTTTTTCTAGCCGTTGTCCTACTTGCTGTACATTCGGGACTGGAAACGATTGCCCGGGCGGTGGAAGTCTTTTTCCCTCTATTAGTCTTACTGGTACTCGTGCTTTTCGTAGGACTTCTACCCAAAATGCACATCGAACATTTATTGCCTGTACTGGAATTCGGGTACAAGCCGATCGTGAGGGCATCTCTCCCGTTTATAGCCGTACCTTTTTTGCAATTATCCGTTTTCCTGGTTATCATGCCGGCCGTGACCCAAGCGAAGGAAGCGGGGAGAGCCTTAGTGCTTGGAACGTTATCGGGCGCTTTGTTTCTGGTTCTTTTTACAACCTTCTGCCTGTTGGTTATGGGGGTGGGACTTACAGCCTCCAAAGCATATCCCAGTTATGCGCTAGCGATGCAAATTCATATCGGCGAGATCTTTCAAAGGGTGGAGTCCATGATGGCCATTCTTTGGCTCTTGTGCATTTTCTTCAAGCTGTCCCTATGCTTTTACGCATCTATTCGATTTTATGCCAATACCTTCAAAATAACGGAGGCCAAACCCTTACTCCTTCCGTTGGGGCTCATCCTGGTCGTATTAGCTATCATTATTTACCCGTCAGTCGCTTTCACGATTGCCATTGTTCAAATGGCATTTGCTCATTTCCTGCCTATCGGGTTCGTGATCCCGTTAGTCCTTTTGGTAGTAGCCTATGCAAGACGAATTACAGGGAGAGAACGGTTGACGGGATCGCGAAAGGGGGGAGTCCATTGAGGTTTATAAAAAGATTATTATCCGTACATCATGGGGAAAAAGGGAAAAAGGCGGCCCCAATAAAAGAAATCCAGCAAGTTCGAGTAACATTGACCAACGACTTGCAGCAAAATATAAATAAAATAAAAGAGATCGTCGGAAATAGCAGCGATCTGGTTATCAAGCAATTCCGAATTGCAGAAGATTCCATCCGGATGGCGGTTGTGTATACGGATGGTTTGACGGATAAGAAGGTGTTGGATGATGCTGTGCTGATCCCGCTGATGGTGGGAGTCCGGGAATCGACCGAGCTCACCGCTAAGCTGCGTACTCACCCCGATCCGATAAGCTTCTTGCAAGAAAGCGTACTGACGGTTAAAAGTCTATCCGATGCAGATGATTTCGAAACGTTACTATTGGCCATTCTGTCCGGAGATAGCGTTATTCTCATGGACAATATGGATCGGGCAATGGTTGCCTCCACGCGCGGTTGGGAGCACAGGAGCGTTGAAGAGCCGTCTGCTCAATCGCTGATCCGCGGCCCTCGCGAAGGCTTCACGGAATCACTAAAGGTGAACACGGCGATGATCCGCCGTAAAATCAAAGATCCCCGCCTATGGCTGGAGTCTAGAGAAATCGGCAGTGTAACGCGAACGCAAGTAGCGTTCATGTATCTCGAAGGAATTGCGGATGACAGTGTCGTTGCCGAAGTGCGGCAGCGTTTGGACCGCATTAATATTGACGGCATCCTGGAAAGCGGTTATATCGAAGAATATATTCAAGATGCCACATGGAGCCCTTTTCCAACAGTCATAAATTCCGAAAGACCGGATACCATTGCGGCGGGGTTGCTGGAAGGGCGGGTTGCGATACTAGTTGACGGTACGCCATTTGTCCTTATGGTGCCCGCGCTGTTCGTTCAATACTTCCAATCGGCGGAGGATTATTACCACCGTTGGGATATTAGCACACTGATTCGTTTAATCCGCTATTTATGCTTCTTCATTGCGTTGAGCGGACCTTCCCTGTATGTCGCGATCACTACGTTTCATCAAGAAATGATTCCGACCAACTTGTTGATTAGCTTGGTAGCCCAACGGGAAGGCGTGCCTTTTCCGGCCTTTTTCGAGGCGCTGATGATGGAGGTTACCTTCGAAATTTTGCGGGAGGCCGGTATTCGAATGCCTAGAGCTGTAGGCTCCGCCATTTCAATCGTCGGGACCCTCGTAATCGGGCAAGCGGCGGTTGAAGCCGGTATTGTCTCGGCAGCGATGGTTATTGTCGTGTCCATTACCGCCATGGCCAGCTTCGTTTCTCCTTACTACAATATGTCCATCTCCATTCGCATGCTTCGTTTTCCTTTGATGGCGCTGGGGGCCACGTTCGGGTTGTTCGGTATCATCGTAGGGATGATTGCCATCGTGCTTCATTTATGCGGTTTGAAGTCGTTCGGGGTTCCATACATGAGTTCGTTAGCACCATTTCATCTTCCTGAGCAAAAAGATACGTTGTTCAGACTTCCCCGCTGGATCATGTCACCCCGCACCAATGCGGTAAACCGCAAGGTCAGGCCGCATGACTTCCCGGAATCGGAAAGCCTTCATTAAAGGGGTGAAATCATTATGCCTAGAAAGCTGATTGGGTGCGTGCTTCCCATCCTGCTGCTCGTTCTGTTAACCGGTTGTTGGAACAGCCGGGAATTAAACAGTTTGGCGCTGGCGGTTGGTTTGGGTATCGATAAAGTAGGTGACCGGTACATGGTCTCCGCCCAAGTGGTTGTGCCGAGCAATGTAGCGAGCAGCAGCAAAGGGGAGGGCGTTGCCGTCACGATGTTTAAAGCGGAAGGGAAAACGGTGTTTGAGGCTCTCCGGCGTATGACAACTTCCTCTCCGCGGAAAATATATTTGGCTCATTTGCGCGTGTTGGTATTGGGGGAAGAATTGGCGAAGGAAGGGGTCACGGGTCCTATTGAATTCCTCTCGAGGGATCATGAGCCACGGACCGATTTCTTCATCGTTGTCGCCAAACATCTGCATGCAGAAGATGTGCTGAAGGTAATAACCCCGCTCGAAAAAATCCCCGCAAACCGAATGTATTTCTCGCTATATACTTCTGAGCGTGTGTGGGCACCTACGAGTATGGTCACGTTGGATGAAGTCATTCAGGATCTTATCACGGAAGGGAAGAGTCTCGCCTTAACCGCTATCGAATTGAAGGGACCCGAAGAGATCGTGGAAAACAAAGCAAATACGGACTACATAGATCCGCCTTCGAAATTGCATTATGCGGGTTTGGCTTATTTCCATAGAGATAAGTTGGTTGGCTGGATGAACGAAGACGAGAGCAAGGTGTACAACTATTTGAGGGATAACGTCAAAAACACCGTTGGCACCATAAACTGCCCGGGAGGCGGACAGATCGCTTTGGAGGTTGTTCGCTCCAAGACCGAACTGCAAGGGAAAGTGGTGAAGGGGAAGCCGCAAATCCAAGTTGAGATTCACACCGAAGCGAATGTCGGAAACGTAGAATGTGATCTCGATTTACTGGATCTAGCAACGATAGACATGTTAGAGAAAGCGGCAAGCAAGCAGATGGAAGAGACGATAATGGATTCGGCCGGCAGGATGCAGGAGAAGGTGAAATTCGACATATTCGGGTTCGGCGATGTCATTCACCGGAACGATCCGAAGGGATGGGCGGAGGTAAAGGACGATTGGGAGCAGCACTTAGCCGATCTCGATTTGGACGTAAAGGCGGAAATTAAAATTAGGCGCCTTGGCACCACGGGAAATTCGTTCCTACAGGAAATTAAGGAGTAAACCAATGTGGTGGGCAATTGCAACAATAGGGGTCGTATCCGCTTGTATAGCTGTATTTGAACTGCGGACGTTAACGCGTGAACGAATGCATAAGGAAGCATGGAGCTTCAGTGTGCTGCTGCTCCTTGGCGCGGGACTGAACATCGCGCTATTCCTGCGAATCGACATCCCTAATCCGCTGGAAGCCGTCATTGTCATCTATAAACCGTTTAGCGAAGCCTTACTAAGTTTATTGAGATAATTGGAGCAGGAGGGTCCGGTAGGCTTTTTAGGGCGGGTCCAACCTGCTCCTGCTTTTGGGACTGCTGCTTTAGCAGGTTCTAGCTTCTAGCCGGTTTAGCCGTTCTCCCGGCTCAAGTCCACTTCCAATCGAACCGGGCAATGATCGCTGCCCAGGATTTCGCAATCGATATCGGCGCTAACGATGTTAGGTGCGATCCGGGCCGAGGCGATGAAGTAGTCGATGCGCCACCCGACATTCCGGGCCCGCACGCCGGGCATATTCGACCACCAGCTGTAGACATCCGTACGGTCGGGATACAGGTGCCGGAACGTATCGAGGAAGCCGGCATCGAGCAGCTCTGTCATTTTCCCGCGCTCCTCGGCCGTGAATCCGGAGTTGCCGTGGTTGCCTTTGGCATTCTTCAAGTCGATCTCCTGGTGAGCGACGTTCAAATCTCCGCAGGCGATCACCGGCTTCTGCGCGTCGAGCTGCAGGAGATAGCTGCGGAAGCGGTCCTCCCATTCCAGGCGGTACTCCAGTCTGGAGAGATCCCGCTTGGCGTTCGGCGTATACACCGTCACCAGATAAAAGTCCTCGAACTCGAGCGTAATGATCCGGCCTTCGGGCTCTTCATTTTCTTCGATGCCGTACCGGACGGAAAGCGGCTCGATTCTGGAGAATACGGCGGTGCCGGAGTAGCCTTTCTTGACGGCGTAGTTCCAATATTGCCGGTAGGACTCGTCCAACGCCAGGCTAATTTGTCCTTCCTGCAATTTCGTCTCCTGCACACACACGATGTCGGCGTCCGTCTGCTCGACGTAGCTCAGGAAGCCTTTATTCACACAGGCCCTTAACCCGTTCACATTCCACGAAACCAGTTTCATTCTTCCCATTCTCCTTGCTTATCACAATAATTTTCTCATCCCAGTGTAACATAAGTGCGCTTATGCGGCACAAGTTTGATCCTCCATATATAAGAAAATCACCCCCTCTTATCAGGAATTTTGATTTCAGTTTTCCGTAGAATCAAGCTATACTCAACATAACCCAGTAAGTTAATGGGTTTAATGAAGAGGAGAGCGAGGTCATACGGGATGGCGACCATTTACAATAATCTGACGGAGTTAATCGGCAATACGCCGCTGCTCGAGCTATGGAATTACAATACACGGCAGGGGCTGCAGGCGAAAGTGATGGCGAAACTGGAGTATTTCAATCCGGCCGGCAGTGTCAAAGACCGTATCGGTTTCGCCATGATTCAAGAGGCGGAGAAAGCCGGCAAAATAACGAAAGACACTGTCATCATTGAGCCTACCAGCGGCAATACCGGCATCGGACTTGCCTTTGCCGCTGCGGCGTTAGGATATAAGCTTATCATTACGATACCGGAATCGTTCAGCATCGAGCGGAGAAAGCTGCTTAAGGCATTGGGGGCGGAGATTGTGCTGACCCCTGCCGCCGATGGGATGATGGGGGCGATCAAGAAGGCGGAGGAGCTGGCAGCCGGGCTGCCGGACAGCTTCATTCCGCAGCAATTCAGCAACCCGGCCAACCCGGAGGTGCACCGGAGAACGACGGCGGAAGAAATATGGCGGGATACGGATGGGAATGTCGACCTCTTCGTAGCAGGCGTGGGCACAGGGGGCACGATCACTGGGGTGGGAGAGATTCTAAAGCGAAGAAACCCGTCTGCGCAAGTGATCGCCGTCGAGCCGGCAAACTCCGCAATCCTCTCGGGCGGCACGCGGGGCGCGCACCAGATCCAAGGCATCGGCGCCGGGTTCGAGCCGGATAATTTCCACCGTTCCGTCGTCGATGAGATTATTGCCGTATCCGATGAGGATGCGTTTGCGACAGCCCGCGAACTGGCCAGGACGGAAGGGCTGCTCGTCGGCATTTCGTCGGGAGCGGCAGCCTACGCCGCGACGCTATTGGCGAGAAGACCGGAGAACAAAGGGAAGACGATCGTCGTCATCCTGCCGGATACCGGCGAGCGTTACTTGTCTACGCCGCTTTTTGACGAATAAATGCGAAAACCGCCCCCAAATGAACTTCATCCCGCGTGTTAGCTGCACGAACGACTGGGATTATTTCAAAGAGGAGCGGTTTCTTTATGTATGAACCGGTACCGGGAAAGCGAGATTTTCAGGCAGCGGCTTGCTGAAATAGTAGCCCTGAACATATTCGCAGCCGATTCCCTGCAGGATTCGAAGCTGTTCCTGCTTCTCGACGCCTTCGGCGATAACTTCCATATGGATTCGCTGCACCAGCGAGATGATGGATTCCATAATGACCCGGTCTACGGAGCTGTCGTCAATGTGATCGATGAATGATTTATCAATTTTAATAATGTCCGCAGGCAGCTGCTTGATATAGCTGAGTGATGAGAACCCTTTCCCGAAATCGTCCAGGGCAATTCTCACCCCTTGGTTTCTCAAGTAATTCAAGTGAGTCGTCGAAGTTTCGATCGATTGAATGAGCAGAGTCTCGGTCAGCTCCAGCACTAAGTGGCGGGGATCCAGCCCCGTCTCGGCCAATACGGCGAGAACCTGATCGGCGAAATCATGCTGCATTAACTGAAGAGCGGAAATATTGACCGATATCGAAAATTGCGAGCGCGTGGCGTCCTGCCACTTCTTAGCCGTGCGGCACGCCGTTCGCAGCACCCAGTGGCCGATCGGCACGATGAGCCCTGTCTCTTCGGCAAGCTGGATCCATTCGCCCGGCGGGATGTAGGTGCCCTCCGGCTGCTGCCAACGCAGCAAGGCTTCGTACCCTTTGACATTGCCGCTGGGCACATGGACTTGCTTCTGGAAGTGCAGCGTGAACTGATTCTGCGCCAGGGCGTCCTGCAGGGCATCTTCCAGCTTGCGCTTCTGCAGCAGATCGAGTCTCATCGTTTCATCGAAAATGCGGAATTGATGCTTGCCTTCCGCCTTCGCCTTCCGCATCGCGACATCTGCGCAAATGAGCAGCTGCTCGGCCGTCTGGGCATGATCCGGGTATAAGGCAACCCCCATACTCACCCGGAGCGGATAAGAAACGCCTGCGACATGGAATGGCGAATGGCACGCCTCCCAGATCTCATGCACGGTGTTCGTGAAGGATTCGTCATCAGAACCGATCTCTACAATGAGATTGAATTCATCGCCACCCGAGCGGGAGATATGCATGTCAGGCGAGAAGGTATGCACCATCTTACGGGCAAAAGAGCGCAGATATTGATCCCCTGTTGCATACCCAACCGAATCATTGATCATTTGGAAGTTATCCACATTGACCCATAGTACGCAGACACGGCTGTTCCAAGCGGCCGCTTTCTGAATGGCATTATCCAGATGCTCATACGCGGATACCCGGTTAGGCAAATGAGTTAACGGATCGGTGGTCGCCAAATGCTTGATTTGCTCGGCTTTATCTACCGTTTCCTTCTGCAGCGTATAGAAGCGGGCCATGAGCTCCCGGTTGTTGCGAGTCAGCAAGAGCATGCTGATGAAGATCAGCAGCGACCAAGTCAGGAGGCTGATCAGCATTTGCGGCGTCGGCGCGACACGGCTCGTATACGTGACGGCGATAAAATACACATTCGCCAATACAGCGAGGCAAATCGCGATCATCATCACGCTCTTGCGCATGAAGATGGCTGCTACGATAACGATATATAGGCTGCTGAGCGCATTCATGAAGGTGGGTATAAAGCTAATCAGCAACAGTGTGTTCAGAAACTGCCCGAATATCGGGATATAACCGATCCAGCCCGCATCCTTGCGAAAGCAATACAACCAGACATAGGCGGTAACCATGATGATATTGGCCGTCATCATATACAGAAAATGGGGAGTGCTTAGCCCTAGACGAGTATAAGAGAAAGATAGACCCATCGTGACTATTGTGAAGTTAAGCAGCAGCATCCGCAGCGCGGTGCCATTGCACTGACCGCGGTTCTCGCTTATTAAGAGATCCATACTGTAAGCCCCTATCAAAGTCTATCAACTGTAGGATATTGTCGAACGATCATTGTTCCTGTTGAAAATTGTAAGTTAAAACGGGATTTTTGTAAACCTTTGGCAAAATCAGCGGGAAATGAAAAACGCCCTTTTCCATGTCGGCGTCATGGAAAAGGACGTTGATATTAATGCGAAGCAGCGGCGAGTGCGGTTTCCGAATCGGTGGGAATGTCGAACTTCTCTCTGCTCATGACGCATGCGGCCGCCAGAGCAAGAACGGCTGGGATAAGTCCCCAGGCGAAGGTTGCCACGATGGACGAGGAGAGACTTGCTGATGTCTGACTCAGTACTCCTTCTGGTATTTGCGCGCGGGTGACCGGATCGAGGAGCGCATGCGGATCTTTAAAATCCAGCCCCTGCGGCAGTGCGGAGCTGCCGCTTACGTTGAAGGCATCTGTCAAGTGCCTGGTCAGCGAGTGGCTTTGGATAATGCCGAAGATCGTGATGCCGATCGTCATGCCGAGCGAACGTAGAAAGTTCAGCGTCGAAGAGGCGGCTCCGCGGCGGTTGGCCGGTACGGAATGAATGGCTGCGTTGCTGAGCACGGAGAAGGATGCGCCGATGCCAAGACCGACTAGAATCATGAACAGTGTGACCTGCAGACGGGAGGAATCCGGCGTTAATGTCAGCAGGAGGGCCATCCCCGCGACAAGCAGGATCAGCGTCGGGATGAGAATCGCGCGGTACGTAAATTTGCTGATCAGAAAGCCCCCGGCGGTTGCCGTAACGACCGTACCGAGCATCATGGGAAGCAGGACAAGGCCGGAATTTGTAGCGCTGCCGCCGAGCACACCCTGAATGAAGATTGGTATATAAACCGATGCTGTGATGAAAGCGGCACCGCTTAACATGGCGATCGCATTGCTGGAAGCATAGAGGCGGTCACGGAACATGCGGAAAGAGATAATCGGTTCTTCGGCTTTCGTCTCCGCGTAGATGAAAGCAGCAGCTAGCAAGATAAAGCCGGCGAATAATCCGCTGATAGGAGCGGAGTTCCATGCGAACTGCTTGCCGCCAAGCTCCAGAGCAAACATGAGACAGACGATCGCGCCTACCAGCGTCAGCGCGCCGGCCCAGTCGATCCGCTGTTTGGCATGCTGCAGCGATTCCTTATAGCCTGCCGCCACCATGAGGAAGGCAATGAGGCCTAACGGAAGGTTAATGTAGAAAATCCATTCCCACTTCACATAATCGGTCATATAAGCGCCAAGCAGCGGTCCGAAAATGCTGGACATGCCGAAAACGGCGCCGAACAGTCCCATCAGCTTGCCGCGGCTTTCCGGTGCGACGGCATCGAACATGATTGTGAAAGCGACGGGGACCAGAGCTCCGCCGCCGATCCCTTGGATGGCGCGGTAAATGCTCAACTGTACGATCGAAGTTGCCGTTCCGCACAAGGCGGAGCCCAGCATGAAGACGAGAATGCCGAAGACGAAGAAGCGCTTGCGTCCATACATATCCGAGAGCTTGCCGAAGATCGGCATCCCTGCCATTTCGGCAACCATATAGGCCGAGGTCACCCAAACGAATTTATCCAGTCCTCCGAGGTCTGCGATAATGGAGCCCATCGCCGTGGCAACGATGGTATTGTCCATGGAGGCCATAAGAATGGCCAGTAAAAGTCCGGCAATGACAAAGCCGGTTTGGTTTTTTTGTTTCATGTTATCATTTCCTTTCTTTGTTCGATTGCAGGATATATCCGAATTATAAACAAACAACCCTGACAAGAGATTGTCAGGGTTACGGTGCGTTCTTCATTTTTTTTTAAAGCTATCGGGGAAAAAGGATCGGAACAGCAGGACGTGCATGGACTGCAAAAACAAGTAAATCGGGAAGGAAAAGTTTAAATGGTACCCGTTCTTGTAATGAAAGACGCCGACCTTCACGCTCAGCCACTCGATGCCGACACTTACGAGGCTCCAAACCAGAATATAAGGGATGGTGTAGAGGCCTTTAATCCGCCACCTTTTATATATATAAATAAATAGATAGCCATAAGGAGCATACATGGCATAGGAGAACATATCGAACAGGGAGTAAGTAGATTCATCCCCGACATCGTAGAGATCGAAGGGAGGTAGAGCCAGTGTATGATCGAGCATAAGGCCCAGTACGATCCCTGTCAGTAAGTTGAACAGGGCTTGCTCCATCGTGAACCTCCTGGGCAGGAGCCAAATGGCAACCACTCCTGCGGCAAGGATGGCAAGGACAAACCATTCGTTGGCATCGAAGGAGGAATCATAGATGATGACGTCACTCATGGGGACATCTCCTTCCGCATGAGCCGGAGCAGCAAACGGGAGAACCCATAGGTGAGCAGCATCATGATCGCCAGGCAGGCGGTTTCATAGAAGCCATTCCAGGACAAATCGGTAATGGCGCCGGTCCACCTCAAGGCTGAGGCGCTCAGATACAAAAAAAGGAACGTGTACAGAGAGATCCCGAGTTTCGTAAGGGGCTTAACGGCTGTGAAAAAGACGTTGGCATACGCAAGCAGCGTAAGTGAGAAGGTGAAGTCCCGATAACCAATGACGGACAAATGCGCCGGAACTTCATTGCTGATGAGGAACAGGTCCCAGACGTCACTCATAAACGTTAATTTATTGATATCTACGATTGAAAGCAGCATGTACAGCAGGACATTGAAGACAAGCGGCAGCTTGTTGGGAAGCCCTGCTAATACATGGATGCTGAGCCAGACGAACATGAGGTTAATGACGAGGACCAAGGTCGAGCTCCCTTTCCGTATGAAATACATATCAACCTTTATCTTTGCCTTTATCAGGTGGTTTCAACCATCCCCCAGCCTCCTTAGGGGCAGAATCCGGGCGTTCGGCTTTGCAGCTGCTCCGCGTAACGGGGATCCAGCTTCGCCAGCTCGTGATAATAGCCGCTGATGGCGTGATTCGCGGAGACGGACCCTGCCTGGTAGGTGAGTTCGACCCCTTTCTTGACATGCAGATAGTGGTAGGTTTGATCGGTTCGCGGCGATTTGTAGAGGAAAGGCGGAAGTTCCGGAACGATATCATTCGTGTTATAAATCCGGTAGTGAGGCCCGGTTCTGCGGTTGAACAAGCTGGCGAAAGCGGGATTACCGACTCTCGGCGAACCATACGTATAGATGGAAGGCTCTCTGAATTTGGTAACCGTTGCGAGATCGACGGCGCATAGCGCAGCGAGCGCCCCTCCGAGGCTGTGGCCTGTCAGGTAAAGCGTCTTGCGGGGATTCAGCTTGACGATCGTGGCCATAATCTGCCTGCGGGCGCTGTTATAGATGTCGAGGAAGCCTTTGTGCACAAGTCCGCCGTCCTTGGCGTACGGGTAAGTACTTTGCCTCGCGATAACATCGGATACCCAATCGGAGGCTGTATTCGTTCCCCGAAATACAATTATAATCTGTCCGTCGGACTGGGCGATGAAGCCGTAGGCTTCTTTGTCACTAAGAAAGGAGGTGGCTGTGAAGGAGGAGACCATTTGGTAATTTTGCGGTAAAATAACGCTGTCCGGACCATGTTGAAACAGTTCATAACTCTGGCTGCACATCGCTGCCAGGAAAATAGCGGTTCGCGTATCCAACGAGTTGATAAGCATGTCAGTCCCTCCGCGCACAGATTGCCTTTGAACTATATATATGAGAATAGTGGACAGCTGTCCTCGGGCAATTGCCTATTTTTGGTCTTTCATTTTGGTTTCATGTATACTAGGCGAAGGAGGTGGAATTTTCGTGTTAAAGCGGTTTTTCTCATACTATAGGCCTTATAAGCATCTATTTATTTTGGATTTTACCTGCGCTGTTGTGGCCGGATTGTTGGAGCTGGGCTTCCCGCTCGCCGTGAATCAGGTTGTCGACAAATTGCTGCCTGCCGGGAACTGGAGCTGGATTCTTTGGGCTTGCGCCGGCCTGCTTGCCGTTTATGGACTCAACACCGTGCTGAACTTCGTAGTTACATATTGGGGGCATAAGCTGGGGATTAACATCGAGACGGACATGCGCAAGAAAATGTTCGATCATCTCCAGAAGCTATCGTTCCGGTTCTACGACAATAACAAGACCGGTCAATTGATGTCGCGCATGGCCAACGATTTGCTGGAGATCGGCGAAGTGGCCCACCATGGTCCCGAGGATTTGTTCATCGCCGTAATGACGCTGATCGGCGCATTCATACTGATGATGAGCATTAATGTGAAGCTGGCGCTGTTAACCTTCGTTATTGTGCCTGTGCTGCTCTGGATTGCGGTGTACTTCAATCAGAAAATGACGAAGACGTTCCGCCGGATGATGGGGGACTTAGCGGATATTAATGCCCGTGTCGAAGACAACATCGGCGGTATTCGAGTAGTGCAGGCTTTCGCCAATGAGTCCTACGAGAAGAAGCTGTTCGAGGACAATAACGGGCGTTTCCGAATCACGAAGCTGCTATCCTATAAAATCATGGCGTGGAACATCTCCCTTAGCTATATTCTTATGCGTCTTGTGACCGTGTTCGTCTTGATTTGCGGCACCTGGTTCGTGATCGACAAACAAATTTCCTACGGGGAATTCATCGCCTTCGTCCTGCTCACGAATGTGTTCCTGGGGCCGATTCAGAAGATTAATAACGTTATCGAGAGCTATCCCAAAGGGATTGCCGGATTCAAACGGTATTGCGAAGTGATGGACACGGAGCCGGAGGTGTCGGATCGGCCTGACGCCGTGAAGGTAGACCATCTCCAGGGCCAGATCACGTTCGACTCCGTTGCCTTCGGGTATGGCGGCGAAGCGCGCGTGCTGAACGATATCTCCCTGACCATACGGGCAGGGGAGACGGTCGCGTTCGTCGGTCCGTCCGGAGCGGGGAAGACGACGATCTGCAGCTTGCTGCCGAGATTCTACGACGTGAACGAAGGCAGCATCTCGATCGATGGCATGGACATCCGCGACATCGAGCTTCAATCGCTGCGCCGCCAGATCGGCATCGTGCAGCAGGATGTGTTCTTGTTCTCCGGCACCTTGCGGGAGAACATCGCCTACGGCAAGCTGAATGCGACGGACGCCGAGATCTGGGAGGCGGCTCGACGGGCGCAGCTTGAGGGCTACATCCAGTCCCAGCCGAAGGGGCTGGATACCGTTGTCGGCGAGCGCGGCGTCAAGCTGTCCGGGGGGCAGAAGCAGCGGCTTGCGATCGCGCGGATGTTTTTGAAGAATCCGCCGATCCTCATCCTCGATGAGGCGACATCGGCGCTGGATACGGAGACGGAGGCGGCCATCCAGCAGTCGCTGGCTGAGCTGTCGCAGGGCCGGACGACGCTGGTCATCGCTCACCGCTTGGCGACGATCAAGAACGCCGACCGTATCGTCGTCGTGACGGAGCAGGGCATTACCGAGCAAGGCGGACATGAGGAGCTTATTGCGGTGGGCGGTGTATACAGCCGGCTGCATCAAGCGCAGTTTAGCTCTTAAAGGGGACCTGGCGCAGGATCATTGGATCTTGCGCCAGGTTTTTTTGGCATTGTGCGCGCTTGATCAAGCGCATCGCTGCTGACAGACGCCAACCTAACTACGGGCGTCGGCAGCCTCTCCTTGCGGGGCCACTTTTTGCCATCAATAAATGGATAGTACTCCCAAATGAATCGTGGTAAACTATGAAAATAGTTATCTACCAGCGGTAAATAATAGGACGAGGTGACCAGAGTTGAAGTCGATCATTCGGTGGCTGTTGCTGGGGCTGTTTACGCTCCTGTGTATCTTCTTCCTAAGCAACATTCGAAACGCGTTCATGTCTACGGAGCCGGATCAGATTCGGATTGCGATCGGCCCCGATACGAGCATCCACGCGATCAGCAGCCAACTGCCGGGCAGCCGGGTGCTGAACGAGAAGGCCGGTCTGCTGTCGGTCCCCTACGGCACGACGTGGGACTATATCGGCAAGACAGCGGCGATTAAAGGGATTTTTCGCGCAAGCAGCGTGCCATTGGAGACGCCCGTGATCTCCTGGAAGTACTACGCGTATACGGTGAAAGACCAGCTCCAAGGCTTCCTGCATGGCGATCTCGGCAAGTTCCGCAATCCATACAACCGCAAGGAATTGTCCGTGCTGGGGGAGCTGCCCGTCATGCTGCTTCGCACATGCACCTATTTCATTCCGGGCTTGCTCTTGGCTATTGCCCTAAGCATGCTTACGGCGCTGGCGGCCTCGATGTGGCGCCGGTTAGGCGCAGTGCTTGACGGTGTGCATGCCCTGCTTGTGGGCTTGCCCGACTTCTTCCTAATCGTACTCATACAATTAGGCGCGGTCTATGCCACGAAATTTCTGGGGCATTTCGTGCTGCTGATCGTCCAGGTCGGCGACAAAACGCCGTTCATGATCCCGTTCCTCACCATCGCGCTCATCCCGTCGGTTACGATTTACGGTACGCTTCGCATCGCGATCGCCCGGGAGCTGGCGCAGGACTACGTCGTCACGGCGCAAGCCAAGGGGCTGACCCGCGGCGAGGTGCTGTTCAGCCACGTGGTGCGCAATGTGATGGCTGATTTGCTGGGCATTCTGCCGAAGGCGACGACCTTGGCACTGGCCAGCATGGCGGTTGCCGAGGCGATCTGCGGAATCCTTGGCCTGGGGGGCTTCATTATCTCGCCTGCCCTGCAAAATGTCTCCTCCATGTCCGTCATCTGCATCGCGCTGGCTCTCGTTGCGCTGGCATTCCATGCGCTGTATGCGCTGCTCCGCAAGAGATGGCTCGTACGCACGGGGGAGGTGCCGTCCTCATGATGAAGCGTTCATCCGCTGCGTTCTACCTCTCGGCCGGCTTGATCGTCCTGATCCTTCTTCTCGCGGTCTTCGGGACGTGGCTGAAGCCGCACGGGATATCGCCCGAGGATAAAATCAACATGATTCAATATGAGCAGGACGGCAAGACGCGCTACAGCATTCCGCCGTTCTCCCCGAACGGTACGTTCCTGCTGGGGACGGACCACCGGGGCTTCGATGTGCTGAGTCTGCTGCTCAACGGGCTTAAATACACGCTGGGTACCGCGCTGGCTCTAACGCTGCTGCGGTTCGCCTTCGCGCTGCCTTGGGGCATGTGGAGCGGGACGACCGGAAGAGGCCGCGGCGTGCTCCATGCGATGCAGTGGGTTGTCGCAGCGGTGCCTGCATTTGTTTTCCTGTTTCCTCCGCTGGCCGGTATGTACTTCGGTCTTCGGTTGGATCAATGGGCGAAAGCCGATCCGGACTACAAGCTGCTTTTCTCGGCAACGTTCATTCTTCTGGTCACCCTCATCGGCATATTCCCTCTAGCTCATCAAATCGCAGAGCGGGCTCGCTACTATAATGACAAGCTATTTATAGAAGCTTCACGCTTGATGGGCGGCTCCGTCGTGCATCGGACGGTCCGGCACTTGATTCCTTGTATGAGAAGCGAAATGATGTTCATCTTCCTTAGCGAGTTCATGCAGGTCCTCTTCTTGCTGGGACAGCTTGCGGTGTTCAATCTCGTACTGGGCGGTACGGAAACGATCGGCGACAGCGACGCGGGCTATTCGATCACCATCACCACTTCGGGCGAATGGCTGTCCATGATCGCTTACGGATCCAGGTATATCAGGCTGCATCCGTGGATTATTTTGAGTGCAGGCACGAGCTTCGCGCTGCTGTTCCTGTCGCTGCAATTTTTCCTGAACATGCTCAAAAAGCGCTATGGCCGCGAGAGACAGCTGATGTAAAATGCCGCTGGCATAAAGAAACCGGGACCCATCCGACGGATGGAGGCCCGGTTTTTTTGTGGTGCTACTGCAAGGAGCTCAGACGGATGTCGAATCTGGCGGCGACACCGGCCGGCATGGTGGCGCTGCGCGGTCCGCCGAAGTTGAAGGCGATGATGACGACATCGTTGCGCCCGCGGCGCAGGAAACGCCGAACGTCGAACGTGCGTCCCGGGTTGTAGAACGAAGGCGTATTCTGCGGGCCGTCAAAGAGCAGCGGTACCCCGTTAATGATAACGACCGCGTAGTTGTCGACGGACAGGAAGAGTGAAGCGCTGAGGATAGCTCTGCGCTGCGAAAGTGTGAAACGCGTTGAGATGATTGCATTCTCACTGTTCAGATTGCCGGAATACCAAACATAATTGGCGTTGGGTACCTGCACCCATGCAGGATCGCGGGGGATAATCTGGGCATTGAACCATGAGTTGTCGGTACCGATCGATACCGTCGTTTGGCTAATAAAGCGCCCTGATCCAGGTTTATGAAACTTTCTCAGTTGGGTACGGTAGAGCTGCATCGCTTTGGCTCTAGGCAGCCCTGCGCTCTTGGGGAGCCGGACAATACGGCTCGGCTTGCCGGCAATACGTTTTTGCATCATGTCGCCATCTCCTATCAACATATGAATATACTTGCTTAGTATTCTATGTCTGATAGAGCGAACTGCGAGGGTTAATGGCTAGGGAAGGTTATTTCAGGAAGCCTAATTTAATTTCGTGAGTGGAAAGCACAAAATATATATTTTTATAACACATAATATATGTTAAAATAACAATAAAAATGAGGGGGTAATGACCAATGGAGGATAAAGCCGATAAAACAAAGAGGCTCTCCGTCTACCTGCCGGAGAAGGTCAAGGAAGATCTGGAGCGCATGGCGGAAGAAACGGGCTTGTCGATGACACAGCTTATTGTGATGGCAACGCATGGTTTGCTCGCCAATTATGCGGAACAGGGCGGAGCTATTTTCGGCGACTTGCTGGCATCCAGAGGAAGAATGCTGCACGAGGTGAAGGAGAAGCAGCAGCAGCTTCATGATGAGAAGGCAAGCATGCAGGAATACTATGGGGCGCGAGCGGCGGAGTATGAGCATATCTATGCGCGGGAGGATGCGGATTACCGGCAGGAGCTTGAGCTCATTGCGGCTGTGGTAAGGAAGCTGACAGCGGGGAGGAGCGTTCTGGAGATTGCTTGCGGCACCGGGTACTGGACGCAGTATGCCGCCGAAGCGGCTGAGCGCATCGTGGGCGTGGACATTCGGCCCGAGGTCTTGCAGATTGCGAAGTCCAAGCCGTGGCCGAAGCGCAACGCAGCCTTTGTTCAAGGGGATGCTTACCGGCTTGGGGATATCGAAGGGGACTTCGATTGCGGACTGGCCAATTTCTGGTTCTCGCATATTCCCAAAAACCGCCTGAACGCCTTCCTGCAAGGCTTCCATGAACGTCTAGGCCAAGGAGCGCACGTCTTGATCGCCGATAATGTATACGTTCCCGGCAGGGGCGGGGAGCTGATCGCGAGCGAGCACAGCGAGGATACGTACAAAAGAAGGGAGCTGGCCGACGGCTCCAAGCATGAAATCCTCAAAAATTACTACACGTATGAGGAATTGAACGAGATCTTTAAGCCTCTGTCCGAGAACTTGCGGATCTATGTCGGCAGCTCCTTCTGGTATGTGAGTTATACGGTGGCCTAACCCCTTATCTCATCGGCCGCTTGGGGATCGATCAGTGTCCGGATGTGAACTTCAGTCCGAGAACCCCGACAAGAATAAGGATCATGAACAAAATACGCGTCAAACTGACCGGCTCGTTCAGGAAAAGGGTGCCGACAATGATCGCCCCTACGGCGCCGATCCCTGTCCATGCCGCATAGGCGGTGCCGATGGGGAGCGTCTTGGTGGCGACAGCCAGGAAATAAAAGCTGATGATCATGCCGGTAACCGTGATAACGGACGGCACCAAACGCGTGAAACCGTTGGAAAATTTCAAGGAGATGGCCCATACCACCTCGAAAACGCCTGCTATGACAAGATACAGCCATGCCATGTTGAATCCCTCCTTCATTGCGGGTCATCCTAACCCGGACACAAAGAAAAAAGCCTGGAAGCACTATCGCTGCGCGATATGACTCCCGGGCTTTTCTCCCTCCGTGTTCACAGCGTATTCGCTGTGTGTTTTCTCTCGGACCAGACTGGCGCTGCAGCGTCACGGAACCCTAGAAAACCGATGCCGCTATTATAGGACGGCTTACATGCTATGTCAAGTTATTCTTTCAGCTCGATGCCGTTGCGCGCCACGTGAGCGCGGAACATGGACATCGAATCCGGATGCTCCTGCTCAGGCAGCCACGTATCCTGCTGCCAGACGCGGGCCAGCTTGAGAGCCCGGCTGCAGTGAATGAAGCATTCCTGCACTTCGACGCCGACGCCGACGCCGACAACAGGCTGCTTGCCGTTAAGCTGCATACCGGCAAGCAGCTCCTCGTCCTGCGTCAGCCATGCCCGGCCGTTAATCCGCAGGACGGTTTCCACGCCAGGAATAAGGAACACCATGCCGACTTGCGGATTAGTGAGCAGATTTTGCAAGGAGTCAATGCGCCGGTTCCCGAGTCTTTCCGGATAGATCAGGCGCTTATCATCGAGGATGCGGACGAAACCGGGCTCATCCCCGCGCGGAGAGACGTCGCACAGACCGGACTGGTTGGAAGTGGACAGGAAGAATAACGGTGATTTGGCCACGAAGGCACGAATGTGATCATCCATGCTCGAGACGACCTTGTGCTGCACGGCCAGGTGTGGTTCGCCTACACGCGGTCTTAGCTCTTCAAGAGACTGGATGATACTGGGGAAAGGCGGGTTGCCGGAGTAGCTTGTTTGCGACATGGCGGGTATCCTTTCTTAAGGTCCGAAATGAATAAAAGCCCTGAAAGCGGCTCTAGGGAGCTGAAGCTATCCGGGCTTTATTCGTGTAAAGCAAGAGAATTACTTGGATTCAGCAGTTAGCTGATTGTAGATATCATCCCACAGAACGCGTCTGGCGGATACATATCTCTTCGCGTAATAGGATTGGCTAAGCTTATTAATCACGACGCCCTCGTTGGATGCCGAATGAACGAATTCACCGTTTCCAAGGTAGATGCCTACGTGAGAAACACCTTGGCCTCCTGTGTTGAAGAACACAAGATCGCCTTTGCGAAGATCACTTTTGTCAATCCAGTAGCCTTCTTTATTTTGAGCAGCCGAACTATGAGGAAGGTCAATGCCGAATTGGTTGAACACGTATGCGGTGAACCCGGAGCAATCAAAACCTCTGGTTGTCGTACCGGCATCTTTGTACGGTGTTCCAAGCAATCCGTCAACCGTTGAGTCCAATGTGGATTCTGACGCAGACGCGCTTCCTAAAGCTACACTCAAAAACAAAACAAGACTGAAAGCAAGAGCAACAACCTTTTTCAACTGCTTGTCTCCTTCCGGTGCCTACGAGGTTAGCTGGAGGGTTCGGTTGAAGGTTCCCTATGATCCCTGTCTTGCAAGATCAATTCACCCGGAATGGTTCCCCCGTTTCCCCAATAAGGACGGGGAATTCGGCATGAAATATTTGGTTTTATGATGCTAGTCACTGTAATTCGTCATAAATATCGAAATTCCTCCTTATTCGGGGCATTTTTGGGCAAAAAAAGTGAATTCGTTCGTTTTCCAGACAAATAAAACCAAATTTTCAAGGAAGTAAACGATTTCATCGGCGAATTAAACCGAAAAAATAGAGGGTTCGTGGTTTGCTGTGGGGTTGGATCGCGCATATTCCGTCGATTCGTGTCTTATTTTAAAGCGTGTATTGGGTTTATGCGGCTTTGTGCATGGAAATGAGTGTCTTGTTCATGATATCCATGCGCCGGAGGAATGCCGGAGAGGGAGAGGAAGCAAGAAAAGAAGCGAAAAAAGTGGAAAAAGGTTATCTGCCAAGATCCGAACGGACCTGGCGGATAACCTTGCATGTCAGCGGGGAGCTTCACCCTTCGCTTTTTGCTGTAAGCAGCTGGTATTGTGACGAAATCGCCCACATTTGCAGGAAGATGTTGAATAACGGGAAGAGCTGGTAGATCATCAGCGCCGCAAGCCCTGCCCACAGATAGGTTGCCGTGACGGTAATCCCCGTCAGAAGCCCTGAGCTCAGCAGAAGAATGAGCGACAAACCGATAATCGGCAGCGAATGCCGCATGAAGGTCATTAAGGTGGATATAATGCCCATATGGGCTGCGATGGCGAACTGGACATACATAAACAGCAGATGCAGGAGGAAGCCGTAAACGAGCATGCCTGCAAGCCAAGGCAGCAAGTGGAGGACGGCCTCTTCGTAGGAGGTGCTGTGCGCGAATAGGCGCTGCGCTTTGGGCAGCAGCCAGATCAGCGGGAGCAGGGACAGCGCCAGGCGAGTCAAATAGGCGATGAAGAAGGGCAAGGTCAGCTCCTTGATGCCGCGAAAGAAGCGGTAACCGGCGTTTTGATCCGTATGCGTGAGCGAATAGTAGACGCCGCTGTTCAGCACAGGGGTGAGCAGCATGCGAATCAGGAGCAGCACGGCTAGCCACCAGAGGTAGGAGTGGCTGAGGTCGGTTTTGATCAGCTGGAACTGGCTCTCCGCGAGAAAGAGGTGCAGCGATTCCTTCGGCTGGTCGCCGCCGGGATAGCGGTGCATAAGCGGGACGAGCACCCCCTGCACCAGCTTATAGAGCAGGATGCCCCAGCCCATCTGATAGATGAACAAGACAATGGTGGCGAAGGGCTGCCGCAATGCCTCCCTGAAGCCATAGTTGAGATAGGTTTTCACGGGGTTCCCTCCTAAGGAAAACTTGCCTCGTAAGCGTTAATTGAGAGTGGGGCGCCTACCAGGCGACCCACCCAAAGATAGCCTGCAGGAATTGGATGATGCCGAGGTTCCAGCGGATTTTCCACTTGGTGTCCACTTCAGTTTGCATGAAATTATTGATATGTTTGTTCTCCAGGATGAGCGTATAGTTCGGGTCTATGCGGACCCAGTCGACCGGCGTGGTGTGCGTTAATTTGAACTCGATGCTGCTCTCCTTGCCGTCCCACGTTTTGTCCAGCATCGTCCCGTCGGCGAAATGGAATTGAATCGGCACCTCGGGCGAGTTGCCGCCGCGCTTGGAGATGAGGACGGAGCTCTCATAAGGTCCCGTTCCTTTGCTGCCGGTGGCTTTCACACGAATGCTCTCGACGGTGTAGTCCATCATCATCGAACCGTAGACGTAAGCGTTGAAGAATTCGTCCCACTTCGTCTTCGTCACTTCTTCGACGACCGCCTGGAAGTCGCGGGTGGATGGATGCTTGAATTCCCATCGCTGGAAATAAGTGCGCATGATGCGGTCCATCGTCTTCGCGCCAACCTGCTTTTCAATTGCTTTCAGTACAAGCTTGCCTCTCGTATAAACATTTTCCGCATATTGATCGTGGCCTCCGTACGTCCACGCATTTTTTTGCAGGGCAAGGGGGGAAGTGATGTAGCTTGATTCCACAGGCAGATTAGGGGCTTGCCCGAAGTCAGCTTCCATTACTTTGTCCTCGGCATAGGAGGTGAATCCTTCGTCCAGCCACGCCTCCTCGAATTCATTGGTGGCTACGAGTCCATAGAAGTATTGATGTCCGATCTCATGAACGACGACGCGTTCCAGATCGAGGTCCGGATTCTTATCGCTGGCTCCCCATGCGGTTATCAAGGTCGGATACTCCATACCGCCTGCGCCGTTGCCGCCCGGAGGGGGAACGACGATCGAGAGCGTGGAGTAGGGATAAGTTCCGTACCACTGGCTGTACCGGGACAGCGCCTTTTTGGCGGCGATCATATAGCGGTCCTTCAATTCTTGATGATTCGGATCGAGGTAAAGCTTAATCTTGACGCCGGGGATTTGCGGTGTAGAGAAGGGCTCTTCCACATACACGAAATGCGGCGATGCCGACCAGGCGAAATCATGCACGTCATCGGCGTAGAATTGGTACGTCTTCGTACCGTTCTCCGTCACGGCAGGCTTCACCGGGAATCCGGTAGCCGCTACGGTGTAATTGGCCGGTACTTGAATCTTCACATCATAAAGGCCGAAATTGGCGTAAAACTCGGAATTTCCGTGGTATTGATGGAGATTCCAGCCCGGCTCGGCACGGCCCCTTGTGCCTGCGCGCTCATAAGCCGCCACTTTCGGGAACCACTGCCCGGCCATGACGAAGTCATCCACATAGCCCATTCTGGCGAAAGCTGCGGGCAGCTTGACGAGGAACTCCGTCTTGAGGGTGACGCGTTCTCCGGCTCCAACCGGTTTCGACAGCGGGATTTTGAGCAGCGTCTGGTCGTCTTTATTGCCGTCATCGGGCTGCACGAACGCCATACGCGGCGTCAGATCCTCACCTTCGGACGATTTCACGGAAAGCAAGTCCATTCGTCCGGTGCTATCGTCCGTTGCTTCATCTTGGCGCAGCTTGCCGCCGGATTCGCGCATAAATGTCGTTTTCTTAGAAGCGAAAGCGTTCGGATACAAATGAAGGTAAATTTCCTGCACAGGAACGGTGCCGGGGTTCTCCCATGTAAAGGTCTGCTGCCCTTGGAGCTGCCTTGTCTCCGGCGTATAGGCAACGTTCATGTGATATTCCGCAATCCGGTAACTGAGCGGTTCCGGCGTCTGCTTCTCCGGGGGCTTGCCGCGATCCGCGGGCTGCATGTCCGGTGCCGGAGCTGAGGGTTCGTCCCGCGAGACGACGGGCAGTACCGGTTTACTTGCGGATGGGAGCAAAGTTTCAGACAGCAGGACGGCGCCTGCTGCAAGGAGCATAACCACGAACCATTGTACCTTGCGGTTTTTGAACAGAACACTCAATAGATTCACCCCGCCTAACAAGCATCTACAGCATGTATATGTAGACAACCTGGGGATTATTTCTATGAGCTGAAAAGAATTGTTGGCAAGCGTGCCGGCACGGCCTGGCGGGGGCAGGATGCACGGCTCTTGTTCTGGAGATGGACTTTAGCTACAATGAAAGCAAAGCGTCATTTTAACATTACGAAGAGTGGAAGGTGTTCTCATGGAAGCTGACAAAAAGAAGCTGGCCTTGAATATAGTAAGCTCCAAAGTGAATCACAAAGGCTTCGGTGCCGGAGCGATCGATCTTAGCAACGTTTCGGGAATTATTATTGACGGCGATGAGGCGTATCTGGATGAGGGGACGCTTCATGCGAAGAGTAAAATCGAGAAAGGGATCAAATTCTCGACGAACAAGGACGACGTGCCGAACGGTCGTAAAGCCTGGATCGTGTGGGTGGCGGTAGACCGCACCGAGGAGGGTGCTTACTATGCCGGCATGTCGGCCTGCGAAATGCTGGTGGATACGGAAGCGCGCAAAGGATGGAAAATTCTTGCCGACCACGTGAACAAAATGGATGCGGCCATGAAGCGCAAATTCATCCTCGAAGGCTTGTCCGATAACGAGCGCGCCTTGCTCAAAGATCGGCTTATCGCCCATAATGTGGAATGGTGGAACCGCTCGGACCAAGCGCTGAAAGATGCCCTTTCCTAATCGCAGCAAGGCTTCATAGAGATTATGAACATTATGTGTCATCCATTGTTACGCACTTGTGAACCGGGTATACTAGACCCTAGTGTATGTTACCTCATATACTAGGACAGCAAAAAGGCAGACTAAGACGCGCTTAGTTCTGCCTTTTTGTGTTTTCCGAAACCGCGCGGTCAGTCGTTCCACCAGCGCTTGAGGTCGTTCCACCAAGAACCGTTTTGGCCCTTGGCCGGGTTCTTGCCGTCCTCGCCGGCGGCCGGCTTGGCGGGCTTGCCCGTGCAGTACGTCGTCGGCTCCGTGCCGGCGAGGAAAGCTTCCAGATGGGCATTCGGGCAGTCCTCATTGGACAGCTTGCCGCTCGCGGGGTCGATATAGACGCTGGTGACGCCTTCCGGAGTTGGGAAAAGCTTCGGCGGTATCGCCTCCAGCGTCTGCTCCGTAAATTCCGCGAAGATCGGCGAGGCCAGGTGGGACTCGACGGTTGAGATGTCCCGGCTTTTATCATAGCCGACCCAGACGGCGGTAGCGAGCTCAGGCGTGAAGCCGACGAGCCATGCGTCAGTGTCGGTCGTTCCGGTTTTGCCCGCAATCGGCCGCTTGATTGTCCCGGCAACCCGATTGCCCGTACCGCCTTCCTCGAATACGCTCTCCATCAGATTCGTCATCACATAGGCGACGGCCGGATTGAGCACTTGCTCTTCCTTCGGCTTCGCTTCATATAAAATCTTGCCGCCGGCATCCTCAATCCGCACAATCGCCGTCGTTTCCTTATGAATGCCTTGGTTCGCAATCGTGCCGAAGGCGGAAGCCATCTCGAGCGGGCTGACCGGGAAGGAGCCGAGCGCCAGCGACGGCAGTGGCTTCATCGGTGAATCGATGCCCAGCTTGCGGGCCAGATCAATGACCTTCTGGGGTCCGACATCCAGAATCGTATGCACGGCATAAATATTGTCCGACTTCGAGATCGCCTGCCGCATATCAATGTTGGCGTTAGCGTATTGGTCGTTGAAGTTCCTCGGCGTATAGCGCTGCCGGCCCTCGTCGTAGGTGAAGACCGTCGGTTCGCTTTTCACCTGTGTGACGGGGGTATACCCATTCTCCAAAGCGACCATATAAACGATCGGTTTGAACGATGACCCAGGCTGTCTCGTATTCGAGAGCGCCCGGTTGAACTGGTTCTCCGAGTAGTCTCGTCCGCCTACCATCGCCTTGATTTCTCCGGATCGCGGGTCAATGGCGACGAGGGCTGCTTGCAGCTCGGTTTTGCCGTTCAATTGCTTGGCCACCACGTTCTCGGCGATATCCTGCGCTTTCTTATCGAGCGTGGTATAGATGCGAATGCCGCCTTCGTCGAATTGCTCCTCCGAAATGCCCAGCTGTTCTGTCGCGAGCGTCCGCACATAATCCCGGAAATAGGGGGCTGCTGCGGGCTTCTTCTTCGTTAACGGCTGAATCGTCAGCTTCTCTTTGGCGGCGGCGTCCGCTGCCTCCTGCGTGATGAAGCCGCTGCGCACCATCGTTTGCAGAACGACCTTCTGCCGGTCCATCGCATTTTGCAAATCATAGTATGGCGAGTAGTATCGCGGTCCTTTCGGAACACCGGCGATCATGGCGCTTTCGGCCAATGTCAGCTCGCTGGCGTGCTTGCCGAAGAACAGCTCGGAAGCCGTCTCGATGCCGTAGGTCGAATGACCGTAGTATATTTGATTTAAATAATCGGCGAGAATTTCATCCTTGCTTAGCTGCATTTCCAATTGAACCGCATAGATCGTTTCTTTGATTTTCCGCGTCCATGTTCGGTCATGATTCAAATATAAATTCCGGGCCAGCTGTTGGGTGATCGTGCCTGCACCTTGAACCTTGGCCATCGCCTGCACGTTCACGATCGCCGCGCGGGCCACCGCTTTCACATCAACGCCGAAGTGATCATAGAAATGCTGGTCCTCCACAGCGAGCGTAGCTTTAATGAGGTACGGCGAAATGTCGTTCAACGTGACGACCTGCCGGTTCTGCCCCGAATAAAACGTATCGATCAGCTCGCCATGCGTATCGAACATTTGGGAGGTTTGCAGCATCTTGGTGACAGGGAGGGTCTGAGCGCGCAAATAAACGAAGAAGACGGCCGCAGCGATGAGCAGAAGCACGCAGGAGGTGAAGAAGAAGGAAAACATTTTCTTAATGCGGCGCATCCAGCGCATGGACGCGGGGACCTCTTTCTCCCTTGCTTTCGGGGGTGTGCCTGTATCGGGTTGACGGTTGTTTTCGTTATCGGACATCGTATCCTGCCTCCTTTCATGCCGGTTTAGGCCGTATTAACCAGTATGGAAAAGCATGGCAGTCCGTATTCAACAAATTGTAAATATTTTTTGTGAAATCGGTAAAAGACCTAGGAAAATATTGCATTTTGGGGGTAATGAACTATAATACAATTTGTGCGTATGAAGGGTCGGGAAAGTTGAGCGGATTTTGCATGACTTTTGAGGCCGGTGGAACACTGATTAGAGATAACGAATGTCAGTCATTATTCATCCAATATAGAGGCGAAAGAAGGAATGAACATGGATTTGTGGTACACAGAGAAACAAACGGACAGCTTCGGCATTACAGCCAAAGTGAAAGAGACTTATGTAAGAGAACAAACGGATTTCCAGGATCTGGCTATGATTGAAACCGAAGAGTGGGGCACGATGCTGACGCTGGACGGCATGGTTATGACAACAGTCAGAGACGAGTTCGTATACCATGAAATGGTTGCGCACCCTGCGCTCGTGACACACCCGAACCCTGAGCAAGTGCTTGTTGTGGGCGGCGGCGACGGCGGCGTGATTCGTGAAATCATGAAGCATCCGAAGGTGAAGAAAGCGGTGCTGGTCGATATCGATGGCAAAGTTATCGAGTACTCCAAGAAATATTTGCCGACGATTGCCGGTGAGTTGGACAATCCGCGCGTCGAAGTTATCGTGAACGACGGCTATATGCACATTCATGACCACAAGAATACATACGACGTCATCATGGTCGACTCCACGGAGCCGGTTGGTCCGGCGGTCGAGCTGTTCACCAAAGGCTTCTACCAAGGCATTTATGATGCGTTGAAAGAAGACGGCATTTTCGTTGCCCAAACGGACAACCCTTGGTTCAAAGCGGACCTGATCCAAACGGTGAACCGCGATGTGAAGGAAATCTTCCCGATCGTACGCGTATACAGCGCGAACATTCCTACCTACCCAAGCGGGCTGTGGACGTTCACCATGGGCAGCAAAAAGCACGATCCGCTGCAAGTCGAGGAAGCTTCCATTCCGGAGTTCCCGACGAAGTATTACACGGCACGCCTGCACAAAGCAGCGTTCGTTCTTCCTAAATTTGTCGAAGATTTGATCAAATAAAAAGATTAAGCCGCCAGCGCCTTCTTGGAGACAAGGGGAATTGGCGGTTTTTTTTGCGCTCGCCGGCAAGGCGTCGGCGGTTGGCGCAGCGGCGAGTGCGTCCGCCGTGGACCGCATGCGCGGCTGGCGTTGGCGCCGCCAGCGTGCGACTCGGCCGTGCAGGCGGCATGGTCGGAGACGGGACTCGCCGGGCGCGGGCTCGCTAACGGACACCACGGCCGTTATTTCGGCGGCTACGGCCCCGTCGGCAATCTAACGGACACCAGCGCGCTTATTTGCCGATTTCCAGGCGAAATCTCGCCGAAAATGCGCAAATAGCGTCATGTGTGTCCGTTGGCGCCGCGAGGCGGGCCCAAAACGGCGAATAAGCGCCGCTGTGTCCGTTAGCCGGAGCCGGGGGCTGGGCCGAGGCTCCTGGACTCCGGCCGGTCTTCGCCGTGGCGCCGCCAGCATGCGACTCGGCCGAGTCGGCGCTTCGCCGCCGCCGTGTCTCGCCGGGCGCGGGCTCGCTAACGGACACCACGGCCGTTATTTCGGCGGCTACGGCCCCGTCGGCAATCTAACGGACATCAGCGCGCTTATTTGCCGATTTCCAGGCGAAATCTCGCCGAAAATGCGCAAATAGCGTCATGTGTGTCCGTTAGCGCCGCGAGGCGGGCCCAAAACGGCGAATAAGCGCCGCTGTGTCCGTTAGCCGGAGCCGGGGGCTGGGCCGAGGCGCCTGGACTCCGGCCGGTCTTCGCCGTGGCGCCGCCAGCATGCGACTCGGCCGAGTCGGCGCTTCGCCGCCGCCGTGTCTCGCCGGGCGCGGGCTC
>NZ_JAVDUS010000028.1:0-110322 GCF_031456485.1 Bacillus sp. 3255
CACCAGAGCGCTTATTTGCCGGATTTCGGGGCGAAATCGGGCTGGAAAGCGCAAATAGCGGCGCTGGTGTCCGTTAGAAGGTGGAAGCGGCCCGGAATCCGCGAATAAGGACCGCTGTGTCCGTTAGCCGGCCGGAGGGCATGCCACGCAAAGGGCTCTGCGCCCGGCCGGCGAGCAGACCAGCGAGCCGGACGCGTGGCCCCGCGGGCGGAGCTAACGGACACAGAAGCCGCTAATTGCGCGGAAACCGCCGCAATACGGAGCTAACGGACACCACAGCGCTTATTTGCCGGATTTCGGGGAGAAATCGGGCAAATAAGCGCAAATAGTGGCGCTGGTGTCCGTTAGAAGGTGGAAGCGGCCCGGGATCCGCGAATAAGGACCGCTGTGTCCGTTAGCCGGCCGGAGGGCATGCTGCGTAAAAGGCTTTGCTTGGTCCCCGAGCCGAACGCGCGGCCCCGCAACAAAATATATCAACTCCAACCACAAAAAAGATCATGTGAAAGCGCGACCAAAGTCTCTACAATTAGTTGTACCCTTCCTCAGACAGGGAGCGCATGGAAGCAAACTCGGTGTTGACGAAGATTGGCGGTTCACCTTAAAATGGCGGTAGTTCATGTCGAATCTTGATGAATGAAGCCATCGGATCTCCCCGTACTCCCATTAGTTAAGGGAATATTTCAACATTCAGCATTGTGTGTGTGTGTGTTGCATCGTATCTTGAAATGGGGGCACAGTGATGCGTATATTCAGGAAGAGATGGCCGATCACCTCGATCCTCTATGTGATGTTCTTTTGTGTAATTGTGATGCCGATCGTATTGGTAGCCTCGTTATCGTTGCGAGCCTATACCGATATTTTGCTGACGAATATTACCTCGCGCACGATGCAAACCCTCGAACAAGTCTCTTACTCCATCGATCAGGAGAAGAGCAGATACATCCGCACGGTGGCTGCTATTGCCACGGACAGCAATGTCATATCCCTTGCCACTTCCTTTCACCGCAGTGCAGATTCCAACACTTTATTCAACTATTCCATCCAACTAGAGAATCAATTGAAAAATTATTTGCATGATATGCCTGACGTCGTTTCCGCGATGTTCGTCTATCGCGACGGAGACGCCTATTTCTTTGAAGGCACCCACTTTCATAATATCAACACACGGGTTAACGAAGAGCTGTTGAAGGCAACACCCCTTTACAAGAAAGCGCTGCAGAATCAAGGCAGGGTCCTATTGTTCGGTTCCGAAGAGAATAAGCTCATTGAGTCCAATGATAAATATATTTTATCTGCTGCCATAGCTCCGAAGTATGCCAGTTCATTTAACGATGTGGAAATGATCTATTTTGTCATACAGGCCAAATCGTTCGAGAATCTGGCGGAATCGTCGTCCAACCAGAACGGGAGCTTCATCGTCCTGGATGGAGACGGGAACATCATGCTGGATACAAGCGCCGATAAGATGCAAAGCATCGAGAAGCAAACGGTCGGGCAAGCTCAAGATAAGAAGAACGGCAACTTTAGGACGGTCGTGAATGGGGAAGAGATGTTTGTCACGTTCCTCACCATGGAACGCACGGAATGGAAGATCATCTATGTGACGCCGTATGACCAGATGACGGCAGAGGTTAAGCAAATCTACAAGTTTATTATGGGCGTGTCTGCGGCAGGCCTGGTCATCTTTCTCCTTGTGTCATTTTTCCTTGTCAGGAGTATCGTTGGTCCAATCAAGTCTTTGATTCTGCAAATGAATAAGATGAAGAGCGGGTCGTTCAATATCGATCTGGAGCTTTCCGGTCCGCTTGAGATTTACTCGCTGGGCAAAACGTTTCAGAATATGACGATGCGCATGAAGGAACTGATTGTCGAGAAGCGGGAGCAAGAACAATTAAAAAACCGCGCGGAACTCGATGCGCTTCAATCGCAAATCAATCCTCATTTCTTAGTGAATACGCTGAATGCGATCAAAATCATGGCTATGCTGGCGAAAGCGACGAACTTGGTGGAAATGACGGATTCGCTGATCAAATTGCTTTCATCTACCTTTCACCGGGGCGGATCGTATATCCAAGTATTTGATGAGATGCAAAGTCTGGAGAAGTACATTCATATTATGAAAGTCCGCTACGGGGACCGTTTTAAAGTGGAATATGACATCGATGAGCGTGTGACGGAAGCCTACATTCTGAAGCTGCTTCTTCAGCCGATTGTGGAGAATGCGATTATTCATGGGTTCTATGGCAAGGAGGCGATGGGGATTGTCAAAATAAAATGTGAAAAACAGCTGGATCAGCTCGTGATTACGATTACGGACAACGGCAAAGGGATGGAACAGCGGACAAGGGGAACGCTGCTTCAAGAGAAAAAGGTGGAGTCGTTATGCGGTATCGGCATAGCGAATGTCAACGACCGGATCCGTTTAAATTACGGGGAGCCGTACGGCTTGACCATTCACAGCGAGCTGGAGGTCGGAACGGTGGTTATTGTGACGTTACCGCTTCTGGCAAGCAATCCTGATCAACAATCGAAAGAGCGGAGATGAGTTCATGTATAGAGTGATGATCGTCGATGACGAGCCTTTGGTCAGACTGGCGCTGGGGGCGATTATTCCGTGGGAGGACCTGGAATGCGAGGTTGTCGGGGAAGCCGCGGACGGACTTGAGGCATGGGAGCGCATAGCGGAGAAACAAGACATTGATATCATGATCGTGGATATGAGTATGCCGCGGATGGATGGGAACACCTTGTTATCCAAGCTGCAGGAGGCGAATCTGGCGAATCCGCCTTTAAGCATCGTGTTAAGCGCGTACTCCGATTTTGATTTCGTGAGGAAAGCGTTCGTGCTGGGAGCTGTGGACTACATCATGAAAGCGGATCTGGATCCGGAGCATATTATGCCGGTCGTTCGGCAGGTTGTCGATCAATTGAAAGTCAGAACGATGGATCCGGGCAATGGCAACGAACAGGACGAAGCCAACAGGAGGCAGCGGGATGCATGGCTCCGAGGGCTGTTACTCGACAAAGATTATCTGTACAGCTTTAACTCCGTGCAGGATGCTTCCTTCCAGAAATGGGTGTCGAACTACGCGAACTATCAACATGTTCTCGTATCGTTGCTGCCGGACAAGCCATCTCCGGCAGGAAGTGAACTTGCCTTTGCCGGGGAGGAGAGCAAGGGACATTTGGTTCGCGTGATTAAGCAAGGGATGGGTGTCGTAAAACATCCTTATGAACTGATTCAAGTTCATGAAGAGGAGGTCGTCCTGCTGTTATGTTTTGAGTCGGCGACCAGTTATTTGCACGTGCGCGGGACGGTGATGGAGCTTCTGGATTCCTTGCGGAATACGGTGAAAAACTATTTGAACGTAACGCTGTCCGTTGGGGTCGCGGATGCTTGCAGCGATTGGAGAAGCTGGCATCTGAGATATGGTCAAGCTAGAAGCTTGGCCAGCCTTCGTTTCTCGGAAGGGCCGGGACGCATTTATTATCCGGAGACGCAGAAGGCTCTGAGGCCAGAACCGCTCGTTCCGTGGGATTATACGAATATGCTGCAGCAGATGGAGAAGGGTGACGTTCAATGGCAGGAACAGCTGTACGCCGGTTTGAAGCAGTTAGGCGAACAGTCGAACGTTACATTGGAGAGCTCGCTTCCGGTCTACGAAGAGCTGATTTGGAATATCGGCGCGCTGCTTCATGCCAAAGCGATGAATTGGACGCATGTCATCGAAACCCGGCGAAGACCCTATGAGATTGTGGAACAATTCAATTTCCGGGTGGATTTACACGAGTGGATTGAGAAGCTTGTGTTTCGTCTGGCCGATTTACTCCATCCGGATAACCTGCGGGAGGAGAACCCGCAGCGGCTGGTGGAAAGGGTCAAGCGGTACGTCGAGAAAAACTATTGCTCGGCAATTACGCTTGGACAAGTCAGTGAATGGGCGCAAGTGACGGAGAGCCATCTGAGTAAACAGTTTGTGAAAGAAACGGGGGAGCATTTCATCGAATATGTGACCAAGCTGCGCATCAATGAAGCCACGAGACTCATGGAAACCGAGATGAAAATGTACGAGATCGCCGTCAAGATCGGCTATGAGAACCCCGAGCATTTCAGCCGAGTGTTTAAAAAATATAGAGGAATGAGCCCTCAGAAATACCGGGAGCATGCGCTGCGGAAAAAAGACTGAACCCAAAATATATCAAGGTAATAACCAAATATATCAATGAAAGCGTATTCTGCGTTTTGTATCATAAAAGTGTAAATCACTTACGTAATCTTGGGGGGTTAAGATCGAAGATGAAAAGAAGACTTGTAACATCCGTTCTATCGATAGCATTGACGTTCGGTTTGGCAGGATGCAGCGGGAATTCGGCAACGCCCGGCAGCTTATCATCCGCTGCGCCGGCACCGGCAAGCGGAAGCAAAGGGAATGAAGTTACATTGAAGCTGGCGATGTGGGACAGCGACAGCGAGTTCCTCGACAGCTGGACGAAGAAAGTCAAAGAGTTCTCCAATGTCATGCCGAACGTCAAGATGGAAGTGGAAACTTTCAAGAGCGACGGCGACTATCTGCAAGCGATGAAAGTCAGATTAGCGGCGAACGAGCTGCCGGACATTATCGAGCTGAAGCCGAATTTTATCAATGATTTCAAAGCGGAGCTGCTGCCTCTCGATGATTTGAGCGTCACCGCGAAGAATACGAAAGCCAAGCAGTTCGCCGTAGACGGCAAAGTTCTAGCGCTTCCGGTTATTTCTTTCCCTGAACTTGTCTACTATCATCCGAGTGTCTTCAAAGAGTTAGGTTTAAGCGTTCCGACGACATGGGAGCAGTTCGTCAGCGTATTAACGGAGATTAAGAAGAGCGGGAAATATCAGCCGTATGCAATGGGCGGTAAGGACTCGTGGCCGAACTATCCGTTCAATGAATTCATGCCGCTGCTGGCGTCTGGCGACGAGAACTATTATGACCAAATTGCCGGCATGGACAAACCATTTGAGAAAGGCACGCCGTTCTACAAAGCTTACACGGATATTCAAACTTTGTATGACGCCAAAGTCATGGGAGCGGATCCGCTTGGATTGAGCAATGATCAGGCAACAGGATTGTTTGAAGCGAAAAAAGCTGCTGTCATTGCCGCAGGTCTTTGGTATTTGCCGCAATACAAATCCAAAGTAGGCAACACGGATGACTTGGCGGCATTCCCGCTGCCTACGCGTCATTCGGTGACTGAGCCGCTGAAAGTCATGACGTTCACGGATAACTTCTTCGGTATTAACAACAAATCGAAGAACGTCGAAGCAGCCAAGAAATTCCAAGAGTGGATGTTCTCCTCGGATGCCTATTCCTTCTACGTGAATAAGAAGCAAGCGAACTCCGTGATGGAAGGCGTCAAAGCGGATGTTCCATTCTTGAACGACTTCTACAAAGCGAACAAAGTTGAAGAGTTCAACTACCGTCCAGGCGGAGAGAATTTCAATAAGTACGTGAATTCGATTCAATTGGATTGGAAGAAGCTTGGCCAAGATATGATGGGCGGCAAGGCGGTGGATAGCATCGCGAAGGATCTGAACGATAAATGGACCAAAGCGAGAGCTAGCAAGTAAGGTGCAAGATAATTGGAGGGGGGATGAGCGATCATCCACTCTCCAACACTTAGGAAATTGATGAGAATCAGTTTCTGTTTTTTTAGACTCAACGGTAAGCGTTTCCAATAACTGGTTTTTGGCAACGAAGTATCCCAGATAGGAGTTGTAGATATGACTGCAAAGATTGGGAAAAAGGTATGTGCTTCTTTCCTTGCATTAACGATCGTTTCGCCTGCGGTTTACGGTTTAACACCGGGACAAGCGAGCGCCGCGACAACAATTCAGTTAGACCCTGGCCATATGCAGCAAGCGTGGGACGGCTGGGGGACGTCATTAGCGTGGTTCGGAAATGTAACGGGCGGCTTTAACGATGCAAAAAGAAATGCATTGGCTGATGCGCTTTACTCGCCGCAAGGATTGAATTTCAATATTGTCAGGTATAACATTGGCGGCGGTGAAAATCCGGCTTACGAGACGATGCGCCAAGGAGGGGAAGTTCCAGGGTTCTCGCCCTCGGCCGGAGTGTTCGACTGGACGCAAGATGCGAATCAGCGTTGGTGGCTTCAGGCTGCCAAAGAACGTGGCGCTAATTTATTTGAAGCCTTTTCCAATTCACCTCCCTATTATATGACGGTCAGCGGAAGTACGACTGGAAATACGGATAAATGGAAAGACAACTTGAAGTCGGATGAATATAATAACTTTGCTAATTATCTGGCAGAAGTGGTAGAGCATTTTAAAGATAACTGGGGCATCACTTTCAACAGTCTTTCGCCGATGAATGAACCGAATACGGACTATTGGGGATTTGGCGGCGGTCAAGAAGGCTCTCACTGGGACACTGACTCGCAGGCCAAGATGATCAATGCGGCTCGCGCCAAGCTGGATGAGAAAGGACTGCAAAACGTTAAAATTTCCGCTATGGATGAGACCAACGTGGATACGTTCGTAAGCAATTGGAATTCGTATGATGCGGTTACGAAGGCGAATGTCGGGCAAATGAATACACATACGTATAGCGGCTCTAATCGTCATTTGGTTAGAGATGCAGCCAAGACGGCAGGCAAGCCGTTATGGATGTCTGAGGTTGATTTGGGACCGTCCGGCATTGCGCACGATCACGATGATTTTGAACCTGCACTCGCATTGGCTGAAAGAATTATGACGGATATTACGTGGCTTGAGCCGAAAGCCTGGGTCATATGGCAGGCGATCGAGAGCGAGAAAAACATGCAGAAGGAAGACATGAACTGGGGTCTCCTCCATGCCGATTTCGATACGCAAGACTGGTGGTATGGGAAAAAATATTACGCAATGGCGCAATTCAGCCGATTTATCCCGCAAGGCTCCAGATTTATTGGAGATAACGATGACAATACGCTGGCGGCCTTTGATCCTGCCCATAATAAAATCTATGTGGTGTATAGAAATCCGAATACGACCAGCCAGCCTATTTCCTTGGACATGTCACAATTTGATGAGATCACAGGGCAAGCTGCGGCATATGTCTCCTCAGCGTTGGAGAATGTGAGTCAACGTGAAAGCGTTTCCATAACGAATAAAACGTTGAACACAACTGTCGATGCGAAATCGATTACAACGTTCGTTATCGACGGAGCGTCCTATACCGACAGCACGGTCATTCCGCAAAGCGGGATGACGGCGACGGCAAGCAACTCAGCCTCGGGGGAAGGACCGGAAAGAACGTTGGATGGCAATACCGCAACGAATTGGCACTCGGCTTGGTCTGGCACACCGGCACCGGCACCGCATTCCATCACCTATAACTTAGGCGGTTCCTATAACGATGTTTACCAATTGAAGTACTTGCCAAGGCAAGATGGCAGCTTCAATGGTGTTGCAACCAAGTATGAAGTTGCAGTAAGCACAGATGGAGCGAATTTCTCGAAGGTTGCCGAAGGGACATGGAGCAACGACAAAACGGAAAAAACGGCAACATTCTCCGCAGTAAGCGCTACACATGTGAAGTTTACAGTGACGCAATCGAATGATGGTTCCGGCACACAATACGGCTCGGCTGCCGAGATACACATTTTGAGAAAGCCGGGCTATACCGTTGATAAAGCGAATCTGAGCGAAGCAATTACGAATGCTGAAGCTTTACTGACTGAACAGCCAGGCTTATCTGCCCTGCAAGCGTTAATTCAGGAAGGCATAACGGTTAGAGATAAGGATTACGTCACTCAGGAAGATATCGCCAAAACGACGGACCGAATTATCGCGGAGTATAACCTTCATGCCGGCTTCGTTCAAACGGGTCTTATCCCGCAAAGCGAGATGACGGCGGAGTCAGACAGCTCCGCACCGGGCGAAGGACCGGACCAAACGATCGACGGGGATACCGGAACGAAATGGCACACAGCCTACGACGGATCTTACTCGGCACTTCCGCATTCGATCACCTACAACCTTGGCAAGACCTATGACGGTGTGTATAAGCTGCGATATGTGCCGCGTCAGGATGGGGATTGGAACGGCATCGTCACCCAATATGAAATTTCCGTCAGTACGGACGGCACGACATTCACCAAAGCTGCGGAGGGAACTTGGGAAGCGAATCACAACGAGAAAACGGCTACCTTCAATGCCCGGGGCGCTTCCTATGTTAAATTTACTGCACTTGCTTCCAGAAGCGATGCAGGCAAGCAGTATGGATCGGCTGCAGAGATCCAGATTTTGAACAAGGCGGGCTATACCGTTGATAAGTCCAGCCTTACAGAGGCGGTGTCAGCAGCGAATGCCTTTAAGACCGGCTTTACGAAGGATCCTTCCTACTTGGAGCAACTGGAAACGCTTCTTACCCAAGCTTCGGCGCTGCTGGTTAATGCGGCAGCCACGCGAGAAGAGATTGTGAAAATGACAGGTCAAATTACGGCTGAAATCGCAGGAGTTCAAACTGCTGTGCAGCAAGTTGAAGCTATTCAAATTTTTTATGCGCCGGAAGCGTACGGAACGAATCCATCCAATCTCATGCTGGACAACAATCGTTCAACCTTCTATGAATCCAACTGGGACTCCGACGGAAGAACATACAGATCCGGCGATTATTTTATCATCGATTTGGGCCGGAGCAAGCCTGACATTGGGAATGTTACGATTACGCCAAGGCAAGACAAGGCGAACGGCAGACTAAAGCAATTCAAAATTTATTACAGCAATGCGGCAGACTTGACGGGGACGCCTGCCGACGGGACGCAAGCGTATCTGGACCGGCATTTCACGTTTGCCGCAAACGGCGCTTGGGACTCAACCAGTTCGAGCGTACAATCGGCAACGTTCAAATCTCATGCAGCCAGGTACATTGCGGTTCAGGCGGTTACAACGGGCGGTGAAGGCAATACGCTGACTGCGGCAGAAATTTCGGTCAGTCAGAAACAAGCAGCTGCTTTCGATACAAGCAGTTTGGATAATGCCATTGCGCAATTGCGGACAGCGTCTAGTATTAGCCCGAAGGTAGCAGGGGCGATTGAAAGTCAAATTGCCAAGATCGGGACGCTGAGCGAATTAACGGAGGAAAGCATTCCATATTACACAAAAATTGTGCAGGATTTATTCATTTTATATCAGAGTGTAGGTAAAACAGCTTCCATTAAAAGCGGTGAGGTGTGGCTGGACGGAGACGGCGTTCCAATCCAGGCTCATGGCGGAGGAATTCTTTACAACGAGAAGGACAAAACGTACTACTGGTATGGCGAAGACAAATCGGAGAATAATGTTGGCTCAGGCTATGTCCCGGTAACTGGCGTTCACGCGTACTCTTCTACAGATCTGTACAATTGGAAAAATGAAGGGATTGTGCTGCCGGTCTTCAATAACCCGCAACTTGGCGAAAATGTGTTACCTGCCGGCAACCTGCCCATGTACTTGGATGAGAATTCGGAGACTTACACGAATAGCGGAGTTCCATTCGATCCGAATCGTGTAGTCCATATAACGGATCGAAATGGCGATTACACAGGTTCGATGAAATCGCCGGTTAATTCGTTAAGCAAACATAATTCACCCGAACGCATTGCCGAGCTTAACGCATTGTACGCGGACATTACGAATGCAGAGAAGCAAGCGATGTATAAAGAATTCAACTGGGATAAAGTTGTCGAACGTCCGAAGGTCGTCTACAACAAGCAAACGGACAAATATGTGATGTGGTGGCATCAAGACGGACCGATCGCCGGCAAGTATTGGACGGCGGAAGGCGGCGTTGCGATCAGCGATTCGCCGGCGGGTCCATTCAAGTATCTCGGCACGTTCCGATTGCCGAATAATGGATGGGGCGGCGGTGAAGGCGAAGGCATGCTGCGCGACATGACGCTTTATGTAGACGATGACGGCAATGATGCCACGCATGACAAGGCCTATCTGATTTATGCATCCGAAGGGAACCACACGACCGTTATCATGATGTTGAATGACGACTACACGGGTCCGGCCACGGATGCGAACGGGAACTCCGTCGAAGGCGTTCAATATGTGAGAGCCTTCTCGTGGAACCGAGAAGCGCCGACGATGTTCAAGCAGGATGGTGTCTATTACATGATTACATCTGGATTGACGGGTTGGGACCCGAACCAAGCGGAATATCATGTATCGACAAATGGCGTATTCGGCCCATGGGAACATAAAGGCGATCCGTTTGTGGATGACTGGAAGCACACAACCCATGATAGCCAAAGTACGTATGTCCTGCCTTATCGGGATGGCAATGGCGATGTCGTGCCGAACAAATTCATCTTCATGGCCGATCGCTGGTACCCTAACGATCTGAAGGACTCCAGGTATGTCTGGCTTCCGTTCGAAGTGAATACGGCGAATCGCACGATTGCCGCAAGATGGAACAAGGAGTGGAATTTCTCCGTTTTCAAAACAGGCACGACGGTGAGCTTCAACAGCAGCGGAGGCAGTGTGGTTCGTTCCGTGTACGGAGCTGTACAGGGTTCGAAGATCGCAGCGCCTGAAGCTCCAACGAAGAACGGGTTTACGTTCGCGGGTTGGTATCAAGACGAAGCGCTGACGCTCGCCTGGGATTTCAGTGTGAATACGATCCCAGCCAACGATATGACGCTGTACGCGAAGTGGGAGCAAGCAGCACCTGTGATTACTGGCGTATTGCCGGTAACTGTGTCTACCGTTACCTATTCTGCGCCAATACTGCCTGGCACCGTAACCGTGACTTACAAGGATGCGACGACAGCTCAGGAGCCCGTTACTTGGGATGCGGTTCATCCGTCCAAGTATGCGGCAGCCGGAAACTTTAGCGTGAACGGTGCTGTAAGCGGAACGGCTATATCGGCTGTTGCCCATGTAACGGTAACAGACGCCGTTTACGGTCATTCGGTTACTTCCATCTCCGTAAGCGGCGCAGGCGGTGCGATTGCAATCGCAAGTCAGGGCGGCACACTGCAAATGCAGGCGACTGTCTTGCCGGCGGACGCCAACGATCAAGTCACATGGAGCGTTTGGGAAGCCGATGGGGTTACGGCAACCGATAAAGCGGTGATCACAGACGGCGGATTGCTGACGGCGGCTAAAGACGGCATCGTGAAAGTGGTGGCGACAGCTGTAGACGGAAGCAGCATGCAAGGTTCCAATTATGTCATGATCAGCGGTCAGACAACGGCTCCGACCGAGGTGCCTCGCACGGCGCTGACGGGAGCTGCGGCGGTTCAAGCAGGAGCTGCATTCTCGACCATTTTCGGTTTAACGAACGTCACGAACAGCGCAACTTCCGCCGTATATGCGGCTGATATTACGTTCAGCTATGATGCGAATACGGTTGAATTCGTATCCGTAGATGCATTGATATCCGGCTTTAGCGTGGTTGAAACGAAGAAGGATGTACCGGGTCAAGTTCGCATTATCGCGATTAGCGAAGGTGAAGCGGGGGCGATCGCCGCAAGCGGAGATGTATTCAGGATCAATTGGAAAGCGAAGCCGCTGGCTTCTTCCGCTGCGATCAACCTGGCACTGACCAATGCAGCTCTTTCTAATGGACAGGGGCAACAGATGGATGCTCAGCTTACTAATCTGGCGGTAACTGTTACGGTTACGACCGTTAACAAGACAACTTTACAGACGGTCTTGGGTTTGGCGCAGTCTATCTATGATCGCGCTGTGGAAGGAACGCAAGCCGGGGAATATGCAGCAGGTTCCAAGACAGTGCTGTTGGCTGCGATCCAAACGGCAGCTGCCGTAAACGCGAACCCGGCGGTTACCCAGCAGCAGTCGGATGATGCGGCGAATGTGTTAAACCATGCGATTCAAACCTTTAACCGACAGATCATCACTGTCTTCGCACCGGGCGATGTCAATGAAGATCATGTGATCAATATTGGGGACTTGGGCAGCGCAGCGCAGCATTACGGAAAAACGACGGAAAGCAGCGATTGGAACGAGGCGAAGAAGGCTGACTTCAATCACAATGGCATCATTGACATTATCGATGTAGTAGATATCGCTAAGCTCATCATGCAATAAATGGAAAGGGAAGTGAAAGGGGCAATCCTTTCTCTTCCCATCTAATCATGTTGTTCAAAAAGGAGTGTGCCCCATGATACGCAAAACAGGGTTGTTTTTCATTGCCATAATGCTCTTATTCACTGTTATCCCAATCGGCATGGCTTTAGGGGCTGGAGTTCCGTCGTTTACTGTCAGTGCTTCCCAAGTGAAGGTCGGTGACGATGTCGCCGTTACGATTCACGGCAATCATGTGACGGATTTATACGGTTACGAGGTGGTCCTGACGTATGATGCCGATCGGCTGGAATTCGATAAAGAGCAATCGAACGGTTCTTTCGAAGGGTATAAGATTGCACAAAATTCGGGGAATCAAGCCACATTTGCTTTTACGAAAATAGGGAATAAACCGGGGGAAACCGGAGATCTAGCTATCTGTACACTGATTTTCAAGGCTAAGACAAGCGGACAAGCTAACGTCACCTTGAAACAGATGACAACCGTCACATCGCAATCACTAGCTTCTAGTTGGAATGTAAATGCGCAAAATGCCATTCAGATTGACGGGACTGGAGCTGGAACAGACCGGGGAGGAGGCTCACCGGCTTCACCAACGAAAGAAGATCCGAATCTCTATGTTCCGCAAGAATCGGAGCTCCGGATTGAAACGGCACAAGACGGCCAAACATCCGTAACGGCGGTTATCGACAGCAAACGTCTGGCGCAAAAATTAACGGATCTGCAGGCAGCGAGCGGCAGCACCGTTTTAAACTTTGAGATTCCAGGTGAGCACGCCTTGAATGCGCTGCAACTGCCGCTGCCAACGTTATACGACAGCTTCAAAGATCATAAAGATACGGTTCTAACTGTACGAAGCCACTTAGGCACTTATGAACTTCCGATGTCCATTCTGAACCAAGCGGCATTTGCGAGTGCGGCTGGTACGGAAGGCGCGACGCTGATCATTCGTTTGGATAAAGCCAAATCGCAGCATGAAACGCAATTCGACCAATCCCTCTCCGAGAAAGGCATGGCGAGAGTGAGCGATATCATCGATTATAAAGTGATTCTGAAGACCCGCGATAAGGAAGTGGAAATTCATAGCTTCGGCAGCAGCTTTGTGTCACGCGTCATCCGTGTTGATGATGTGATTCAAGATTCTTCGGCTGCGACGGCGGTTGTGTACGACCCGGTTACGGGAGAAATGAAATTCGTACCTTCCACGTTTACCGTGACAAACGGCCAAACGGAAGTGAAGGTGACCCGAAATACGAACAGTATGTACGCCGTCGTTCATAACAAGCAAACGTTTAACGATATGGCCGGTCACTGGGCGCAGAAAGATGTGGAGCTGCTAGCTTCGAAATTGATTATCGCCGGAACATCGGACCGCACGTATACGCCTGAAATGCAAGTCACCCGCGCTCAGTTTGCCGCCTTACTGGTAAGAGGACTCGGGTTGTCGGCGGAATCCGTTCAGCACGTATTTACCGATGTTCCCGCATCCGAGTGGTATGCTTCGGAAGTCCATACAGCAGCGAAGTACGGCTTGGTTCAAGGTGTGGGTGAAGGCAAATTCAACCCCGATGCACAGATTACAAGAGAGCAGATGGTCGTGATGATGATGAAAGCGATCGCACTCGTGCAAGGAGAGAAGAAATCCGAAGCAGCCATGCAGGCTCCTTTCGCTGATCAAGGCCGGATTTCCGACTATGCGCGCAACGCGATTGCCGAAGCAGCTGCCAAAGGATTGATTCAAGGCAAAACGGAAACTGAGTTTGCTCCGCAAGATGCAGCAACCCGCGCTGAGGCGGCTGTCATGATCAAGCGCATGCTGCAATATGTGAAATTGATCAATTAGACCAATAGCCACAGAGACAGCTTCCGCACCTGAACATAGGCTGTCTCTATGGTACCGGCAGCCGGCGGCGGACGAAGCAGGAGCAAGTGCAAGGAGAGTAAAGGAGGGGAGTTATTTGTGTAAGAAGATTTCAACATGCCTAGGACTTATATTTATGCTTATTTTTGTCTCCGTGGCCCCTGTTGTTGCGAGTACAAATAGTCAAATCACAGCAAACCCCGTTGTGAATGATATTTATACGAATCAGAAAAACTATGTGGATCTCAGGTTTGGCATGTTTATCCACTATAACATGGGAACCTATCACGATCAGGAATGGGTAACGCCAGGACAAGATCCGCTTTCTTTTAATCCTGAGCATGTGAATACGGACCAATGGGCGCAAGCCGCCAAATCCGCAGGCATTAAATATTCCGTTCTAACGACCAAGCACCATGACGGATTTGCCCTGTGGCCAACCCAATATGGCGATTACAACGTGATGAAGAGCTCCTACAAGCATGATATCGTAAGGCAATATGTCGATTCCATGCGTGCTCAAGGAATTTTGCCGGGGCTATACTTCTCCATTTGGGATCGCCAGCAAGGTATCCAGAAAGGTTCCGTCAGCAGGGCGGATATCGAATTTATCAAAGGGCAGCTAACAGAGCTGCTGACGAATTACGGCGAAATTCCGGTACTGATCATCGACGGCTGGGCCTGGGAGATGGGTCATAATGAAGTTCCATACCAAGAAATTCGCGAATGGATAAAGCATCTGCAGCCTAATATTCTTATTGTGGATCACAATGGACAAACGCAGCCGTGGGAAGAGGACATCATTTATTTTGAAGAACCTAAAGGCGTTTGGGCACCTTCCAACAATACGTATGCCGCTAACCAGGGCATGCCGCTCGTTTCCAGTCAATGGTTCTGGCACGATTGGATGAAGAATACAGAGCCGGCAAGCGTTGAGCATATTGTGGAGAATCATCTAGGTTATTTGGAACCGCGTTATACGAACTTTTTGGTCAACGTTTCACCGAACCCGGACGGGGAGTTGGATGCTAACGTAGTAAATCGGTTGGCGGAGATCGGACAAGCATGGTCGCCTAATGAATCTCGCCCTCCACTCCCGCAGCAGCCAATCGTGATGGACCACCCGATTACAGCTCATTCAGCAACGGCTACTAGCGGGAACGCGGGTAATGCGATTGATGGCCTTTTGGATTATGTAAACACTTACGTGGAGACGGTTTGGCAAACCGACACATCTCTGCCGCAATCCATTACGCTGGATTTGGGTTACACATACAACAACATTAATATGCTGAATTACTTGCCTTCGCAAAATTTAACACAAGGTATGATTACTTCCTATACCCTATACGCAAGCCAAGACGGTACGAACTTCACTTCGGTTATAAGCGGCACCTGGGATGGGGACAAGACCATGAAACGTGTGACCTTCCCCTCGCAAACAGCACGCTTTTTCAAAATGGAAGTGAATTCGGCCGTTGGCGAATTCGCAGCTGCAGCCGAGCTGGCAGTCGGCTCTTACACCAATGAAGTTCCAACCCGGACGGGTGTTGACTCCTTTGATGTCAACACGTTGTATCGCATCGTCAATAAAGCGACCGGCAAAGCATTGGGAGTTGGGAATTCGCCAGCGAATGGAGCGGCTGTTGCCGGGCGAACCCAATCGAGTGCTGCCGATCAGCAATGGGTAATCGATGATTTAGGTTTGGGCAAATATAAGATTGTCAATCAACAAAGCGGACGAGTTATGGATGTTATAAACGCCAGTAAATCGCCTGGAGCCCCAATCATTCAATGGACAGATTCTGAAACTGCCGCAGATCCTGCAACTATAAACCAGCAGTGGGCCATCTCTCCTGTTGGTAACGGCTACTTCAAAATTACAAGCGTAAACAGCCGGTTGGCATTGGATAACAGCAACGATTCTGCAGTTGACGGAAATCCGGTTGTTCAAAACACGTATACCGGAAGCGACAGCCAACTATGGAAAGTGGAAAGACTGCCTTCTCTAATTACAAATGTGAGAGTGAACGGAGTGCCGGTCAATGGCCTTCATTCCGGGAATCGGACGGCGACGCTGACTGTTTTGAGAGAAAAAAATCTGGCAGTTCCAATAGTTACAGCGGACAAAGCCTCTGAAGACGTGCAGTTGGTCATCGACCCCGCCGACAGCTTGCCAGGCGCGACGACGATCACAGCAACGACCAACGGCGGGGCGACACAAGAAGTGTACACGTTAAACTTTGAACTGGTGGATCGTTATGCGAGCGATCTGAACTGGTTAAGCGCATCCTCGGGCTGGTCAACCGTTAAGAAGGACAAAAGCCTCGACGGAAATGCGATAAAACTAATGGGAAGCAGCGGCGCCGTAACGTATGGGAAAGGTTTTGGCGTGCATGCGGATTCAAGAGTGATATTTGATATTTCCGATAAAAATTATGAATCCTTCACTGCTCTTGTCGGAGTGGATCAAGAAATGGCCAAATCGCCGTCTTACGCCGATGTGGAATTCAAGGTGCTTGTAGACGGCGTAGAGCAATTCGCGAGCGGTGTAATGAAGGTTACCGACGTGGCTAAACCGGTCGATGTCCGTGTAGCTGGCGCAAGCCTCGTGGAACTTGTTGTTACGAATAGCGATAACGATAACAGCGAGGATCATGCAAGCTGGGCCGATGCGACGTTTCGAGTTGCGGAAGGCCAATCCGAACAGAAGGAAGAATTGCCTGAAGTTGATTATTTGAGCGATCTGAACTGGTTAAGCGCATCCTCGGGTTGGTCTACGGTTAAGAAAGACAAGAGCATCGACGGGAATGCGATTGTATTGAAGAATGGGAACGAGGATCTCCCGTTTGCCAAAGGCCTTGGGACTCATGCCAATTCAACGATCAAGTATGATCTTACTGGAGCTAATTATGAAGCCTTTTCCGCCTTTATCGGCATAGATAAGGAAATGATCGGCGGAGCTAACAACGGCTCGATACAATTTAAAGTGTCAGGCGTGAAGAACGATGACACGATCGAATCGCTTTACGCCGGAAGTGTGTTGAGAGAGTCGGATCATGCCAAATTTGTGAGGGTGAACGTGAAAGGTTATAGAGAGCTGATATTGGAAGTTACGGATTCCGGCAATGGAAACAGCGAGGATCACGGCGATTGGGCTGATGCGAAGCTGACGGTTGCAACAGCGGCACCGGTGATTTCGGGCGTTATGCCAGTAAACGCAGTTACGGCAACGGGTGTTCCGCCGGTTCTGCCTGCACGTGTCACAGTTGTGTATAACAATGGGACAACGGCGGATAAGCCGGTTCAATGGGATCCGGTAGATTCGTCTCAGTATGCAATAGCCGGCAGTTTTATCGTGAATGGGGCTATAAATGGGACAGTCATACCGGCTGTAGCAAACGTTACGGTTACAGCAAACCAGCAGGTGAACGTACAATCGATCGCTGTCGTAAGTTCGGCGCCGACGATTACCGAGAAGGACGGAAGCCTTGCATTCCAAGCTGCGGTGCTCCCCGCCAATGCGACGAACAAGTCTGTGACATGGACGGTCTATGAAACAGATGGCGTAACTCTAACAGATAAAGCAATCATCCATCCGAATGGTTATCTCACGGCGAAGAAGAACGGGATTGTAAAAGTGGTAGCGACAGCTACAGATGGCAGCGGCATTCAAGGATTCAAATACATGATCATCAGCGGTCAGATAGAACTGCCGACGGATGTGCCGCAATCAACGCTTACGGGGCCGGCTGCGGTTCAAGCGGGTGCTGCCTTCTCGACGCGTTTCGGCTTAAACAACGTAACGGCCAGCGTATATTCCGCGGTTTATGCGGCGGATATTACATTAGCTTTTGACGCCGGCGCTATCGACTTGGTATCCGTAGATCCATTGATTTCCGGATTTACGGAGATTCAGACCCATACCGACGTACCTGGCCAAGTTCGGATAATAGCTGTAAGCCAAGGCGATACGGGAGTGGTAACAACAAGTGGAGATATATTCACATTCAATTGGATTGCGAAGCCGAATAGCCTGTCCACGACCACGAATCTGGTGCTGACGAACGTATCGGTTTCAAACGGGCTGGGGCAGAAGCTCGATGCTGCACCGGCTAATCTGACGGTTTCTGTTACGGCGGCTGTAACGGTAGATAAGACAACATTGCAAACGGTCCTCCATGCGGCGCAGTCCATTTATGACCGAGCGGTGGAAGGAACCCAAGCCGGACAATATGCGGCTGGCTCCAAAGCGATGCTATTATCCGCTATCCAAGCCGCTTCTGCCGCAGGCGCGAACCCGGCGGCTGCGCAACAGCAGCTAGATGAAGCGGCTAACCGTTTAAACCAAGCGATACAATCGTTTCATCAGCAGATGATCACCGTCTTCGCACGGGAAGATATCAACGGAGATAACGTCATCGATATTGGCGACTTGGGCCTAGCCGCCTTACATTACGGGAAATCTCCAGAGAGCAGCGATTGGAATGAAGCACAAAAAGCGGATCTCAATCATGACAACAAGATTAACATGCAAGATGTCGTGATAATCGCTAGATTAATCTTGGAATAGCTACGGAATCTCCTTTGCGGATTTTTATCTGCAAGGAGATTCGATTTAAAAAGGGACCGCTATCGGCTATAAACCCTTTGTTAACTTACCGAAATATGGAAACTGCTTAACTTTTGGAAAGCGCATTCATTATTGTGTGCGATTTGGAGGACATGATGATCAAATACTTGGGAACAAAAATTGTAACTTGCGTGATCGCAGCTGCCTGTATGGCAGCGCAGTTTGCTCCGATTGCGGGTTCTGCCGCTCAAGCAGCCGCTGCCGCTTACGAGCCTAACTGGCCGTCAGTCGACCTGCATAATGCGGCACCGGATTGGTTCAGGGATGCCAAGTTCGGCATCTACTTTCATTGGGGGGCCTTCAGTGTTCCAGCATACGGAAGCGAGTGGTATCCCCGTAATATGTATAAATCGGGCAGCCCCGAGAATCAGCACCACTATGCCACATATGGTGATACGTCCGCTTGGCCGTATAGTAACTTCTTAACCGGTGCCAGAGATCTGGCCGGGAATTGGAAGGAATTTGCGCCGAAACTGACTTCTCAAGGCGGCAATTTCGATCCGGAAGCTTGGGCCCAATTGTTTGTTGATGCCGGAGCCAAATTCGCCGGTCCAGTTGCGGAGCACCACGACGGTTATTCGATGTGGGACAGCAAGGTGAACGAATGGAACTCCGTGAAGCTGGGACCAAAATTAGATTTAGTCAGCCAATTCTCAACGGCTATCCGCAGCAAAAACTTGAAGCTCTTACTCGCGATGCATCACGCTTACAACTATACAGGGTTTTATGAGGACGCGCCTCAGCAAACCGATCCCAGCTTGCAGAAATTATACGGTCAACTGCCGCGTGCCCAGGAGAATCAGCTCTGGTACGATAAGCTGGAGGAAGTGGTTGATAACTATCAGCCGGACATCCTGTGGCAAGATTTCGATCTTTCGGCTGTTGACGAAACGCAGCGCTTGAAATTCCTTTCCCATTATTACAATAAAGCAATGGAGTGGAACAAAGAGGTCGTCGCTACCTATAAAGACGGATATGACAACAATGGCGAGGTCTATGATTATGAACGTGGCGGCCCTGGGGATATGCAAACCAATTATTGGCTGACAGACGATAGCGTCAGTAGTACAAGCTGGAGCTATACAAATAACATGGGGTATTATTCCACAAAAGCCGTGCTGGATGCTTTGATCGATCGCGTCAGCAAAAATGGCAGCATGCTGTTGAACATTGCTCCAACGGCTGACGGTACGATCCCGCAAGAGCAAAAAGACATTTTGCTTGGCATGGGGGATTGGCTGAATCGTTTCGGAGAATCGATTTATGCGACGCGTGCTTGGGATGTCTATGGAGAAGGCCCGACTAAGATGGGTGGCGGCATCTATATGACACCGACGGCCGGTACGAATCAAGACATCCGGTACACCCGGAATAAAGAGGGCAATGCCCTTTACGGCATTGTCATGGGTTGGCCTGGGAATGGCGCAACGCTGAATTTGAGTAACTTAAATGCCAATAACGCAAACTTGAGCAACTTGTCTTCCGTACAATTGCTTGGTTCTACTGCCGGAACCTATATCAATCTAACGGGTTATACGCAGGATACCAACGGTCTCCAGATTACCATGCCGTCTTCGCAGCCGTATTCAGCTCCGGCCTATGTCGTGAAGCTGAGCTTCAGCGGCCCGATTCCGGCACTCAATTCCACGAATGTGCCGAAATTTTATACCGGTGTCAATTACGGAGGCAATAGCGGTTTCCTTGGAGTTGGCAGCTATACGCTTGCTCAAATGCAGGGTGCCGGAATTCCAAATGACAGCATTTCATCGGTTCGCCTTCCGGCCGGTTACAACGTTACCCTGTATACAGGCGACAATTTCAGCGGAAACTCGTGGAAGCTCACGGGTGATAACGCCGATCTTAGGTCTAATAACGGTACGGTATCTTCGATTAGGGTGTCCTATAATCCGGCTGCTAACTTTAAGCTTACGAATCATACAGACGGGTTGGCGCTTGACGGTGGGGGATCGGTTTCGCCCGGTTCGGATGTAAAGCAATGGACATGGGATTCAAGTCCCAATCTGCAATGGAATTTCATTGATCTGAATAACGGGTACTTCGCGATTAAAAACCGTAATAACGGATTGGCGATTGACAGCGGTGGTAACGTTTCTCAAGGGGCTTCCGTGAAGGAAACGACATGGACGGGCAGTAATAACCAGCAATGGCAAATCGTATATCTTAGCGGAGGGTATTTCAAGATTGTCAACCGTACGAACGGGATGGTGCTCGATAGCGGTGGGCATGTTTCGGCTGGCTCCTCTGTGCTGCAATGGTCTTGGAATGGCAATACGAACCAGCAGTGGAAAATAGAGTTTTGCATCAACCCGACGCCTGCCTTGCAGCAGCCGGTCACGTTCGCGGACGTGGCAGGGCTTGCGAATAACGGCAAAACGAAAGCTATGCTGCCGGCTTTGACCGCTGACGGGAACCGCTTTTGGTATAAGAAGGTTGGCGGGAGCGACGTTCTGTCTGCCATTCATGCGGGCGATTCGGTCTTGAACGGATGGACCGCCTTCCCGGCGGACGGCATCATCGAAGCGGACAATGGACAGCGGATTTTCGTCGCCGAGGCGGACACCGATCAACAAATCCTGCGCGTTGGGGAAGCGCAAGCGCTTGTTGCTAACGAGGATGCGCCGGTGATAACGGCATTGAAACCGGTGAATGTCAAGACGGTCGTTGGCGTTCCGCCTGTCCTGCCGGCGCTTGTCACCGCCGCGTTCAGCGATAACACAACGGCTGACCGTGCGGTGCAGTGGGCAAACATCGACCCGTCCAAGTATGCGGCAGCCGGCAGCTTTAGCGTGAATGGTGTAGTTAGCGGCACGTCTATACCGGCGGTTGCCCATGTAACGGTAACGGATGCCGTGTACGGTCAGCCGTCCATCACTTCCATCTCCGTAAGCGGCATTGGCGGCGTGAATACCATTATGACTCAAGGCGCCACGCTGCAAATGCAAGCGATTGTCTTGCCGGCGGAAGCGAACAGTCAAGTCGCATGGAGCGTTTGGGAAGCCGATGGTGTTGCGGCGACCGATAAAGCGGCGATTACGGCAGGCGGACGGCTGACAGCGAATACAGACGGCATCGTGAAAGTGGTGGCGACAGCTGTGGACGGAAGCGGCATGCAAGGTTCCACTTATGTCGTGATCAGCGGTCAGACATCGCCTCCGACCGACGTGCCTCACACGACGCTGACGGGAGCGGCAGCGGTTCAAGCAGGAGCTGCATTTTCGACTAACTTCGGTTTAACGAACGTCAAGGAGGGGGCATCTTCCGCCATATATGCGGCAGACCTTATGCTGAGCTTTGATGCGAAAGCGGTTGAATTCGTATCCGTGGATGCATTGAAATCCGGCTTTAGCGTGGTTGAAATGAAGAAGGATGTACCGGGTCAACTTCGCATTATCGCGATCAGCGAAGGAGAAGCGGGGGCGATCACCGCAAGCGGAGAGCTATTCAAGCTTAATTGGAAAGCGAAGCCGCTGGCCTCTTCCGCAGCGACCAACCTGGCACTGACCAAGGCAGCCCTTTCTAATGCACGAGGGCACAAAATGGATGCTCCGCTTAGCGATTTGGCGGTGACTGTTACGAATTCGGCTATTAATAAGACAACGCTGCAGACAGTCTTGAGCTTGGCACAGACCATCTATGATCGTGCTGTAGAAGGAACGCAAGCCGGGCAATATGCAGCGGGTTCCAAAGCCGTGCTGCTGGCTGCTATCCAAACGGCTGCTGGCGTGGGCACGAACCCGGCGGTTACCCAACAGCAGTCGGATGATGCGGCGAATGTGTTAAACCAAGCGATCCAAACGTTTAACCAACAGTTCATCACTGACTTCGCACCGGGAGATGTCAATCACGATACATTTATGAATATCGGGGATCTGGGCAAAGCAGCGATGCATTTAGGCAAAAAATCGAGTAGCAGCGATTGGAATGAGGCGAAAGCGGCCGACTTCAATCATGATGGCGTAATTGACATTGTCGATGTAGTAGGTATCGCTAGGCTGATCCTGCAGTAACAATTATACAAAACAGGTTTGTTTTAAACGCGAGGCTATCCCGGGTATCTTTTGATACTGCAGGCGGTAGCCTTTTACTTTGGCGAAAAGCGTACGGAGTACGGAGGTTGGATAAACCCGCTTCGATCCCTTCCCGGGCTTGCTGCCCTTTCCAATAGGATTCCAAATGTATGGCAGTAAAATGTATGCGAAAAATAGTGTCAACAATAATGATGACGAAAAGGAATTTTGATTTGATTGAACGTGAAAGCGCTTTTGCATTACCATAAGTACATAAACAATATCATGATTAAGCTCATGGGAGGTTATCCTAATGGATACATTATCTTCAAAAAGCCAACCGTCAGCGGGTGGAGCTCGCGTGAAGGTCCAGCGTTTCGGACGTTTCCTAAGCGGTATGGTGATGCCGAATATCGGCGCCTTTATCGCCTGGGGGCTCATCACCGCATTATTCATTCCGACGGGTTGGATTCCAAATGAATATTTGGCCAAACTTGTCGGACCGATGATTACGTACCTGCTGCCGCTCTTGATCGGGTATACGGGAGGGACGATGATTCACAGCACGCGAGGCGGCGTCATCGGTGCTGTAACCACGATGGGGGTCGTCATCGGGACGGATATTCCGATGTTCATGGGCGCGATGATCGTCGGACCTTTCGCAGCCTGGGTGCTGAAGCAATTCGATAAATCAATCGAAGGCAAAATCAAATCCGGCTTTGAGATGCTCGTCAACAACTTCTCATCCGGTATTATCGGCGGTATTCTGGCCGTACTCGCTTACGCGGTCGTAGGCCCGGCCGTTCAAGTCGTGAGCAAGGCGCTCGCCGCCGGGGTTCAATTCTTGGTCGATGCCGGGTTGTTGCCGCTTGCGAACGTCTTGATCGAACCCGGGAAAGTTTTGTTCTTGAACAATGCCATCAACCACGGCGTGCTCAGCCCGATTGCGCTGGAGCAAGCTTCGAATACCGGCAAATCGATTCTGTTCATGCTCGAATCCAACCCGGGACCTGGACTTGGCATCCTGTTGGCTTACTGGCTCGTAGGCCGCGGTTCCGCCAAACTGTCGGCGCCAGGCTCCGCTATCATTCACTTCTTTGGCGGTATTCACGAGATTTATTTCCCGTATATTCTGATGAATCCGCGATTGATTCTAGCCGTTATCGCAGGCGGTGTAACCGGTACGTTCACGTTCTCCCTGTTCAACGCAGGACTTGTCGCTCCGCCGTCGCCGGGAAGTATTTTCGCTTATATCGCGATGGCGCCTAAGGGTGGAATGCTTGCCATCTTCACAGGTGTCATCACGGCAACGGTAGTTTCCTTCGCTGTAGCGGCACTGCTGCTCAAAACGGGCAAGCAGTCCGAGGAGGACGAAAATCTGGAGCAAGCAGCTGAGAAGATGAAGCAGATGAAGCAAGCGGGCAGCACGGCGGCAGCTCCTGCCGCGGCCGCAGCAGCCGAGACGGCCGCTGCAACGGCTTCCGTTAAACCGGCCTCCAAGGTCAATAAAATTGTGTTTTCTTGCGATGCAGGTATGGGATCCAGCGCGATGGGAGCTTCCATTCTGAGAAAGAAAATGAAAGAAGCGGGCGTTGCCGTTACGGTCATTAATACGGCGATCAGTGAAATACCGGGAGATGCCGATATCGTCGTCACGCACAAATCGCTGACCGATCGTGCGCGGAACCAAGCTCCGCAGGCGGAGCATATCTCCATCGACAATTTCATGAAAAGTCCCGAATATGATGAGCTTGTCAAACGTTTAAGTTAATATATCCGTGTAACGCTGGCTGTCAAGCCGGCGTTATCTCCATTTCCGTAAGAGGTGCATGAATATGAGATTGACACACAGGCACCGTCAAATCCTAGAGCTGCTATTACGCCGCGAAGGTGAAGTTACAGCGGGTGAAATCGCCGCAGAAATCAATGTCAGTACAAGAACGGTGCATAGAGAGCTGGCGGATCTGGAAACGATCGTTCAGAATGCCGGATTGACGCTTCAGAAGAAATCGGGCAAAGGCATGCTTTTACAGGGAGACTCTGCTCATTTGGATGCTTTCAAACGGTCGTTGTTGGCTGTTTCGGCCAGCGAGTACTCCGCCCAAGACCGCAAGCTGTATATTCTGTGCACGCTGCTTCAAGAAGCTGAGCCTGTTAAGTTATTCACTCTTTCGCATGAGCTTAGCGTAACGATTCCGACCATCACGAATGACCTGGATGAGCTCGAGGGCTGGGTGCAGAAATCCGATCTCATCCTTGTGCGCAGAAGAGGGTACGGTGTCGGTCTGAGCGGTTCTGAAGCGAATATGCGCAGGATGATTTCGCGGATGGCCCGGCACTATTTGGACGAATCCGATTTGTTCGGCAAACCGGACCAGCCGCTCACGCCCGTCATGATGAAGCTGCTGGCGTTGATCGGCAAGGAACATTTTGCCAAAGTGGAAGAGGCTTTATGGCAAGTTGAGGATGAAGGGCTTAACGCGTTGTCGGAAGAGGCCTATACGCAGCTGCTTATCCACATCTCGATCGCCGTTTCGCGGATCAAGCAGGGCAGGGGGATTGAGCTGCAAGCGGAGAAACAGTCCGTTCGGCAGAGCGAGCTGCTCGCCCAGCTCATCGGCCATTTGTCGAGCAAGGCGGAGGTTGAGTTCTCAACCGCTGAGACCGCTTATATCGCCGGGCTGCTCGAGCGAGGGGAAGCACCGCATCCGAATCAGCTTTTGCCGCAGGAAGAGCTCAGCTACATGGAAATCGTCTGGAAGCTGGTTCGCCAGATGGAGGCGCATAGCGGGGTCCCCTACAGCAGCGACCGCTCTCTTCGGGACGGACTGCTGAGCCATCTCGAATCCGCGCTGAAGCGGCTGCAGGCAGGTGTGGGCATTCGCAACCCGCTGCTCGCCCAAATCAAGAAGGATTACGAAGCTCTCTTCGAGGGAATCCGGAGAGCAGTGGATGAGACGATAACGGGGATAGCGTTACCGGATGAAGAAATCGGTTATCTCGTCATGCATTTCGGTGCATCTCTGGAGAGACAGAAGCAATTCCGCCGCAATGTGAGAGCGATTCTCGTCTGCACGAGCGGCTTGGGAACGTCCAAGATGCTCGCCGTGCGCTTAACGAAGGAACTGCCCCAAATCGATATCATCGGGCACGCTTCTTGGTTCGAAGCGGCGCGCATTCCTGAGAAGGAGTACGACCTGATCGTCTCTACAGTGGATTTGCCATTGGATAACGATCAATATATCAAGCTGAGCCCGCTTCTTACGAAGGAAGAGGCGGAGCGTCTGAGATTGTTCATTCAGAACGTAACGTTGAAAAAGGACGATATCCGGCAGGAGCTCGGTCCAATCCCCGAGGTGGATGCGACAACCGACAGACTGTACCGAATCAAACAGTACGTCAATGAAATCGTGAGGATCATCGACCAATTCACCGTTCATCATGTGGAGCAATCCTTCGACAGCTTGCAGGCGACACTGCGTGAAATCTGCGGCTACGCCAAGTTAACTCATGTGATTGAAGACGTAGAGCCGATTGTTGAGCTGCTGCTGGCAAGAGAAAGACAAAGCAGTCAGGTTATTCCCGACACGGGGCTGGCCCTCTTTCATATTCGAAGCGAGCTGGTGAAGGCGCCGTTCTTGACGTTGTTTCGTTTGCAGCAGGATTTGGTGCTCGATCAGCTCGCACCATCCGGGGTGAGACAGGTGCTGTTAATGCTGGGTCCGCAGCAGCTGTCGAAGGAAAGCCTGGAGGTGCTTAGCGAGATCAGCTCCTATCTGCTCATCCCGCAGATGATCGAGCTGCTTAAGGAAGGCAGCCAATCGGAGATCAAGCAATTTTTATCGCAAGAGCTTGAAGGCTTTTTAGAAAATAAATCCTAAAAGGATAGAGGAGAACCTACGATGACGATTTTATCTGTAGAGAAAGTGAAATTGAACGCACAGCCGCAAGACAAATTCGAAGCGATTCGTATGGCGGGGCAGCTGCTGGTGGACGCCGGTCACGCCTCGGAGGCTTATATTGAGAAAATGCTGGAGCGGGAGGCAACTTTATCGACCTACATGGGGAACGGACTTGCCATTCCTCACGGCACGCAGGATTCCAAAGCGCTCATTCGCTCGACGGGACTGTCCATCGTCCAAATTCCGCAAGGTGTGGATTTCGGCGACGGCGAGAAGGCTGTTCTCGTGATCGGCATCGCTGCGGCGGGCAACGATCATTTGGATATTTTGACGAATGTAGCGATGATCTGTTCGGAAGATGAGAATATGGAAGGCATTATGAAAGCTGCGACGGCGGAAGAGCTGGTTGCCATTTTCGAAAGCGGGATGGAGTCATGAAAGCAGTTCATTTCGGCGCTGGAAATATCGGCAGAGGCTTTATCGGACTCGTGCTGTCGCAAGCGGGGTATGAAGTCGTCTTCTCCGATGTGAACGATCGTCTGGTGGAGGAGCTGCAAAAGAGGAAGTCCTATACGGTGCGTATCGCAAGCGATGCGCAGGAAACATTCCAGGTCAATAACGTTACGGCCATAAACGGAGGGAACCCGGACGATGTTGCCGAAGCGGTCGCAAGCGCGGATCTCGTGACGACAGCGGTCGGCGTGAACATCTTGAAGCATATTGCAGGCGGGATCGCCAAAGGGCTCGAGCTGCGCATCGCGCGCGGAGGAGCGCCGCTGGCCATCATTGCCTGCGAGAACGCCATCGGCGGCAGTACGCAGCTCAAAGAGCATGTGTACAGCCATTTGAGCCCGGAGCTGCAGGAGAAGGCGGAAGGGCTCGCCGCTTTCCCGGATGCTGCGGTAGACCGCATCGTGCCGATTCAGCACAATGCGGACCCGCTGGAGGTCCGGGTTGAGCCGTTCTACGAATGGGTCGTTGACGAATCTCAGATGTTTCCCGGCTTTCAGCGGATCGAAGGCATCCATTATGTGAACAAACTCGAGCCGTACATCGAGCGCAAGCTTTTCACCGTTAATACGGGGCATTGCATTGCAGCCTATTTGGGCTACATGCATGGATACCCGACCATTCAGGAGGCGATGGCGGACCGGCGCATCGCGGCGCTCGTGCAGGCGGCTATGGAAGAAACAGGCGCTGTGCTTCAGCGGAGATACGGATTTGATGCGGCTGCGCATACGAACTATATTCATAAAATTATAAGCCGATTCGTCAATCCGCATTTGACCGATGAAGTGACACGCGTAGGACGATCGCCGATTCGCAAGCTGTCCCCGAACGACCGTCTTGTCCGCCCCGCTTTGCAAGCCTATGAATTGGGGATGGGGGCTCAGCATTTGGCGATGGGAATGGCTGCAGCGCTCCTGTTCGACCCTGCGGACGATCCGGAGGCTGTGCAAATCCGGGCCGATATTCAAGCGTTGGGACTTGCCGCCGCGATCACGAAATATACGTCCATCGAAGCGGATCACCCGATCCATGCCGAGGTCGTTCATCACTACGAGCAGTTGAAGCAAGCAAGGCAATCTTAAGGAAGGGGAGTATTCTTATGGCTGACATGTTGACGAAACGACTAACCGGAATTGCCGCTTCCCCCGGCATCGCCATCGCGAAGGCGTACCGGCTTAAGCATGAAACTTATGTGCCCTCACCGGATAAGGTAGCGGACACTGAGATAGAAACGGCACGTTTCCGGCAAGCGGTGGAGACAGCCAAGGAGCAGCTGGCACACATTCGGGCAATGACCGAGGAAAAAATGGGGGCGGCCAAAGCCGAAATTTTCGAAGCGCATTTGCTGCTATTGGAAGATCCCGATCTCATCGATGCGATTATCGGGCAGATCGAAAGCGAGAGCCTGAACGCGGAATTCGCGCTGCACGGAGTTGCCGGAGGGTTCATCGACATGCTCTTATCGATGGATAACGAGCTGCTGAGAGAACGGGCAGCCGATGTGCGGGATGTATCCGGCCGCTTGATGAGCTTGCTGCGCGGCGTATCCTACGCGGCGGTGTCCGCCATCCACGAGCCGTGCGTTCTGATTGCCGAAGACTTAACGCCTTCGGATACGGCGCAGCTCAATACCGATTATGTGCTCGGATTCATCACCGAGGTCGGAAGCCGTACTTCCCACTCTGCGATCATGGCCCGTTCGCTGGAAGTTCCTGCGATCGTCGGGGCGGGTTCCGCGGCGGCGGATATCGAGACGGGAACGATGGTCGTCATGGATGCCGTTCAAGGCATTGCCATCGTCGACCCGTCCGAGACCGAGCTGGCGGAGTACCAAGCGCACAAAATCGCGTACGACAAGCGCCGCAGCGAGCTGCGCATGCTGCTTGACGAGCCGACGGTGTCCGGGGACGGCCACCGCGTCGAGCTGGCCGCCAACATCGGCAGCGTGGAGGATTTGCAGAAGGTGCTGGCGAACGGTGCGGAAGGCATCGGGCTGTTCCGCACCGAATTTCTGTACATGGGACGCAGCGCGCTTCCGACGGAAGAAGAACAGTTCCAGGTGTATAAGCACGTGCTGGAGCGGATGAACAACAAGCCTGTCGTCATTCGCACGCTGGACATCGGCGGCGATAAAGAGCTGCCGTACATGAAGCTGCCGGCCGAAAGCAATCCCTTCCTCGGCCTGCGCGCCGTGCGCTTGTGTCTGGACCGGCAGGATCTGTTCCGGACACAGCTGAGAGCCTTGCTGCGGGCAAGCAGCTATGGGCAGCTGAAAATCATGTTCCCGATGATCGCCGTAGCCGAGGAGCTGCGGGAGGCTAAGCGCCTGCTGCAGGAGGAGAAAGCGAAGCTCCGGGAGGAAGGCGCTCAGGTATCCGACACGATCGAAGTCGGCATTATGATCGAAGTGCCGGCCGCGGCGCTGGCGGCGGATTTCTTAGCCAAAGAGGTCGATTTCTTCAGTATCGGAACGAACGACCTCATTCAATATACGATGGCGGCCGACCGCATGAACGAGAACGTCTCGTACTTGTATCAGCCCTGCCATCCTTCGGTGCTGCGCTTGATCCGCATGGTCATCCAGGCGGCGGAGCGGGAAGGCAAATGGGTGGGCATGTGCGGCGAAATGGCCGGCGATGAGACCGCCATTCCCATTTTGCTTGGCCTTGGCTTGCACGAATTCAGTATGAGCGCCAGCTCGATTCTGCCCGCGCGCGCGCTCATCAAACAATTATCCCGTGCAGAGTGGGCCGGGTATACCGAACACATCCTGTCGATGAGCAGCCAAGAAAGCATCCATGCATTCGTTAATGAAAAGACAAGGAGTGAATAATCATGTTATCGCAAACTTTTACGATTTTGAATCTGTCCGGCTTTCACGCCCGTCCGACCAAGGTGTTCGTGCAAGCGGCCAGCGCTTATCCTTGCAAAGTCAACGTCATTAAGGGCAGCAAGAAAGTGAACGGCAAAAGCTCCCTCAGCATGCTCACATTGGGCATTCAGCTGAACGAGGAAGTGACGCTGGAGGTTGACGGCGAGCAGGAAGAGCAGGCGCTGCAAGCGCTCGGCGAGCTGCTGACGAAAATATTCGAAGAATAATGAGTCCCGGCCGGCCGGTTGGCGCGCGCTCCCTTTGTGGGAGCGTGTGCCGCCGGCTTTTTTTGCGGGTTCGGGCGGGTTCGGGCGCTGCGCCCATCCGCGAGTGCCAGCGCTCAGCCCCGCGGTCGCCGGGCCCATCCGCGCCTGCCAGCGTTCAGCCCCGCGATCGCCGGGCCCATCCGCGCCTGCCAGCATTCAGCTCCGCGATCGCTGCGTCCAGCCCCGTGCTCGTCGCGCTGAGTTGCTCGGAGCTGCAATAACTGGAAAAACTCCAGTTAATCGAATGTCCACGCAGCCTGTGGGACGGTATAAATGGAATTTCTCCCGTTAAAATTATCGATTCACGAGCAGTATGGAACTTTTCGTGGAAATTAGCGGGAGATTTTCCAGTTATCGCCTCGGTTGGAGGCGAAATTGGTTGGAATAACTGGAGAAATTCCAGTTACGCCCGCGCGCGCCCACCATGCGCTCACCCGCGCCCCGTGCGTGCCCACACTTGCCTCGCTTCGCTTGCCCGCGTCGAGCACACCCCGCTCGCCCCGCGCTCGCGGCGCTCTTAGCTGAGCTGCACTGAACTACGCCGAGCTACCTGAACAGCGCTGCGCTGGTCCGAGCTGCAATAACTGGAAAAACTCCAGTTAATCGGGTGCCCAGGCAGCCCGCGGGACGGTATAAATGGAGTTTCTCCCGTTAAAATTAGCGACTGACGAGGCAGTATGGAACTTTTCGTGAAATTAGCAGGAGATTTTCCAGTTATCGCCTCGGTTGGAGGCGAAATTGGTTGGAATAACTGGAGAAATTCCAGTTACGATTCATACTGAGCGCCCGGTGCTCGCCCCGCACTCACTCCACGCCCCGCACTCACTCCACGCCCCGCACACGCCCGAACCACATAAAATCATCCCTCAAGGTCCAAAGGACCTCGACTAGAAGCTCCGCGAACTCTCACCGAGTGAAGAGTTCATCTTCCACTCCTTTCCCCAAGATATGCTATTGCTTGCCAGCGCAGGCTGCCAGAGATACATATTGAACAAATAAAGAGTTCGGTATATAATACTAAACAGATAATAACAATTTGTTATTATCAAAAACCAACTAACATCCCCTTCATCAAATAAAGCGAAGGAGCGATCCCATGAACCTTAGCGATAAAATCAAAGGCGGCCTATACGGCGTTGCCGTAGGCGATGCTCTAGGAGGAACGACGGAGTTTTTGACGAGGAAAGAAATCGAGCGGAAGCACGGGTACTTGACGGAGATGATCGGCGGCGGCGTTTGGGAGCTGGAGCCCGGGGAAGTGACGGACGACACGATGATGACGCTATGTGTGGCCGAAGGGATTTTGGCCCGACCGGAAGATCCGATGACCGCTATCGGGGACCAATTTCTGGCATGGTACCGATTGGATCCCAAAGATATCGGCAACATCATCCGAAGGGTGCTCGGCACTTATCAGGGGAATTGGTTTGAAGCCGCTTTTCTGGCGGATCAGGATATGGGCCAGAGCGCAGGCAACGGCTCGTTAATGAGATGCCTCCCGGTAGGGCTTAGCTACCCCCGGCTATCGGACATCGAGCAAGTATCCCGCCTGCAGTCCAAAATGACGCATTATGATGAGCGCTGCTATGAAGCCTGTGTTATTTATAATCGAATTGTATATCGGCTTTTGCAGCAGGAATCGCTCCAACATGCATTGGAAGCTGAAATTACGAATACGCCTTACGCGTATGTTCTCACGGGGGATCCGAATTGTGAACCGAGCGGTTTCGTCGTCCATACGATGAATTGGGCGATTCATATTCTTGCCCATACGCAGTCGTTCGCCGAAGTCGTGCAGCAAGCGGCGAATTTGGGCGGGGATTCCGACACGATTGGGGCCATAGCCGGGGGACTTGCCGGCGTCTATTACGGATTCGATGGAATTCCCCGTCGATATTCGGACCAAATTTTGATCAAAGAAAGGTTGGACCGTACCGCAGAGCGGATCGTACAGCTTCGCAAGTCATATAACTCGTAACTCGCAACCCGAACCCGTAACCCGAACTCGCATCTCGTAATTCGTAACTCTTAGCTCGTAGCTGGTAGCTTGAACTCTTTGCTCGTAACTCGTACTCGCATCTCGTAATTCGTAACTCTTAGCTCGTAGCTGGTAGCTTGAACTCGCAACTCATAACTCATAACTCATAACTCGCATCTCGCAACTCGAACTCCTAACCCATAACACCCACGCCCATAACCAAGTCACATTTAAAATTATGTGTCTTGGTTTTTTTATGTCTTCCAAGGCGCAGGTTATGGTATAATTTGCATAAAAGAGGAACGAAAGCCATCTAATCAAGGAGAATCACATGGATAAATGGATTGAAGACTCCCGCCGCAGGTGCAGGGACTTGGGACTGGATCCCACGAAAATACCTTTGCCAGGTTCAACGTTGACATCGGATCAGCTGCAGGAAGAGAGACTTAAGTACAGGGATATTCTCGTCGTGACAAATTATTTTTCAGAGAAGATTTTGGCGTTCCTATCCGGCAGCCCGCATCTGATTGTTGTTAATAACGATAAAGGGTATGTTCTGGATCATTATGGGGACGAGACGATGAAGTCGATGATTCATCAATTGGGATTAAAGGAGGGCATTCAATGTGACGAGGCGTACATGGGGACGAATGTCGTCGCCCTGGCGCTCCGCGAGCAAAGACCGATTCAAATTGTCGGCGCAGAGCACTACCATAAGATGCTGGAGAATTCAGCCTGCTATTGCGTGCCATTTCATTTCTCGGATTATCATCATCTATCGGGCGCGATCTCGATCATGACGTCCGTTCAGCACCATCATCATACTTACTTGGCGCTGCTCGCAAATATGGTGGATTCGATTGAACGCGAATTATCGCTGCGGCTGGCGAATCATAATCAGCATTTCATCCAGCAGCTGGTTGTGAACAATATGCGCAATGGCATTATTATGACAGATGAAAGAGGGATGATTACGGAATTCAATGCATTCGCCGAGAAGATTACGGGAAGAAACCGGAACAGTGTGACAGGTACGCCTGTATTCCCGTTCGAGCATTTCGGCAGCTATTTCTACCAAGCTCTGAAGTACCGGAAGGCATGCGAGAATATTGAGCTCTCCTTCCGCTCATCGCTGGATCAGGAGAATGTCTGTCTCTTCGATGTCATGCCGATTCTGAACGAGCGCGGCGAGCTGCTGGGGGCATTTGCCCAGTTTCGCGATATTACCGAGCGCGTCATCCTGGAGCGGCAGTGGATCAATTCGGAGAAGTTTTCGGCAATCGGCAAGCTGGCGGCGGGGTTGGCGCATGAGATCCGCAATCCGCTCACCTCGATCATCGGTTTTATTCAACTTGGCAAGCGCTCCAACGACCCGCACAAATTATGGAATTATGTAGATTTGATCAGCGGCGAGCTGGAGAGCATGAAGCAGCTTGTTTCCGATTTTGTCGTAATGGCCAAGCCCAGTACACCCGAGCGGAAAGCCGTTGAGCTGCAGGAGTTTCTGCGAGACACCGTTCGGTTCATGGACAGCCAGGCCATCATGAAAAATACGTCTATCGAAGCGGTTTTGGACCAAAACTTAACGATTGCCATGATCGATCCTTCGCAGATCAGACAGGTTTTGGTGAATTTGCTTCAGAATGCAATTGAATCTATAGACAAGAACGGATACATACAGCTCCGTACAGAAGCGGATCTCCCTAACGGGTCGTTCAAGATGAGTATCGAAGACAACGGTGTGGGCATGACGAAGGAAGAGTTGGATCAGATTATGAATCCGTTTTTCACGACCAAAGAAAATGGGCTGGGTCTCGGCCTGTCGATTTGCTACCGGATTATCGAGAACCACAATGGCACGATGTCCGCTGTTTCCCGCAAAGGATACGGCACCCGGTTCGAGGTTGTTTTGCCGTTAGGCTAGTCATTATATGTGCGTTATCCATTATGAAGAGGAACATTAAGGCTGCCGGTCGTGAAGATCGGCGGCCTTTGTGCTGACTACCCAAAAAAATCGGATACCGATCCAAAAAATAAGCACATTATGTGAGGGGACCGGAACTCGCTATAATACCATTATGACATTTCCTATTACGCATAAGACGGAGGCACAGCATGATTAACCGGTTCAAATCGTTTATTTTATCGAGCATTCGCTTCCAGCGGTTGAGAAGCCGGTTTCTGGTCGCGATGATCGTCATCTCGCTGCCGCCGCTGTTTATTTTGGGCTACATCTCATTCAATATTGCCAAGAACACGCTCATGGAGACGAACGCGCAGACGTATGAGAATCATTTGGAAACCTCAAGCGAAGTGGCGGATCTGTTGTTCCGCAGCATTATTAATATGAACCGGTCCATCGTAGTGAACGAAGAGGTGCGCGAGGTTCTATTCACGAGCAACGTGCCTTCGAGCAGCGAGCCCAACTCTACGAGTGAATGGACGTCGAACAAGCTGCAGAAGGCGATCAACAATAATCAATTCGATACGAGGTTCGTTAATTCGATCTGTGTGCTGAATTTGGACTTTAAGACTTACTGTGCAGGCAGATCGGACGACGCCGGGATCTATGAACAGCCGGATAAAGCGAGGCTGATCCAGCAAACTTCCTGGTACCAGAGCGCCTTGGAGGACAAGGGCAGGGTTGTGTTCCTGGGCTACGATATTTTCAAAGAGTCGCCGAACTCGTTCTCCACGGTCAAATTATTCCGCGATGCCTCCTCTCCCAGCGGGGAGGCCATCGGCCTCTTGGTCGTGAACATTTCGACCTCCATTTTCAATGAAATATTTAATGAGAAAAGCCAGAGCGGCGGATTCATGGCGCTGGACAATGCGTCCTCCGCCAGTACAATCGTATTCAATAACGGATTGCCGGAAAGGGACGAGCCGATCCAAGGAGACAAGGAGTCGCTGGTCCGGCAGCTGGAGAAGCAGGGCTATCTCGTCAGCCAATTTCAGAATCAAACTACGAACTGGACATTTCTCCACGTGATCAAGGTGAATGAGCTGCTCCAGCAGTCTAATAAAATACGCACGGCTACAACGCTGATCGCGGTTTCCATGGGGATTGTGGCGCTGTTATATTCCATTTTGATCTCCGCCAGCATCACGCGACCTTTGCTCACGATCAAGAAAATGATGGTGGAATGGACGAAGGGCGCCCGCGAGTTCAACGAAACATTCGAGCAGGATGAGGTCGGCACCATCGGGGAAACGTTCAAACGGGTCGTTTCGGAAAACAAGGCGCTGAACGAACGGCTCATTCTATCGGAGTTGAAAGAACGGGAGGCTGAGCTGCGGGCGCTGCAGGCGCAAATTAAGCCTCATTTTTTATATAACACGCTCGATTCGATTTATTGGATGGCGACCTTGCAGAAAAACCACGATGTCGCGCAAATGGCGATTTCTTTGTCGGAAAGCTTCAAATTAAGCCTGAATAAAGGCAAAGATACGATATCGGTGTACAAGGAGCTGAAGCACATCGAGCATTATATGACGATTCAGAATATCCGGTACAATAATCGCTTCACGTATGTGGAAGAGGTGGAGCCCGCCATTATGAGCATGGAAATCATGAAGCTGCTCCTTCAGCCGCTGGTTGAGAACGCGATCTATCATGGGTTGGAGCCCAAGGTAGGCGAAGGAACGATCAGGCTGACCGGGAAGCGGGAAGAGGGCTTTCTTGTTTTCACAGTAGAAGATGACGGGGTGGGCATGGCCGATTTGGCTGCGACGGAGTTGGGATATGGTTTAAGGAATGTGCGCGAGCGGTTGGCGCTGTACTACGGCGCGACCAGTTCACTAACGATTACGAGCGAAGTGAATCGAGGCACGCATATCCGGATTCGGTTTCAGCCATTTGTGGAAAAGGGGGATGCAGATGCTTAAAGCTGCTGTTTTTGATGACGAGTATATCGTGCTTCAAGGCTTACGGGAAATGATCGATTGGGCCAGCTATGGCATCGAACTCATCGGCACGGCGGATAACGGTCTTGCCGCGCTCGAGGTGTTCCGGGAACAGCGGCCGCAGCTGATTTTCACGGACATTCGGATGCCCGGCATGGACGGTCTGGAGCTGATTGAAATTATTTTGCGGGAAGCGCCGGAGACGATCTGCATCGTGTTCAGCGGGTTCAATGAATTCGAATATGTCAAAAAGGCGATTCAGCTCGGCGTTGCCGACTATTTGGAGAAGCCGATTACGATCGGGACGATTGAGAAATCGATCCGCAAAGCGATGGATCTCATCGGCAAGCAGCAAGAGGTGGAGGCGCTGAAAACGAAAGTGCAGGGCAGCCGGCGCGAGCTGCTGGAGAAAGCGACGCTCGACCTGTTGTTCATTGGCGGGGAAGCGGAAGCGAAATGGCGGGACATCTACGGCGCCAAGGCGGAGCACATCGCAGGGGTGACCGTGCTTGTGGCACAATCGGAGGTTGCGCCGCCTGTTCGGGAACAGGAGGAATATGAAGCAATCGCATTCAGGCACGGTGAAGCGCGGTATGCCGTGCTCTTCCATTTCCGGCTTCCGGCTGCACGGTTCTGGGAGGAGCTGCGGAGCGAAACAGATCGAGCAGGCCTTACAATAGGCTGCGGCAGAACGTATGCAAGTTTGCGTGAAGCCTCTCTGAGCGGCAAGGAAGCGCAGGAAGCGCTGCGATCCGCACAAGTGCTAGACGAGAAGGGGCTTATCCGTTATGATGCCGGGGGGCAGTCGAAGCCTGCGCCGGTTGCTCAGGCGCGCGCTTATATGGAGCAGCATTATACGCGTGATGTGACCTTGCAGGAGGTTGCTGAGCATGTCGGGATGAATCCGACGTATTTCAGCGTGCTCTTCAAGGAAGAAGCCGGCGAGTCTTATATCAAATATTTGACCCGGATCCGGATGGAGCTGGCCACAACCCTCTTAAGCCGCGGTCTGAAGGTGAACGATGTCAGTGAGAAAGTCGGCTATCATACCTACCGGCACTTCTCCGAGGTGTTCAAAAAATATACGGGCGTTACGCCAGGTCAATATAAAGAACAGCTTGCTCAGACCGGAGAACCTGAAAAATTCGGACATCCATCCGAAGAATGACGCACTGCCGGCGTGCCGGGAAAGCGATTAAGATAAGACAAGAGGGAACGAACTCGCCGCAAGGTTACGAGTCGAGCACCCTTAACAAGAATGACTAAGGGGGATTTGCACATGAATACACAGAGAACCAAATGGCTTGCAGCCATGTCGACGACGGTTGTATTGGCCGGTGTGGTAACAGGCTGCGGAACGGCTTCCACCTCATCCGGTGAATCGCCAGGGCAAGCTGCGGACAGCGGTGCTTCAAAATCCGGCGAGAAAGTAACGATCTCACTATTAATCGATAATACGCAGGACTCGGTCAATGTCGCCAAAGGCATCGTGGAGGCGTTCGAGAAGAAAAATCCGAGCATCCATGTGGAAACCGAGACGCGTCCCGGCGGCAGCGAAGGCGATAACTTGGTGAAGACGCGCCTGGCGACGGGCGATATGACCGACGTCTTCTTCTATAACAGCGGATCGCTTATGCAAGCGCTTAACCCGGAAACGAATTTGCTCGATCTGACGAACGAACCGTTTCAAGCGAATGTCATCGACTCTTTTAAGCCCACGGTTACGGTCAATGGCAAAATATATGCCGGACCGATAGGCTCCACGATGGCAGGCGGGTGGTTCTATAACAAAAAGATCTACGCGGATCTAGGTCTTGCAGTTCCCCAAACATGGGCCGAGCTGATGGCCAACAGTGAGAAGATTAAAGCGGCGGGTATTACGCCTGTGATTGGTTCTTATAAGGATGACTGGACGACCCAGCTCGTTGTGCTGGCGGATTACTACAATGTGCAAGCGGCTAATCCGAAATTTGCCGATGATTACACAGCGAACAAAGCGAAGTATGCCACGGATGCCGCAGCTCTCAGAGGCTTCGAGAAGCTGGAGGAGATTGCCAAGAAAGGCTACATGAATAAGGATTTCTTGGCCACTACTTATGACGCCGGCTTGAAAATGTTGGCCGAAGGCAAAGGCGCCCAATACCCGATGCTCTCCTTCGCAACGCCGGCCCTGCAGCAAAACTTCCCGGACAAAATGAAAGATATCGGCTTCTTCGCACAGCCGGGAGATAGCGCGGCAACCAATGGATTGACGGTTTGGATGCCAAGCGGAGCCTACATTTACAAATCGACGAAGCATCCGGAACAAGCGAAGAAACTCGTTGAGTTCATCGCTTCCTTAGATGGTGTAGCCGCGCAATCCGCAGCTTCCGTTCCGTCCGGCCCTTACGCTATTAAAGGCTCCAGGCTGCCGGAAACCGTTGCACAAGCCGTGAAAGAGATGACGCCATATTTTGATTCGAACAAAACGGCCCCCGCACTGGAATTCGTATCCCCGATCAAGGGCTCCAGCTTGCCGCAAATTACGACGGAAGTCGGCGCTGCAATCAAGACAGGTAAACAAGGCGCAGAAGTTTATGACAAAGACGTAGAGAAACAAGCCAAGCAGTTGGGGCTCAAAGGCTGGTAAGCAATCGAAGAATGGAGATAGAGAGTCGGCGATGCAGGTGTTCATGCAGGACCGGCTCTTTGCACTTACTTAGGGGTGATCAAGATGGCCAAGGTATTCAAACGAACGTACTCATATGCTTTTCTGCTTCCTGCAGCCATAATTTATTTGTTGATCTTTATTTTTCCGACCATGCTGTCATTTTTCTTCTCCTTAACGAGATGGGATTTAACGAGCTGGACGTTCATCGGCTTCGACAATTTTAAAATGTTTTTTCAAGAGGCGTCGCTACTGATCGGTTTCAAAAATACGTTGATCTATGCGATCGTCACCTGCGTACTGAAGGTTGTTCTCGGCCTGCTCCTGGGCGTCTTCCTGACATCAAAAATAAGAGCCAAAGGCTATCTGCGGTCTGTCATATTTTTCCCTACCCTCCTTAGCACCATCGCCGTCGGTATCACGTTCAGCATGATGATGCATCCGTCTCAAGGACTGATTAATACGGCGCTTGCCGCGATCGGCATCGCCGGTCCGGATTGGTTGGGCGATACGCGCATTGCGCTGTTATCGGTGGCTCTTGTCGATGTTTGGAAAGGAGTAGGCTTTGCGACCGTTATTTACATCGCCGGCATACTCTCCATCCCGCAGGAATATTATGAAGCGCTGGAGATGGATGGAGGAGGTGCTTTCCACAAGTTTTGGAACATTATTTTACCGTTAAGCCGTCCTGCTACGAACTCTGTCATCATTCTGTCTTTTATCGGCGGATTGCGCTCCTTCGATCTGGTCTGGGCTATGACCAAAGGCGGACCGGGTTTCACGACTGACCTCATCGCATCCATCATTTATAAGCAGTATCAGGGCGGATATTACGGCCTTGCTACTGCCGGCAATGTCATCCTATTCATCGTTGTTACGGCTTTAGCCCTTCCGCTATATACGTATTTGAACAGAAAAGAGGCTGAGCTATGAGCAGAAAAATAAGAGGCTTAACCCTTGAAATCGCTGCCATTGCGATGACGGTCGTGATCTTCTGGATACCTTTCTATTTCGTTATTGTGAATGCGCTGAAAGATAAGAAAGAATCGGCGCTGCTGAGCTTGGCATGGCCTTCGTCGATCCATTTATGGGACAATCTCAAGGAAGTTGTCATGGCACGTAACTATATGCTGCTGCGGGCGTTCTACAACAGTACGCTGCTGACCGTGCTATCGATCGTCGTATTGGTGCTCGTGTGCGCCATGGCCGGTTATGTCATGCAGCGCCGAACGGACCGCTTGACGCCTTGGCTGAACTTCTTCGTGCTCTCGGGACTCATCATACCGCCTGCGATTGTCCCGACCATCTGGGTGCTCGATGGAATCGGCTTGTTCAAGACATTGCCGGGACTTATTCTCGTCGAAGTGGCGCTTGGCTTTCCATTTGGCGTGCTGCTATATAAAGGCTTCATGTCTACCATTCCGCGCGAAGTCGATGAGGCTGCGGTTGTGGATGGCTGCGGCGGATTGAAGCTGTTCTATAAGATTATCCTGCCGCTTCTGCAGCCGGTTACGGCAACGATTATTGTGACATCGTCCGTCGGCATTTTCAATGACTTTACGAATCCGCTGTATTTTTTCCCGGGTGCGAAGAACGCAACGGTGCAGCTTACTCTATACAATTTTCAAAGCCAATTCGTTACGCAATGGAATTTGCTGTTCATGAATATTTTGCTGATTACGTTACCGCCTCTCGTTTTGTTTATTTTCTTCAATAAAAAAATTGTGGCCGGGATGACGGCTGGCTCCGTCAAAGGCTAAGGGCCGCAACAATCAGAGGAGGATTACGATGGACAATTTGAAAGTTACTTCCTTGAAGTGTGAATACAGGACCAATCCGCTCGGCATCGGTGCCGAGCGTCCGCAGCTCAGCTGGCAGATCGAATCCGAGCGCCGCGGTACGCTGCAGCGGGGATATCGGATTGCGGTAGCCGGCGAAGACGGCGATTTCGACCAGCCTGTCTGGGACACAGGGTACACGGAATCCGACCAATCGATTCAGATTGCCTACGCCGGACAATCGTTGAAGTCAAGGACCCGCTATCTGTATAAAGTGAAAGTCTGGGATCATTTCGGCCGAGAATCCGCATGGAGCGAGACGGCTTGGTGGGAGATGGGACTGCTGGCGCGCACCGAATGGCAGTCGGAATGGATCGCCCCGCATCCGGATGCCATCGATCCGAACGCCCAGCCAGCTTTCCAGCTTCGCAAGCCGTTCCATGTGACTGGCGATGTGAAGAAGGCGCGCATCTATGCGACGGCAGCCGGCGTATATGAGCTGTACGTGAACGGATCTCGCGTTTCGGACGAATGCCTGGCGCCAGGTTGGACGAGTTATCCGACCCGGCTGCAGGTCCAAACCTACGATGTAACGGAGCTGCTGGAGCCAGGCGGGAACGGTCTCGGCATAATGCTCGGGGATGGCTGGTACCGCAGCGGGATGGGCTTCGAAGGGAAAAATTTCAAGTACGGCGAGCAAAGAGCCGCGCTTGCCCAACTGCATATTACCTATGCGGATGGAACGGAAACCGTAATTGGAACGGGCAGTGATTGGACAGCCTCTTTGGGGCCGATCCAATATTCCGCTATTTATCATGGAGAGACGTATGATGCTGGACTCGAGCAGGACGGCTGGAGTACGGCGAACTTCGACGATCGCGAATGGCAGCGGGTTCAGGTGATCCCAGGCCTCAGCAAGGATGTGCTCATTCCGCAGGAGAATACGCCGACCCGCGTTACGGAGACGATTCGGCCGGTTGCAGCTTTCGTAACGCCTGCCGGCGATCACGTGCTGGATATGGGCCAGAACATGGTTGGCCGCCTGCGAATTGCCGTAGAGGCTCCGGCCGGGACGAGCATCGTACTGAAGCATGCCGAGGTTTTGGATAAAGACGGAAACATCTATTTCGGCAATTTACGGTCGGCGCGGCAAGTCGTCACTTACATTGCGAAAGGAACCGGTCTTGAAAGCTATGCGCCCTATTTCTCCTTCATGGGCTTCCGTTATGTGAAGGTGGAAGGCTTCCCGTGCGGGGAGAACGGACTGCCGCTGGACGCTTTCCTCGGAGAAGTGATGCATACCGACATGGAGCCGGCAGGCGAATTCGAATGCTCGGATAGCCGGGTGAATCAGCTGCAAAGCAATATTCGCTGGGGGCAGCGCGGGAATTTCCTCGATGTGCCGACCGATTGCCCGCAGCGCGACGAACGGTTAGGCTGGACAGGAGATGCGCAAGTGTTCATCTCCACAGCGTTATTTAACTATCAGGGAGGTCCTTTCTTCACCAAGTGGCTGCATGACGTGAAGGCGGAGCAGAGGGAGAACGGTGGTATCCCGTTCGTTGTTCCTGACGTCGTAGGCGGGGAAAATTCGGCCGCATGGGGCGACGCTGCGGTCATCTGCCCGTGGACCGTCTATCAATACTACGGTGATAAGCGTTTGCTTGCCGAGCAGTACGACAGCATGAAAGGCTGGGTTTCCTACATTCGCTCGCAGGGCGAGAAGGAGTTTCTGTGGAATACGGGCTTCCACTTCGGCGATTGGCTGGCGCTGGATGCCAAAGAAAACAGCTACGTCGGAGCGACGCCGGTCGCGCTGATCGCAACCGCGTATTATGCCTACTCCACCCGTATGGTCCGCGATGCCGCAAGAGTGCTTGGGCACGAGGAGGATGCATGGGAATTCGATCGGCTTCATCAAGGTGTCGTGCAAGCCTTCCGCGATGAATTTGTGACGAACAGCGGGCGGATCGCTTCCCCGACGCAGACGGCGCATGTGCTGGCGCTTGTGTTCGACCTCGTCGACGACAGCGTGCGGGCCAGGGTAGCCCGAGATCTGAATGACTTGATTCGAGATAACGATTATCATTTGTCAACAGGCTTCGTCGGTACGCCTTACCTCTGTTTCGCGCTCTCGAATAACGGCTACCACGAAACGGCGGTCAAGCTGCTTATGCAGGAAAGCTATCCGGGCTGGCTGTACTCCGTGTCCAAAGGGGCGACAACGATCTGGGAGCATTGGGATAGCATTAAACCTGACGGCTCGTTCTGGAGCGACGATATGAACTCGTTCAACCATTACGCATATGGCGCTATCGGCGACTGGATGTACCGCCAGATTGCCGGGCTGGATATGGACTCAGCCGTACCTGCCTTCAAGCGTATTCATATCGAGCCCAAATTCGCAGTAAACAGCCTTACTTATGCGCGGGCGGCGCATGCCTCCTTGTATGGCCGCATCGAGTCCGGCTGGCAGGTGAACGGCGAACACATCCAGGTGAAGCTGCATATTCCGGCGAATACGACGGCAGAAGTTATCCTTACCGGCGCTGTAAGCGGATCTGTCCGCGAGGGTGATCGTGCGCTGGATACCTCGATACCAGGCATTATGGAACTTCGGGATACCGAACAAGGCGTATGCGTTGCGATCGGCTCCGGCGATTATTCATTCAGCTATACCAACGGCGATCTATTCCGGATCAGGTTCGACGAGCATTCCCGCATCCAGGATGTACTCGAGAATGAAGCGGCAGCGGCTGCATTGAAACGTCATATGCAGGCGCTTGTCGAAGGACCGTTCCTGAATTTCGTACGAAAATCGACGATCAAGCAATTAGGCGAGAATACGATGACAGGCGTTAAGCGCGAGCAAATCGATGCCTTGGTTGCGGACCTCAAGCTTATCTAACAAGAATCGAGACAGGAGTGTAAACTTGCAATGGGGATCAATTCTAAGTTTGTTGAACTGGCCGAGCGGCTGGTGCCGGATTTGCATGAGTCGGTTATACGGCCGCAAGCGGTAGTTGAGGTTGTCGCAGATGAAGAAGCGTTCCAAGGATGGAGCGTGCAGCCGGTAGGGAGTGTCTCCGATCTGCTGGCCGGCACCTTCGGCAAAGGGGACAGCTTTATTCTCGATTATGGCGATCACCAAGTCGGATATGTGTCATTGGCCGTACATGCCGCGGGCAGTCCCCAGGATGCCCCGTGCGGCTTGAAGCTGACGTTCGGCGAAATGCCGTGCGAAGTGGCCGAGCCGTTCGACAGCTATGACGGCTGGCTCAGCAAATCCTGGCTGCAGGAGGAAACGCTTTACCTCGATGTGCTCCCTGCCGTCGTACGGCTGCCGCGGCGCTATTGCTTCCGCTACATGAAAATAGAGATCATAGATACTTCCCGTAAGTATACCGTGTCATTCCAAGATATTTGGTGTACGGCTGTTACTTCTGCGGATGTTTCGAAAGTGAAGCCGCTGCCGGCTGACCTGGCGGAGGATCTGGCTGCGATGGACAGAATCTCGGTCAAGACGCTGCAGGACTGCATGCAGACGGTTTTCGAGGACGGACCGAAACGGGACCGCCGGCTGTGGATTGGCGATTTGCGGCTTCAAGCATTGGCGAATTACTATACGTTCGGCAATTTCGAATTGGTGAAGCGCTGTCTGTATTTATTTGGCGGGATGACGCTGGAGGACGGGGCTGTTGGCGCCTGTGTCTTTGAGAAACCTCATCCATTGGTCGATGATACGAGACTGTATGATTATGCGCTCTTCTTCGTGGCAACTTTGCACGATTATTACGAGGCTTCCCAAGACCGGGAGACGCTTGCCGAGCTGTGGCCTGTCGCGATGGAGCAGCTCCATATCGGTCTTGCACGATTGGATGCATCCGGGCTTGTACGTGACGATGAGTCGTGGTGGTGCTTCACCGACTGGCACCCGGAGCTGAATAAACAAGCGTCCGCGCAAGCTGTCCTGCTTTATTGCTTGAAGAGAGGCAGGATCTTGGCCGATGAGCTGGGGTTGGAGCAGGAAGCTGCGTATATCGACGAACAGATCGACCGGGTAATGAACGCGGCGGTTAAGCAATTATGGGATGCGGAGCAGCAGTTCTTCGTCAGCGGCGCCGGCCGGCAGGTCTCGTGGGCCTCCCAAGTTTGGATGGGGCTGGCAGGTGTGCTTGATGCAGAAGAAACCGGGCGATTGATGGACCGCCTATTCGAGCGGCCTCCGGTAATCGGCATGACGACGCCTTATATGCATCATCATCTGATCGAAGCGCTTATGGAAAGCGGCAGAACGGAGAAAGCATTGGAACAAATGAGAGCCTACTGGGGCGGGATGGTGAAGGACGGAGCCGACTGCTTCTGGGAAATTTACAATCCTCATGACAAAAAGCTCTCGCCTTACGGCAGCAATCTAATCAACAGTTATTGCCATGCATGGAGCTGTACGCCGACGTATTTTATTCGAAAATATGTGCTTTCCGGGGAAGGGCGGGGCGAGTGAGATGACAGAAGATCAGCTTAAAGGCAATCCGTTTTACTTGTCGGAGGACGCCGTCTCGTGGGTGACGAAGACCCGGGAGGCGCTGAGCTTGGAAGCGAAAGTCGGCCAGCTGTTCGTCGTCGTGCAGACACCGTTCATGCCGGAGCAGGAGGATCTGCTGAGCATTGAACCTGGCGGCGTGCATCTCTTCGCCTTCAGTCCTGAAGCTACGAAAGCGAATCAGCAGGCCCAAATAGCCGATATGCAGAGGCGCAGCAAGCTGCCTCTGCTCGTTACCGGGGATTTGGAGTCCGGCGGGTTTGGCGGAGCCATTGACGGGACGAACCTGGCAATGAACATGCAGGTGGCGGCTACGGGTAAGCCCGAGCTGGCGCGGGCGTTCGGCGAAGGCATCGCGACGGAAGGAGCGGCGATGGGCTTTAACTGGGTATTCGGCCCTGTGCTGGACATCAATTACAACCATCAGAATCCGATTGTCAATACACGCGCTTTCGGGGATACGCCGGAGGTGGTGGAGTCGTACGCGATTCCGGCGCTCGAGGGCGTGCAGAAGAGCGGACGTATGGCGGCTTGTGTCAAGCACTGGCCAGGAGACGGGATGGATGACCGCGACCAGCACAAAGTGCTGACGGTCAATTCCATGGAGATGAAGCATTGGCGTGAAACCTATGGACGCGTATACCGTTCGGCGTTCGAAGCCGGCGCCAAAACCGTCATGAGCGCACACATCGCGCTGCCCGCGTATTACAAGGAGCTTGGCATTGACGACGTGCGGCGGCAGCATACGCCGGGTTCGCTTTCCTCCGAGCTGAATGTGAAGCTGCTTCGCGAAGAGCTGGGCTTCAACGGCTTGATCATTTCGGACGCAACGGCGATGGTCGGCATGACCAGCTGGGGACCGCGCCACGAGATCGTCCCGCAATGCATTGCAGCCGGCGTAGATATGTTTCTGTTTACGACAGATCTAAGGTTCGACTATGAAGCGATGCTGCAGGGAGTGCGCGATGGCGTCATTACGAAGCAGCGGCTGGACGAAGCCGTGACGAGAGTGCTGGCGCTCAAGGCTTCCTTGGGACTTCATCTGCCCCAGCAGGCGGAGCAGGATTTGACGCAGGTCGGCTCCCCCGAGCAATTAGCTTTGGCCGAGGAGCTGGCGCGGGATTCGGTGACGCTCGTGAAGGACACGCAGGGGCTCCTTCCGCTGTCGGTGGAGAAGCATCGACGCGTGCTGCTGATTTCATCGGGCAGCGAAGGCTCTCTCTTCGCGGAGAATGGCTCCGGCGGCACCCTGTTCGCGCAGATGCTGGCGGAGGAAGGCTTCGAGGTCATCCGGGATTACCGGCTTAAGCCGGCCGGCAACGACATTGACCTTGTGATCTTCGTGGCGCAGAAAGCGCCTGGCTTTATGCAAAATTCTTTGCGCTTGTCGCCGGAGGAAGCGGGCGGTATCTTCACGTGGTACCCGACAACGGTACCGACGGTGTTCATCTCCTTGGGCAACCCGTACACACTGTACGAGATGCCGACGATGCCGGCGATGATCAACGGGTACAATGCTTCGGCCGCCGTGCAGCGGGCGATCCTGCGCTGCCTGCTGGGCAAGCAGCCGTTCCGCGGCGTCTCGCCGGTGGACGCGTTCTGCGGGTTGGCGCTGGCGCGGTTGTAGGGGGCGAGCGGAAGCCGCCTGCGGCGGGCGCGCCTGGCTAACGGACACCACGGCCGTTAATGCCGTGGGAAGCGGCGCGCGGTGCGGCTAACGGACACCAGAGCGCTTATTTGCCAATTTCGAGGTGGAATCCCTCTCGAAATTGGCAAATAGCGTCCCCGGTGTCCGTTAGCTCATGAATTCGGCGAAAAACCGCCGAATAAGCGCATCTGTGTCCGTTAGCCGGCCAGGGGTGCGGCTAGCGGACACAAGAACGGCTGGCCGGCTTTACGGCCGCCGGTTGAGACACCCCTGCGTAAGGGGGCAAGCCCCGCAGGGGAGCAATGGTGGCGGGCGCGCCTGGCTAACGGACACCACGGCCGTTAATGCCGTGGGAAGCGGCGCGCCCCCGCGCTAGCGGACACCAGAGCGCTTATTTGCCAATTTCGAGGTGGAATCCCCCTCGAAAATGGCAAATAGCGTCATCGGTGTCCATTAACTCATGAATTCGGCGAATAACCGCCGAATAAGCGCATCTGTGTCCGTTAGCAGGCCGGACCACTCCCGGTTATTCCCTCCGCAATCCGTACGTGCGAAACCTTTGCCCGCCACTCACGACCATCAGGTATCCACGCTCCACTAATTTGTGCAAAATCCGCCTGACTTGCCGCTCGGAGATACGCAAGTGGTCCGCCAACTCAGTCGGCGTGAACGGGCGCAAGAGCCGCCGCGCCAATCGAATCGTCTCCGCTTCGTAACTATTGAGTCCCCGGACACATCTGTCGAAAGGAACGTTCCGATGAACGCCAGCACGAGCTGTTGACAGCGCCCCGGCTCATCCATGATGGAAGGATAGGCGATGGACAGAAATGTCCACCTATCCAGGGTCAGCAAACTATGCCGCCAGCACAAATCTTTAAATCGACTCACATCCAGATCTCTCGCATGAGGACCGAAGCCGTGAATCTCTATCCCCCCTTTGGCGCCTTCCGGCATATAGGCAAGATCCAAGTACCGGTAACCGTTGTTGAAATCGCGCACCTCCCATTCCGGGTACAAATGATCGAAATTATGCACCGTCGGAAACCAGATCGCACGCAGAAATTCTTTCGTCCCGTGGCCGAGTCCCTTATTCAAAATCTCGCGCCGCCTGGGATTATTCTCTTGCTTCATATTCAACTCCATCCATTCCTCATACATTTGCTCAAAACGAGACACACTCACACCGATCCGCTCCTCCATACAAATTTGAAAAACAAAAAGCCGCCCCGATACCAAGGTATCGAAGCGGCGTGTTCTTCACGTCCAAATTAGTACTAGTGTAGCGTGGAAATCGCATTTCGGCAAGTAGGCTGCTAACGGGAACATTAAAAAAAATGTACCGCAGCACTCTTTACAGACCGACGGTCGGTATAGTAAGATGATGCCATAACAGACCGGCGGTCGGTTCGGAACTCTAACATAGCGAGGAAATACAATATTTACACAGACAGCCAGTAAGCGGAGACGCCATCAGACGGGAAACAGTCGATTGAGTGGTAAGCTCACCAGTCCGTATTAAACGGCATGCTGGCTGTAAATCCGTTCGATCATCAAAAGGAGAGCACACCATGTCAACTTCGGCAAAAGCAAGTTTTCAAGTCATTATGGACGCAACAGAGGCATTGATTCAGGAGAAAGGGTGCCGGCAAACGACACTGCAGGATATTATTACGCGCACGGGTTTATCCAAAGGGGCGATCTATCATTACGTGACGGGCAAGGATGAACTGCTCGGCCTCCTGCTGAAATCCCGCATCATGCAAATCAATGCGCGCTTCACAGAGTTGGTGAACAGCCCGCAATCCCAAGGGCTTGCCAACCCGCTGCAGCTTATTGCGGAAGGGATGCTCAACTCGACGCATCATAACAATGTGACGAACCAGATTTTCATCTACCTGCTTAGTCAGATGGACAATGTGAAGGTCGCCGTAATCGTGCAGGAAGTGTTCGCTTTCACGCTGCAAACGTGTGTGAACTGGATCGAAGTCGGACAGGCTCACGGCGTCATTCCCACAGAAGTGGATGGCAAGAAGGTAGCCGAGCGTTTAGTCACTTTTTTATATGGCATGAGGGTCCAAAATACGATTAACCAAGAAATGAGCCGGATGACGGTAGAGGAGCTCGTCACCTTCATGACCCGCTCATTCAGCTGATGATTTTACGGATTCTGCGCACATGAGAGGAGAGATTTAAAATGTCCAAACGTAACTATATTATTTTCACGTTGCTTGTCAATGGTGTTGTGCCTTGGGCTCTGTACGTCTGGTTATCCGAGTATATGAGTTCTCTTGCGGCTTTGACGATTGCAACGCTCGTTCCGCTGCTTGACAATTTGGTTCACCTGTTGAAACACCGCAAGCTGGATGCTTTCGGGACATTGATGCTCTTCACGTTTCTATTGACGATCGTACTCGTTCTGCTGGGAGGCAGCGAGAAAATATTGCTTGTCCGGGAATCGCTCATCACGGCCGCTGTCGGGCTGGTTTTTCTAGGATCGTTGTTGTTCCGGCGCCCCATTATGTATTATCTGGCATTGCGATTTATCGCTTCGCCGCATTTTGCGGAAAACTGGGAGTATGCATACTTCCGCTTCGTGATGAAAATGATGACCTTTGTTTGGGGCGTTATCCTGACGATGGAAGCGGCGGTGCGGGTGGTCATGGTGTACCGGCTTCCGACTGCGAGCTACTTGGCGCTTTCGAACTTCGTGCTGTATGGCTTCATCGGAGCGGCTGTGCTCTGGACGGTCGTATACCGCCGTCATTCGGCGGCAAAGCTTAGTCAGCTGAAACAAAGCCGGGTGTAGGAGGGGATTGGCAGTATGGAGATCGTGCAATTGGGTGTGAAGGATGGCAGCGACCTGTTAGCGCTGTACAGAAAGGTAACAGCCGAGCTGAATCGCCAAGGGATTCGCCAGTGGGATTGGCTATATCCCAACCGGTTCGTTATATCTGGCGATTTGAAAAGGGGCACCGCCTTCGGGGTTCGCGAGGGCTCCCGCATCATCGGAGCCGTTGTGGTGGACAGCCGCCAAAGTGCCCGCTATGAAGGCTTGTCTTGGACGGAGGAAGCGGCAGATCAGATCCGCTGCCTTCATCGTCTGGCGGTCGCGCCGGATCGCCAAGGACAAGGAGTTGGCGGGAACCTGCTGCGCTTTGCCGAGGAACAAGCACGTCTGTCAGGCGGCGCCAGCATCCGGCTTGACGTCTTCTCCGGGAACCCCGGTGCCGCTCAACTGTATGTGAAAGCCGGTTACCGGCAAGTGGGGAGCATCCGGTTTCCACTGAGGAAAGAGCCTTACGCGTGCTTCGAGAAGCTGCTCGGATGACCATCGTCCTTATCGTACATTCAATGAAGGAAGCCTGACAGCCGGGTAGTGATGCCGGCTGCTCGGGCTTTTCTTTATTAGGTTCGCGCCAGGTCAGCGGCTTCCTCGGCATAGAAAGACGCCCGGTATTTCGCCGGGGGCACCCCGATCGTTTTGCGGAACAGGCGGAAAAAGTAGTTGATGTCGGAGATGCCGACCTTGGCGGAGATTTCGTGCAGGGAGAGCTCGGAAAATTCCAGCAAGTCGCGCGCTTTGCGCATGCGAATTCCGTTCAAATACTGCAGCGGTGTCAGAGTCGTATGCTTCTTCAAGCATTTGGACAAATAATCGACGGAGAAATTCAACTGCCTCGCCATCTCATCAAGCCGGAACGGCTTATCGATGTGATCGTTCAAATACGCAATCATGTTATCGCATACTTGTCTGCTGTGGTGATTGTGGGACGTTTTGGCCTGGTTCTGCAAAAGCATTAACAGCTGAACGAACATCGCCTGCAGAGGAAGCATCCGTTCAAGCACGGAGGAGCTTCGCAGCTCGGCCATTTCGTCCAGAATCGACCAGATCTGATTGGTTTTCAGTTCCTTGAACTTGGGAAGATACATAAACTGCTCCTGCGGTTCAAGCTCATGATACGTCGGGACGGGCAGCACCGAGTGCCAGCGAATCTCTTCGGGGGGCAAAAGACGCCGGGCAGAGGGATGCTGGACATGCAAATAGTAGAGAACGGTGCCTGGTTGGCAGGCAAGATGCCCGTAATGCCGCTTCCCCGGCTCCAGAATAAGCATTTGATTGTCCTGAATCTCGTATGGAGTGTCTTCTTCCGTTATATAGAAGCGCCCGGAGCGGACGATAATGATATCGTACAGCGGAAAGGTACGGTCGTGGTGGCGGAACGGTTTGGGGAAGGTCGCTTTTTTGACGGTCACAAGCGTGGGCAGCGGTGGAATTAATAGTTCTAAACACAGCATTCGCGCACGTCCTCTCAGACAGGTAATCGTAACTATAGTATAGGCTCGGCATGAGCGTCCTTGCAAGCTGGAAGAAACTGATTTTGTACTTAGTTTAACTGATTTTCTGAATAGTACGGGGGGGAGACACCGCCTATAATGGAGGAAGAGTCAGGCCGCCAAAGGCCAGAATGGAGTGAGATTCGTTGTCCAAAAGTTTGTATGAACGTCTGCTTCCTGCTCCCAGGAACGGAGGCTTTGCCATGGAAGGCTACTGGGTGTGGTGCGGCTCTGTCGTCCAAGGCGAGGACGGGCGCTTCCATATGTTCGCTTCCCGCTGGCCCAAGGAACTTCCGATGCATCCGGGATGGTTGGTCCGGTCGGAGGTCGTCCGGGCCGTATCCGATACGCCCGAAGGGCCTTACCGGTTTCAAGAGGTCGTGCTCCCGGCCCGAGGAGCGGAATACTGGGACGGCCGGAGCACGCATAATCCCCATATTGTGAAGCACGATGGCCATTATTTGTTGTACTACATGGGGACAACGCATCCTTTCCCTGATGTCGCTCCCGGAGAGCCTTACGGGTTGAGCGATCCCCGCTGCATCGTGGCCAGGTCCAACAAACGAATCGGGCTCGCGATATCCCGGCATGTCGAAGGACCGTGGGAGAGACTGGATTCGCCGATTCTGGATGTACGTCCTGGGAAATATGATAGTTACCTGACATCGAATCCGGCTCCTTGCGTACACGAAGACGGATCGGTTCTGCTCATTTACAAAGCCAGAGCCTATGAAGGGCATGAATACAGCGATATGTCCTTAGGTGCTGCACGGGCGGATCATTACAGGGGACCTTATTATGCGGTGAGCGACGAACCGATTTTCCCGCCGTCCGATATTCATTTGGAAGACCCGTTCGTTTGGCGAACGGAAAGCGGTTACGAAATGATCGCCAAAGATATGAACGGGAACGTAGCCGGGGAAAAGCACGGCGGCATCCATGCGCGGTCCGTCGACGGATTGAAGTGGCAAGTAAGTGATAACCCGAAATCATATTCCAGAATCGTGGCTTGGAATGACGGAACGACGCAGCATATGGGCAATTTCGAAAGGCCCTTCCTGCTGTTCCGGGAAGGCCAGCCAACGCATTTATTCGCTGCGACGGCGGACGGGACAGGCGGCTTCAGCGGCCGAAATACGTGGAACATGGTTATTCCGATTCGCAATAATAAGGAGGCGTAGACTATGTCAACATCTATCGTTCAAGCACGTGAGGAACGTACGCGCTGGTTTCGCGACGCGCGCTTCGGCATGTTCATTCATTGGGGGCTGTATGCGATTCCCGCCCGCGGAGAATGGGTTCGCGGAATCGAGCGCATGTCGGCGGAGCAGTATACCGCGTATTTCGATGAGTTCGATCCTGCCGATTACGATCCGGTGAGCTGGGCCAAGGCGGCCAAACAGGCCGGCATGAAATACGCTGTACTCACGGCGAAGCATCACGATGGCTTCTGTCTATTCGACAGCCAATTGACCAATTTCACCTCGGTGCATACCAGGGCCGGCCGCGACTTGGTTAAGGAATTCGTGGAAGCGTTTCGCGCCGAAGGCTTGCGAGTAGGCTTGTACTACTCCTTAATCGACTGGCATCACGAGGATTATCCGGCTTATGGGGATGCGTACCATCCGATGCGGGATAACGAAGCTTTTCAGCGGACCGAGGAACAGTTCGAGCGGTATTTGGAATATATGCACGGACAAGTTCGCGAGCTGTTGACAGGTTACGGTAAGCTGGATATCATGTGGTTCGATTTCTCCTACGGAGACATGAGCGGGGAGAAATGGCGGGCGACGGAGCTGGTGCGAATGATTCGCGAACTGCAGCCTCACATCGTCATTGATAACCGGCTGGAGCGGAACAACGAGCATCAGAGCAGTATATATACGGAGCATCCGGCGGAGTTCTCGGGTGATTTTGCTTCGCCCGAACAAATTATCCCTCCAAGCGGTGTGACGGATAACCAAGGCGCACCCATCCCATGGGAGGCGTGCATCACGTTAAATAACAACTGGGGGTATGCACCTGCGGACCGTGCGCACAAATCGGCGAAAACGGTGATTCGCAAGCTGGTGGAGTGCGTCAGCAAGAACGGCAACCTGCTGCTGAATATCGGGCCCGATGCGAAAGGTCGCATTCCGCAGTGGTCGCTGGATGTGCTTGAGCAGGTCGGAGATTGGCTGCGCCTGAACGGCGACAGCATCTACGGCTGCGGGCAGGCTAAGCGCAGCAAGCCGGACTGGGGGCGCTACACGCAGAAAGGGAATAAGCTGTACGCCCATTTGTTCGAACAGGAGATCGGGGCTATTTTGCTGCAAAATTTGGAGGGCAAAATTAAGCATGCCCGACTGTTGGCGGACGGCTCGGAGCTGGTGCTGTCAAGGCCTTGGAACGCAGCGATGTTCCCGGACGATGCATTCGTCAACTTTGCTTCGCCGACGGTCTTTACCTATGCGCTGCCGGATGAAAGAGATACCGTGCTTGAGCTGGAGTTGATCGAGGAGACGGATCAACCGGCCGGCTAATGGACAGAGCGGCCCTTATTCGATGAATGAGGGCCGCTTGCTATTGGCCTAATCGAGCGCGATTGCGCTGTGAAACTGCGGTGTCCGGGGCTGAGGCACGGAGGCGCGGCGCAGGCTGTACCTCGGCTCCCGATACGCGGAAACGCGCGATTAGACCGGCTCTTGCCGTGGATGCATCCCCTTGAATGTATATGGCGTGTAGCCGACATGCTTCTTGAACAGCTGGCAAAAATACGAGAAATTGCCGAGCCCGACAGCCTCTCCGATGTCCTGTACCGACATGTCCGTCGTTCGCAGCAGCCAGCAGGCTTGGCGGATACGTCTGGCGGTGATGTACTCGGTGATGGTGCTGCCGATTGACGCGCGGAAAGTCGCCGAAACGTGATTAGGCGTCAGGTGAACCGCATGGGCTAGCTCTTCCAGCTTGAAGGGCTTGCGGTAATTGTCTTCGATCCACGCCAGCATGCGCTCGGCGGTCGTTGAGCTTCTGCGCGGTTGCAGGGCAACCGGGGCGGCGCTAGCGGAGAGCGCAGCCTCAGCGTCCGTGCGCAGCTGGTGCATGAACGCTGTCAGGAACAGCAGCTGCTCCTCCAACAGCCGCTCCGTTCCCCGTTCCGGCGCTGCTTCAATTCTCGGGGCATAGAGACGGAACAGAGTCTCCAGCTCCGGGAGGTTGGAACACTGAAACGTTTGTGGTGCAAGAGGATCCTTCCATAAGCTGCGCAGGAATTGCTGCAGGGCCGGATACGCGGTCAATGCGGTCTCCAGAACACCCGGCTCCAGAACGAACAACGAGCGGATGTAGCTTTCCTGCGGCAAGTTATGAATGCGAAGGCGGTGCAGTTGAAAAGGGCGGAAGCAGAAGATGGAACCGGGGGCAAGCTCCACGATTTGTTGCTCAATTACGGCTATTCCCCTGCCTTCATGGACGACAAGCAGCTCCATGCCCTGGTGGGCGTGAAATATTTCCTCGAAGTCGCGCGATCTATTTTTAAAAAACGATAACTGGACCGGATGAACGTTCAAGTTCATATAATTCATCAGCTTCATGACGCATACTCCTCATCGTAATCTAACAACATTTTATCATAAGAGGGCTAAACTTTAACTTCCTTTTTTTTGATACGATAGTAGCAGGTAAAGTGAAAGCAGCTAGAGGAGGAAGTACTCGTTCATGATAAAGCAACGATTGATAGAAAATTGGCAGCATTATCGCGGTACGCTTGGCGGCCCATGGGAAGTGTGGCGTGCGGACAAGCTGCAAAATCATTACAACGTGCCGTGGGAGACGGTCGTGCTGCCGCACACTTACAACGGCTATGATGTGATGGACCCGGACAGCAAATATTACCAAGGTCAAGGCTGGTACCGGAGCAAGCTGAACGTGCGGAACCCGTTCCCGAAAGGCCGGACGCTGCTGCATTTCGAAGGGGCAGGCCAGCGAACGGACGTGTACGTGTACACAGAGAAAGTCGATACGCATCTGGGCGGCTATGACGAATTTACGGTCGATATCACGGAAGCTGCGGAGCGGGCACAGACCATCGAACGATATGCCGGAAGCATTCCGGTGGCCATTGCCTGCGATAACGGCAGAGAGCTGGAAACAATCCCGTCGGATGCAAGCGATTTCAATCTGTATGGCGGCGTGTACCGGTATTTGAACCTCGTCTATGTACCGCAGGTCTCGCTTGCCGGCGTACATGTGCAGACGGATGTCGGCGAGATCAAGGGCGGATCTGCCGCCAGCGGTAAGGTCAAGGTGCGCGCCAAGCTGTATAATCCGGATAACGCCGCGGGCATGTTGAAGCTAAAGATTGCGTTAACGCAGCCGGATGGAACGGTCGTCGAACAAACGGAGGTCTCGATGGCGCCGTGGCAGGGCGAGCGGGAGATTGCAGCGTTCGAGGTGGCGAATCCGCAGTTATGGTCGGTTGCCGATCCGCAGCTGTATGCCTGTGCGGTGGAGCTTCGCTGCGAGGACGGCGTGACAACGGTGCAAGAGCGGTTCGGCTTCCGCAGCTTCGAATTTATGAAGCAGGGTCCGTTTAAATTGAACGGGGAGCGCCTGCTGCTGCGCGGCACGCATCGGCATGAGGATCATGCGGCTGTCGGAGCGGCGATGACCGAAGAGCTCATCCGGGAAGAAATGCAGCTGATCAAAGCGATGGGCGCTAACTTCATCCGATTGGGCCATTATCAGCAGTCGCGCATTGTGCTGGATCTGTGCGATGAGCTCGGCTTGCTCGTTTGGGAAGAAATTCCGTGGTGCCGCGGCGGTCTTGGCGGCCCGGAATATCGTCAGCAGTGCATCGATATGCTGACGGCGATGATTGAGCAGCACTATAATCATCCGTCGATTATTTTATGGGGACTTGGCAACGAGAACGATTGGGAATGCGACTTCGATTATTTCGATCAGCAGGAGATCCGCGCTTTCATGAAGCAGCTGCACGATCTGTCGCATGAACTGGATCCGAGTCGTTTGACCTCGATTCGCCGCTGCGAATTTTGCAAAGATATCATTGATGTGTATTCGCCGTCCATCTGGGCCGGCTGGTACCGCGGCGTGTACACGGACTACGAATCAAGCTGCAGAACGGCTTTCGAGAATGTCGATTCGTTCTTCCATATGGAGTGGGGAGCGGACAATTTGCCGACACGGCATGTGGAGGAGACATACACGGGCTTCAAGCTGATGAAGAAAACGGATGGATCAACCGACGAACGTGACGGCGATTATTTGCTCACGGGCGGCGAGCCGCGTGTTTCCCGTGATGGCGATTGGTCGGAGACGTATTTCTGTGAAATGATCGATTGGTATCTGAAATGCCAAGAGCATATGAGCTGGCTGACAGGGGCGGCGCAGTGGTCGTTCAAAGATTTCTCAACGCCGGTACGCCCGGATTCGCCGATTCCGTACTTAAATATGAAAGGGATCGTAGAGCGGGATTTGACGCCGAAGGAAGCTTACTATGTTTTTCAATCGTACTGGTCGAACGAACCGATGGTCCGCATCTACGGCCATACGATGCCGGTCCGCTCCGGCGAGGAAGGCGAGCGGAAGCTTATCAAGGTTTACTCCAATGCGGAAGAAGTCGAGCTGTTCCTGAACGGCGTAAGCCTTGGCGTCAAGCGCAGAGACTCGCAGGATTTCCCGTGCGCAGGCTTGCGCTGGGAGACGGAGCTGCGGGCCGGCGAGTACGAAGTGCGCGCGGTAGCGGTGCGGGGCGGCGAAACGGTGAGCGATGAACTGCGTTTCACGTACCAGTCTCAGGCGTGGGGCGAGCCGGTACAGCTGAAGCTGACAACGGCGTCTATGGCAGACGGACGCATCTATGCGGAAGTATGCGCCTATGATGCGAAGGGAGTATTTTGCCCGGATGCGGCGGCTTTCGTACGGTTTGGATTAGCCGGCGACGGGAAGCTGTTGGATAATCTGGGCACGATTCGCGGATCGCGGCTGACGCAGCTTGCTACAGGCCGTGCAGGCATTTATGTGGATCCGTCCGGCGGCTTGCCTGCGGGCATAACAGTCAAAGATTTTGTCAGTGCTGGAGGCCCCGCTTCTTCGTTGGCATCTAGACCGGATGGCGGCGGAGGCATTGAGCGAATCTATACGTCCGTGATCACCGCATCATGCGAAGGGATGCCAACGGTTACGCAAGTTATTGCGGTGAAAGGGTAAATAACAATATTGGGAGGTTGTACGATGAACGAGATGACAGCGGTTTGGAAAAATGCCGGGAAATTCGATGAAATTTTGCCCCAGGTATGGGAAGCATTGCAGGAGAAGGTCGACCGCATGATTACGCAGCTTGGAGAGAAATCTCCGCATGTGGCGAAGGAAGACGGCATCTACGACGATATGCGGATCGATTGGTGGACCTCCGGCTTCTGGCCGGGCATTCTGTGGATCCTGTACGATATGACGGGCAAAGAGCATTACAAGGAAGCCGCTTGGCAGTGGGACGAAAAGCTGGAGCAGGCGAGCGTGCGCGACAACAATTTCCACCACGATGTCGGGTTCCAGTATTTGCCGACTGCCGTGATCAAGCATAAGCTGACAGGCGATGCCACGGGCTTGCGCCGCGGGGTTACAGCCGCCAATTTCCTGGCGGGCCGCTTCAATCTTGCCGGTAATTTCTTGCGTGCCTGGAATCAGGACAAAATCGGTTGGTCGATCGTAGATTCAACCATGAATCTGTCGATCCTGTTCTGGGCCTCGCAGGTAACGGAGGATCCGCGTTTCGAGCAGATCGCCATAGCGCATGCGACTACGGTTGTGGATAAATTCGTTCGCGAGGACGGCTCGGTGAACCATATTTTGAGCTTCAACCCGAAGACGGGCGAGCTCATCGAGTCGCTCGGTGGCCAAGGCGCCGGACCTCAGTCCGCTTGGAGCCGCGGAGCCGCTTGGGCGCTGCATGGCCTGGCCAACGTCTACCGTTACACGGGCGATGCCCGATACTTGCGCGCAGCGCAGCGCGTGGCTAACTATTTCTTGGCATGTTTGCCGGAGGATCACGTCGCACACTGGGATTTCCGTGCGGCGGAGTCGCTCGATGGCGAGCCGCGGGATACATCCGCTGCCACCTGCGCGGCATCGGGGCTGATCGAGCTGGCGGAATTCCTGCCAGGCATCGAAGGAGCGGTATACCGGCAGGCTGCCGAACGGATACTGCTGTCGTTGACGCAGAACTACGGCACATGGGAACAGCCGGAGCACCAGGCCATCCTGCGCGAAGGTACGGGCAATAAGCCGGCCGGACAAAATGTGAACGTGTCGCTCATTTACGGCGATTACTATTATGTGGAGTCGATTGCCAAGCTGCTCGGTTGGAAGCAGCGGATTTTTTAGAACAAAAGCAGGTACCAGTTCAAACTGGTGCCTGCTTTTTTGTTTGGGACCGATCGCTGCATGGACACGACAGTCCTAATTGAATGGATATAACCAGCATTGCAAATGTAAACGCCACCAGTACCGTTATCCGCGTAATGGAGCATCATTACGGCGAAAAGCCGACTAATATAGGTAAATTGGAGTCCGTTAGGAGCTAGATGAGGCGGATTACAGCGGGGGTGGGCCGATTAACGGGAGTTTTTCAGTAACCCAACATTCGAGGCTCTATCAGGCAGCATTTAACAGGAGAAACTCCCGTTATGGGCTTGGTGCTGTGTCCGATAGCCTCGGTCGGTTGGGGGTTCTCATAGCTGCAGGAATATTACAGCTCGGCTACGCATGGCATTTCATAGAGGTGAATTTCCATTATTTTCATCTGCTTATTTGCAATTCCAGCTCTCTGCACATTGTGCTTGATTTTAAACCGCCCCCGGTCTTAATATGAAAGAAATAGAATATATTGGTGGTAATCTATGTTTTTCAGTCTGAATCTCACAATATCCGCACCTGTCACTTTTCCTAGCATAAGATGTACCAAGGTGGTGGTGAAAAGTGGTAAACACAGTTGCAGGCTGGATGATTTACACTTTATGGGCTATTTTCGGGCTGATGATCGTGCATTTCTTAATCTCCTTTTTCCGAACATTTTGGGAAGGAACTTTCGATTTCAGTTTCGTGTTAGATTATTTGAAAGATGTCCTCTATTACATTCTGCCATTAAATGTGCTTGTAAATTTATCTTCAATTGATCCTACAGGTTGGATTCTTGTGATCTTCTATTTCATCTGCGGGATTGCTGTCATTCTCAAATATTTATTGGATTTCCGCAAAATCTTCCAATAAACCAGTTTAAAGGGCCTTCTGAAAGTTGGTCCCAGGAAAGGAAGTGAAGCCATGAGGAGATATCGGTGGATTAAGTGGCGTACATTCATCCTCTGGCTCGCAGCCCTCGTCATAACCGGCACCGTGTTGTGGGTGGGAGGGCCGACCTATTGGAACGTCGCACTGACGATTCTCAGCCTGTTATTCCAGTTGTTATTCGCAGTCATGTTCATGATCATCCAGTTCGTAGCCCTGTTCTGGTTCTTGGCCAGAGGACGAACGTACTGGATATTACCTGGCGAGACCGGCGCGACCTGGGACGATTATCGGGGGAACCCCGAAATTGTGGAGAATGCCAAACGCATTGTGACCCTTCTCAAAGGGGTCAAAGAGTTCAAGGAGATGGGCGGTGAGGCGATCCGGGGCTTGCTGCTGTGCGGTCCCCCGGGGACGGGGAAATCGTATTTGGCGCAAGTTATCGCCAATGAAGCGCAAGTGCCGTTCGCTTACGCCTCGGCGCCCAGCTTCCAGAACATGTTCTTCGGCGTCGGCAACCTGAAGGTGATGGGTATCTTCAAGAAGGCGCGCAAGCTCGCCAGAGTGTACGGCGCCTGCATCATCTTCATCGATGAGATCGATGCCATCGGCATGAGCCGCCAAGGGGGCGCCGGCGGAGGCATGATGGGGATGATGGGCATGGGCGGGGGCACGGGTCTGCTCAACGAGCTGCTCCTGCAGATGGATCCGCCGAACATCGACAACACCAAGATCGCTAAGCTGCTGCGCTCGCTGGGGCTTCGGCGCAAGAAGGCCGAACGGCCAGCCGTGTTGACCGTTGCGGCTACGAATTTGCCCGATGTGCTGGATGCGGCTTTGCTGCGGCCTGGCCGGTTCGACCGGCAGCTGTGGGTCGATGTGCCCGACTATGACGGCAGGGTTGACATTTTCCAGTACTACTTGAAGAAAGTGAAGCGCGACGCATCGCTGACGCCGGAGGTTGCCGGTTTGGACACGATCGGGTACAGCCCGGCCCAAATCAAGCACATCGTCAACGAGGCGGTCGTCATCGCCCACCAGCGGGGAGCTCAACTGGCCAGCTACGAAGACTTCCGTGCTGCGATGGAGACCTATGAGTGGGGTCTCAAACAACCGCTGCGCTCCATGCGGGACGACGAGAAGCGCAATGTCGCGTATCATGAGGCGGGGCACGCTGTCGCCCAGTTTCTGCTGAAGCCGCATGAGCGCGTGTGGAAGGTCACGATCATCCGCCGTGGCGGCGCTCTAGGGCTGGCTGCTACCAAGCCGACGCATGAGCGGTATAACCGGAGCGACAGCGAGATTCTGGCGGAGATTCAAGTATGCTTGGCTGCCCGTGCGGTGGAGGAAGAGTTCCTGAACAAGAAGTTGAACGGAGTGACCTCAGACCTGCAGCAGGCGACAGAGCTTGCTGGTGCCTACCTGGGCATGGTCGGGATGGGCGATGAGCTGTTCAGCTGGCTGGCCATCGGCTCGCGGGCCGAAGGGCTGAAGGCGCTACGTCCGAAAATCAACGAACTGTTGAAAGATCAGATGCTCCAAGTGAAGAAGCTCGTCCGTGAATATGACCGCTTCGTGCACACGATCGCGGAAGAGCTGTTGAAGCGGGGGGATTTGACCGGCGATGAGATCGAAGGCATTTTCGCCCAGCTGTACGGCGAGCGGCCTGAAATGCCGGAAGTGAAACCGAGTGAGGCGAATGTGAGAATTCAAGGGTTTCAGTTCGAAGAATGAACAATGGCTGTCACAGTGGTCGATTAGGACTGCTGGGGCAGCCTTTTCTACTATACAGAAATTGCCGATTGCTTTAGCATAAAGAGGATGGGACAGGCATTAACAAAGAATGGAAACCGAGTCACATGAAAGTTCCTTGTGATTGTTGAGGTTTTTAACCGGAGAGGATGAGAAGAAGTGAATGTCATTACCAAACGTAAAAAAGAGCTTGAGCAGTATATGCCGGCGGCGACGCTGGAGCGCGATTACATCGATGCCTTTTGGAGCGGTATGCTCGAATTGTCGGCCCGGCAGCCGCTAGCTGTACATAGAGAAAGAACGGATTCGTTATTCCCGGCTGTTCGGATGGATAAGCTGACTTATTCAGGCCATGACGGCACCCCGATTCACACTTGGTTCCTCGTGCCGGAGAACCGGCAGGAGGGCAGCAAGCCGCCTTGCATCATCACGTTTCCGGGCTATACCGGAGACAAAGGCTTGCCGGAGCGCTATGCGGTCTGGCTCCTGCTGGGCTATGCGGTACTTGCCGTCGATGCCCGGGGGCAAACGGGGGAAACGGGCAACTACCTGCAGGATGAGACGGGAGCGGCCAAGGGCTGGGTGTCGCGCAACCTGCTGAACAAGGAACGCAGCTACTATATGGCCCTGGCTCTTGATGTGGTGAGGGCTGTAGAAGCCGCTGCCCTTCAGCCGGAGATCGACCCCGGCCGGATCGCTGCGGTCGGTACGAGCCAGGGGGGCGGCATGGCGCTGCTGGCCGGCGCGCTCTGCCCGAACGTCAAGGCGGTCGTGGCGAACATCCCGAATCTGTGCCATCTCGATTACGGCGTGCTTCATTCTACGGGCTCACTGACGGAGGTCGCCCAATATGTGAAGCGTCATCCCGACGACCTGGATGCGGCGCTCGATGCGCTGGCGCACTTCGATATCATCAATCTGGCTCACCGGATTGAAGCGCCGGTATTGATGTCCGTCGGTTGGAAGGACACGGTGTGCATGCCGGAAACGGTGTATGCGGCCTACAATCGTTTGACGTGCGCCAAACGGATCTATGATTATCCGTTCTCCGGGCACGAGACCGGGGAAGAGCATCAGCGCAAGGTTATCCGTTTCCTGCAGGAGATTTTCGAGTAAGCAGGCGTTATGTGCGAAGATGGAGCGGTTTGCCTACTTCACCCGCTCCTTCGGTTGAAGTTATAATGGGCATAGCAATCAGGCGAACAACATTTCCGGTGCAGGAGGAGATATGGGTGAGTGCGAGTAACAAGGTGAAATTGGAAGTCGGGCAGTCGTGGTGGGCCATGTCCGGGCTCGGTGACGGCAGCGCGGAATGGTCGATGGAGCAGAAGTTCGAGAAGCTGGCGGAAGCCGGCTTTTCCAGCATTTTAGGGCGGCTGCCGGAGGAGCGGGAGGCGGAGCGCTGGCATCGGTTGCTGAGAGACTATGGCTTCAGCTTCGGCGTGCAGATGGCTCCTTTCCCGTGGGCCGGCGACGACATATCCAGCTTCCTGCGGAGAGCGAAGCAGTTCGGAGCCCGCTATATCAACGCCCAAGTATTGGGCCCGTATATGGTACACAGCGACGCCGTCAACGGCTTGGACAGCTTGATCCGGCAAGCGGCGGATGTGGGCATCCCCTTCTATGTGGAAACGCATCGCGGGCGCATTACGCAGGATTTGCTGCGGACGTCGGAGTACGTAAGAGCGCTGCCGGAGCTGCGCCTGACGATGGATTTGTCCCACTATATCGTAGGGGCCGCCATCGGCGAAGAAGGGGAGGATGACGCCACCGAGCGACTGTTCGGGGAGCTGCTCACCCGTACCGCATCCATTCATGCGCGCGTCTCGAACGGCAACCAAGTCCAGATCGATATCGGCGATGACGGGGAGCATCCGTTGGTGAAGCCTTTTGCCCGCTGGTGGCGGGAAGGGATGCGTGAATGGCGTGCGAAGGCCAGCGAAGGAGATGTGTTCCCATTCGTATGCGAGCTGGGACCGCCTTCCTATGCGATAGTAGACAGGGAGGGGAAAGAAATATCCGACCGGTGGCGGCAAGCGCTGGTGCTGAAACGAATCGCCGAGGAAATCTGGCGTGAAGAATAACAGGAAGAAAGAGTGCTGAAGTCATGCCGACGATCCGAATAGAACTGCTAATCGAAGCGCCTGCAGAGGTAATCTTCGATTTGGCGAGAAGCATTGATATCCATGCGCAGTCTACCGCACAAACGAGAGAGCGGCCGGTGGCCGGCGTCACAAGCGGCCTCATTAAATTGGGACAGTCCGTAACCTGGGAAGCGGTCCATTTCGGCATCAAACAGCGGCTCACCGCCAAGATAACGGAGATGGACCGGCCCCGCCGTTTTGTCGATGAGCAGGTACGTGGCGCGTTCAAGTCGTTCACGCACGCCCATGAGTTTGTTGAAGTACAGAACGGTACGCTGATGATCGATATTTTCAACTATACATCCCCGTTGGGCGTGCTGGGCAAATGGGCCGATCGCTGGTTTTTGCAAGCTTATATGCATAATTTCTTATTACAACGCAATTTGTATATCAAGCAGGCGGCGGAGCGGTCGATGGGTGAAGGTCAGATCATGGAATGAAGTATGAGAGGGGAGCTCCGTTATTTGTGCTTACAACTTGACAGTTTAATTGAGAAACATTATCATTTGAATTAATCGATGAAATTGAAAATCATTATCAATGGAAAATGATAAATGGAAAGTGATATTGGTAAATGATAAATGACAAATGATACATGTATCCATCCGAGATTTCCAAGTTGTTGCCACAATAACGATTGCGGGGTGTCCCATACATATGATGCAAGTGAATGAAGTTGGGGTGGGCATGGGTACCATGCAAATTCTCACCGATTATCAATTGGAGAGCTGGATTCGCAGTTCTTCGCCGGAAGGCTGCAGCGACCGCTCCGATGAACCCGGCTGGAAGCAGCTGACGCAGTATGCGGCTTACCATGCGATTAACGACTGGTATTCGATGCCGGCAGCATTACGAACCTGCGAGTATTTAACGAAACAATTCGAAGGAAGATGGACGAACAAATGCCGCAAATTCGAGTCCAAAGCTTTTTATATGGATGTGAAGGCAAGGGTGTTGGCCCATCTGTACGACCAGCTGACGGATGAGAATGCCGTTCAAAGGCCGATCATGCTCTTTGAAAGCAGCGATGTGTGGGTGGAGGAGCTTGAGCTTGGCTTATCGATGATTGTTCAAGTCATGGCGTGCGAGCAGGGTTCCTTCGTCGTTCATAAATATGTGATGGAGGACAACGAGGCAGCCGCTCAATTATTTGGCCATATGACCGTCGTCTTCTGCCACAAGGCATTCGGAAGGCTGCCGGAACGCTTGGAGCTGTTCAACATGCTAAACGGCAAGCAGTACCGGATCGGGATGGAGGAAATGGATGTCGGCAAATCCATGGACTACCTGAGGCTTGTGAAGGATGTTTATATGGAAACCAATAAAGGCTGCCCGTGCTGCTCCAGCCGGCTAGTCATGTAAAGGCAGGGGAACTTTCATGGATACCAACCGATTCTGGCACTCCAGCAATGACCTGCTGCCGCTTCGTTTCACCACATTGACGGCATCCAATGACGGCGTCTTGTACGCAGGCACGCATGGGAAAGGCGTCTTTCAATTCACGCCGCTTCGTTCATGGGAGATTGCGTCCCAAGGCTTGCCGGACCATCTGCACATCCACCGCTTGGACTGGGTCGACATGCAGCTGTATGCATCGACCAACCGCGGGCTTTATGTGCTGGAGGACGACATTTGGCAGCGGACGAGTGTCACGGACGCTTGCTACCGTATGATCGGCTGGGGCGACAGATTCGTCCTGACCTCGAAGGGGCTGCTTTGCGGCAGCGATGGGAATTGGCAAACGTTGGCCTTCGCCGGGAAGCAAACGTTCGATATGCTCGTAACCCCGCATTTTCTATTCGTCGGCTATGAAGAAGGCGTTGCCTTTTACGATCTGTTAACGGGGGATTGGTGCGAGCTGCCTCTGAATCAGGCGGTCACTTCGTTAGCCGTATTCAATCAGATGCTGGTCGGAACGACAGCCCGCGGCGGACTGGTCATAGGCAACAAAATGGGCGGTTTCCAACATGTGAGGTTCGACGGAATGCGCTTGAACCGGCTCGTTTCGCATCTAGATGGCGTGTACGTATGTGCGAATACGGGTATTTATAAGCTGTTCGATCTGCAAGGACGCATCATGCTGCATTCGTTCAATGTGCGCGCGGAGGTCACCGATTTGCTCGTATGGCGGGATATGATGTTGATTTCTACTTTGCAGACGGGCATTAAATATAAGAATGAGCACAAAACGGCGTTCCAAACGATCTTGTAAATGTCGCGCCGTCCGTTACACAGGCTTCTTGCGAAGCTGGCCGGGCGTAAGCCCGGTCTTTTTTTTGAACAGCTTATTGAAAAAGCTAAGGTCGTCGAAGCCGACTTGAAGGGCAATGTCCGCTATTTTGTCGGAAGTTTCCCGGATCGCCTCCTCGGCCATGCCCAGACGAATATCGTTGCGGTATTCGATGAAGGTTTTGCCGGTGTACATCTTGAATTTGGCGGAAAATACGGAGGCGCTCATGCCGCATACGTGGCTGATCTGCTCCAAGGTCAGCGGCTGCGCGTAGTGCTTGCGGATAAACGCCAGAATCGTTTGCAGGGTTTGCTCATCTTGGCCGAGCTTCGCTCCGGGCTGCTCCATCTGCTGGTAGAACCTGCTCAAGGAGATGAACAGCTGGATCAGTCCGGTTTTGATCATCGTTTCATATCCAAGCGGCTTGCTGTTCTGCTCGGCAATCAGTTTATCCAGAAGCGAACCGATTTCGAGCTGTTGATTGGTTCGGAGTCTTAGGCGCGAGACGAAACGGACATTATTTCGCAAGAAGGGCTCGACGTAGTAAAAGTTGACGAAAGGGGTAACGAGGGACAACGTGTCAAGTTCCGCCTTGAGCAGCGACGGCATGAACAAGAGGTTGCACACCGTCAGCTTCTCGGCAGGGGAAACCTTGTACGCATGAACGATATCCGGCTCAATGACGAAGACATCCCCCGACTTGACGGGATAGAATTCTCCCGCATTGTAGCTGTGCTCCCCGGAGCCATCAGCAATATAAGCCAGCTCGGTAAACTCGTGCGAATGCTCGGCGATGATTTCCCCTGGGGAAACCGTGTAGTAGCCGGCATAGAAGGGGAAGTCCGGATTGTCGAAAAATTGATTGCTCCTCATCTGTGTCATCGTACACACTCATTTCAACAAGAATTCCGCACGACGAGATACGGGCCGGCCCGGCGATCAGGCAAGGAGAGGGAACGTTCCTCCCTTGATGGGATTGCCCGGAAGAAGTCCGAGTCTGTCCGTGACGAGATGCTTTTTGCCGCTGTAGGTCGTGCCGTCCGGCATATAGATGATCGCCAGCACTCTGCGAGGGTTGGAGGTCAAATTGGCATGCGCATAGTGAAAGGTCTGACCATGATGAAAGGTGCAGCTTCCTTTCTTCAAGGGCACGATGACGGGCTTCGCCTGCTCATGCTCCGTACCTTTAACGAAATCAAAGATATTCTGCGGATTGACGAGGTCAATGCCCGCCAGCTTGCCGGCTTGGTGCGAGCCTGGAATGAACATCATGCAGCCGTTCCGCTCATCGACGTCATCGAGCGGAATCCAGGCGGAGAGAGCGCCGGGCTCGTTCATCGGCCAGTAGGGCAGGTCTTGATGCCAAGGCGTCGGCTTGGAGTCCTGCGGCATTTTCCACAGGGCGTGGTCATGGAACAGGCGTACCCCGCTTGCTCCGCTCAGCGCCTTGGCGGCTTCGGCGATTCGCGCATGCAGGGAATATTTGGCCATTGTACCGTGGTCCCGCCAAACGTTAACTTTCTGATTGAGTACGCGGTAATAAGCTCCTTTGCTTTCATCCGTAGCAACGGCGCGATCCGAGCGCTCGCTCATCGCTTCTTCCATGGCGCTCGTCAGCTCCTCGATCTCCGCTGGAAGCAAGATGCCGTCCACTTGAACGAAGCCATTTTGCTCATAGAATGCGATATGTTCCGGGCTTATGACAGATGACAATAGACTCACCCTTTCGGTCGTTTGGTTCAAGCGTATCATGCTGCGGCCGGCCGGTCTTGGGCGATTATAGCGAAAATGCGGTTGATCCTCACGGCAGGATGAGGCTGCTGCGTATTTTGTAAGTGGTTACATATTTATTCCTATTATACAATAAAGATAGGAAAGATAGAGTTTAATCACTGTTCATAAGAGGAGATGTTAGAGATGGCATCCTACGAAGCAGCAGCGTACTATTTTCCGAATTATCATCGTGACAGCCGCAATGCGAAGTGGCATGGAGAAGGCTGGACCGAATGGGAGCTCGTAAAGCGTGCAGAGCCCAAATTCCCTGGGCACCGGCAGCCCAAAATACCTTTGTGGGGCTATGAGGATGAGGCGGACCCGTCCGTCATGGCACGCAAGATTGCGGCCGCCGCCGACCACGGCTTAACGTCCTTCATCTTCGATTGGTACTGGTACGAGGACGGACCGTTTCTGCAGCGTGCTCTGGATGAGGGCTTCCTGCAAGCCCCTAATAACGACCGCTTGAAATTTGCTGTCATGTGGGCTAACCACGATTGGATTGACATACATCCGGCTCAGCGCAGCAGGCCTTATAACATTCAGGCGGCAGGCCAAATCAGCGAGAAGGGGTTCGTTGCCGCAACGGAGCATATGATACGCCATTACTTCAGCCATCCATCGTATTGGCGGGTTCAAGGCGGACTATATGTCTCGTTCTACGAGATTCACAGCCTCATCCGCGGATTGGGCGGCATTGCGGCAACGGCTCGCGTGCTGCGGGAGTTCCGTGAGCGGGTGCGGGCTGCCGGCTGCGGAGAGCTTCATCTGAATGTGGTCGTGTGGGGGCTGCAGATTCTCCCGACTGAGCAGACAATCACCAATATACATGAAGTGCTGGAGGAGCTTGGGGTGGACAGCATCACATCGTATGTCTGGATCCATCACCAGCCTGTGGATCAGTTCCCGGAAACCGATTATGCTTGGATCCGGGACCGGTCGCTGCTGGATTACGAGAAATTCACAGCGGCATACAAGCTGCCCTATTACCCGAATGTGACGATGGGCTGGGATTCCAGCCCGCGCACCGTGCAATCGGAAAGCTTCGAGCCGCTGGGCTACCCCTATATGGCCACGCTGGCAGGCAATACGCCGGAAGCATTCAAGATTGCCTTGGAGGGGGTCAAATCATTCCTGGACAGAGGCCAGACGAGTCCGTGTGTATTTACGATTAATGCTTGGAACGAATGGACGGAAGGCAGCTATCTGGAGCCTGATACGGTGAGCGGCATGGCCTACTTGGAAGCGATACGCGACGTATTCGGCACTTCCAAAAAAAATGCTTGAACCGAGAGGGCAGCTGTCGTACATTTTTAATAACCTTATGTCGGAGCTGGCCCTTCTTCATGTTGGGCCGGCTTTTCATTATTTCACTGGAAAGAAGGGGCTGACAACGAGACTCTACGCTTTTTTGCTATTTTATGCCGTCATCTACATGGGAAATGCGGTTTATGGCACTTTTTTACCGGTGTATCTGCATAATACCAAGTTCTCGCAGGAACAAATCGGAACGCTGCTAAGCCTCGGTCCGCTGATCGCGATGTTCGGTCAACCGGTATGGGGAGCGCTCGGCGATAAGGCGAAGACGAAGAACCGGGTGCTTGCATCGCTCCTGCTCGGCAGCGGCCTCTCCATCCTGTTCTTCCCGCTGTCGCACAATTTCGTTTATTTGCTCGTACTTATCTGTATATTCATGTTCTTCCAAACGTCGATCTTCGCCATTAGCGATGCCATTACGTTGGAAGAGCTGGACCGGCGGCCCACTTGGAATTTCGGCTGGATTCGTCTGGGGGGGACCATCGGCTTTGCTACAATGTCGCTCGTTTTCGGATTTGTGGCCAAATCGCACATCAACTCGATGTTTCCTGTGTATGCGGGAACGATGGCGGCAGGTCTGCTCCTCCTCTGGTGCTTCCCGCAGGCGGTTTCCCGAACGGCGAACGCAACGGGCAAGCAGTTCCGGGAGCTGTTCCGCAACGGCAAGCTGATGCTGTATTTGGGGATGAATTTCATCGTGCAAATTACGCTCGGCTATTATTACGCGTTCTTCCCGATTTACTTCAAGGAAATGGGTGCCGACAACGTGCTGCTGGGTTGGTCCATGGTGATTTCCTCGATGAGCGAGCTGCCGTTCCTGCTGTTCTCCGGCTGGATATTCAAGCGGGTCTCGATTTCGATGCTCTTGGTGATCGCAGCACTTGGATCCGCAGCCCGCTGGTATTTATTCTCGATCATCGATCAGCCGCATTGGATTCTTCCGGTTCAGGTGCTGCACGGGGTCATCTTCATCGTGTTGTCCGTGACGCTCGCCACGTTCATCAACCGGGAGGTGCCTTCGGAATGGAAAGCCAGCGGCCAGACGCTCAACGGGCTGCTCAGCCTGGGAGCGGCGCGCATTATCGGCTCGTTCCTGGGCGGCATCATGAGTGCGGCTTATGGCATGAGACAAGTGTTCCTATACAGCTCTTGGCTGTCGATGGCCTGTGTCATCGTATTCGGGCTCTTCATTTGGCTGCGCCGCAAACAGAAGCAACCGGCTTCGTCTTTGTAAAAATCGAAAAAGGAGTTAAGCCGCTTTATGCGCTTAACTCCTTTTTTGGTCTTCAAGCCTGTGCTGTTAGGCGTGCCAGATGCGGGGCATCGGCATCGATTCTTTGCCCAGCTCCGCCCAAATATATTTGAGCAGCAGCTCGGATTTCAAGGCGGCGCTGGCCGGATCGTTCCAGAGGTTGCGGACTTCCCCCGGATCCTCCTGCAGATCGAAAATTTCACCGTACGTTTGATTATAATAGACGGTAATTTTATAACGTTCACCAACGTAGGTTTTCTGGTGAATCGTCGTCGGTTCATGGCGGAATTCGCAGATGGCGTGATCCCGTGCTTGGCTGGCTTTCCCCGTCCATACGCGGCTTTGATCGACGCCGGTCATGTGATGCGGAATGGGGATGCCTGCGAGAGATAGGAATGTCGGCGCCAGATCGACAAGCGATTGGATGGCCGCAGACGTTTGGCCGGCAGGGACATGGCCGGGATAACGGACGATGAAAGGAATCTTGATGAGATCCTCGTAGTGGAAGCCGCCTTTGTACTGCAGGCCGTGCTGGCCGAAGAAATGTCCGTGATCCGTGGTGAATACGACGATCGTGTTGTCGGCCAAGCCAAGCTCATCAAGCCGGTCTAATATTCGGCCAATATATTTGTCCATACAGCTGATCATGCCGTAATAGGTGGCGACCAGCTGCTTGCGCTCGCTCTCAGGCAGAGTCGCGTGTGAATGATACCCGTGAATGCCGTACTGGCCCTCGCGCAGATGCGAGAAGTCGGGGTCGGCCTGCTGCGTTAATCCGAAATGCGGCGGATTCTGGTCGTGCTCCCCCGGCGTTACCGTCGGGATGGTAAGCTTATCCGGATCGTACATCGTATCCCATGGCGCCGGAACGAGGTAGTCCGGATGCGGATCGAAGAAGCTGGACCAGAGGAAGAAAGGTTCCCCGGACTCCTTGTACTGCTCCAGCAGCGCTTCGGATCTTTCGGCAATCCAGGTATTGTAATGGTATTCCTCCGGAATTTCCCAGTGGTGCAGCTTCGAAGGGTCCATCGTGCCGGTCGGCGCAACGAAATAGTCCCGCCAGTTCGTGCAGCCCTTAGCTTCCATCCAGAGAGCGTAGTGCTGGCCGACATGGGCTTCGTTCGTATGATTTCGCGCCAGCTCGACATGTTCGAAGCCGTAGAAATCTTCATCGAACGACTTCCAGAAGTTCAAATCCTGCAGGATCGGATAAGATTCCAAGGACGGATACTGCTCCGTGCTGCGCAGAGGTTGGAAATGGGCTTTGCCGACCAAAGCGGTACGGTAAGAAGCGGCTTGCAGATCTTCCCCAACCGTGTGGCGGTCTTCCAGCAGCTTCGTGCCCAGTGTCCACGCTCCATGCTGGCTGGGGTACATGCCGGTGATGATGGATGAGCGGGTCGGCGTGCAGGTCGGGTTCGGACAGTAAGCTCGCGTGAAGGTGGTCCCTTCCCGAACCAGACGGTCAAGATTGGGAGTGGACAGCTCGGTGTTGAAGGCGCCAATCGTATCCCAGTGCTGTTGATCGCTTGTAATGAGTAAAATATTAGGTCTTTTCAAAGTGTCTGCTCCCTTCTACTATGTAGATAAGCCTCTATGCTTATAAGTATAAGGATTATAAAGGAATATCAAAATAACAATATGTCTAGCACTTGTCATTATGTTGGATTTATATCGAAAGGGTGAGGACCTTGCAGGAATATGCTTACGAGTATGCGGATTTTTGGTATTCGCTGCCGCACCCTGTGCAGATGGCCGGAGGCTGCTGGATTGTAAGAGCGGGGCAGAACGTAGCCAAGCCTAATTATTCGGTAGGTCCCAAAATGATCGACCAAATCAGCTTTCACTGGGTCGTGAAGGGGGAAGTCCGGGTTTCTGCGGGGAAGCGGACGGTGGAGCTGGGGAAAGGAGACTTATTCGTTATATTTCCCAGACGGCCTTATGTCTATGAAACGATTCATGAAGCAGCGGAGAAACCGCTGGAAATGATATGGCTGGCCATGGAAGGCGGACAGCTTCCGCAGCTTGTCGCACAGTTAGGTCCGACGCCTGATACGTTTTGGCTCAAGGGCGTCGCCAACTCGGAAGTGATTCGAAGTCTGCGCACGATTCTTCAGACCGTCAGCCAGCCGGACAAAGATGTTTTGCGGGAAACGAGCCTGCTCTACGATCTGTTTTGGAAAATGAACAACGCTTCCGTGCGTGAAGAGCCTGTAAGAAGAGAGGGTTGGCTTGACGATGTGAAAGACTATTTGGACCTGCACGCAGGGGAAAACATCCGCATCGAAGATGCCGCGCGTTCAGTCGGCATTCACCGCTCGCATCTGTTTGCCTGCTTCCGCAGCAAATTCGGTCTCTCTCCCCAGCAATATTTGCAAAAAATCAGATTGGAGAAGGGGGCCAACCTGCTGCGGGAAACGAATCTGAGCGTTACGGAAATTGCCCTGTCGCTTGGATATCCGGAACTGTATTCGTTTACCCGGGCATTTACGAAGTACTTCGGCATCGCTCCGAGTTCGTACCGGGCGCAGGATCGTTGATTGTTCGCATCAAACGATTGAGTTTAATGGCGTGTATGCCGGTAGGCGCTTGGCGAGAGGCCGTATTTGCGCTTAAACAACTTGGAGAAATGAAACTCGTCGTAAAATTGCAGCTGCGCCGCAATTTCTTTCACCGAGAAATTCGTCGTTTCTAGAGATACTCTGGCCGACTCTATCTTCAGGTTCAAGATGTAGTCGCCGGGCGGCTGTCCGGTCACGGCACGGAAACGCGTGAAGAACGCCGTCCTGGACATTCCGCTCCGTTCGATCAGCTCTTCGATACGGAGAGCTTGGTCGATGTGCCGGTGAATATAGATCAAGATCTGGTTAAGTTCGGAATAGCGTGAATCCGGAGCTGCAGATTGCTCCCTGGCCAAAAGCAGCAGAAGCTCCTGCAGGAAGATGTTAGCGGAATAAGCATACCCCACAGGTTCGGCAATCAAGGTGTCGATCAGCCGCTCGCACAGCTGTGTCGCTTCCGTTATTTTGACCGTTGAGACGACCCTGTCTGCAGGCAGCCGGAGTTCACGGGCGATGTCAAGGGAGCTGAAATCCAGAAAGTAAAATTTCCAGTCATTGTTCAAGCACCGGTACGAGCAAGGAATCGCTTCTTGCGTGAAGAAATAAGTGCCGGCTTGCAAATCGAATTGCCTATTGTCTTGCAAGAACACGCCGCTGCCTTCATACGTGATGAAAAGTCCGGGGAAATCGAAGCCTGCTCCCTTCGTAACCTGGTAGGCATTGTCTGCCTGCACCTTCCAGATCGACAGGAAGGATGACTGGGAAACCGAGGCTTGGTTCAACCCGTAGGGAATATTCATATAGCTCATTCTCCGCACTCCTTGTGAATGATCGATTATACATTGAAATGTCCACGAAGCGGTGATAATTAACTAATTGTTTGTACAATTATACATGGAAATGAAACTGACATCCATGGTGGGGGAGGTCTTTTTCCGCTACACTTGAATCAGATAACGGGCAGAGGAGTGTAGCGGGAATGAGGATCAAAGTAGGCAGCAGGGAACTGGAGATGGGCGGTCAACATCTGACTGAACTTAGGAGCTCCAACGATGTATTGGACGATCCGGAGGCATTGCGGGGGCGGATGGAGGAAGACGGCTACTTGCTGATTCGCGGATTTCATGGCCGGGATGCCGTGCTGCGTGCGCGTACAAGTATTCTGGAGAAAATGGCGCTGATGGGGAAGCTCGACCGGGATACCCAACTGGAGGATGGCGTGATGGCCGACGGCAGCCGAACGATTTTCATGGGGGGTACGAACGAAGACCTGCCTGCGCTGCTTGATGTTCTCAACGGGGAGCGGATCATGTGTTTCTTCGATCGTTTTCTCGGAGAAGCTTCGCTGACCTATCATTACAAATGGCTGAGAGCCGTTGGCCGAGGGGATTTCACAGGCGCGCATTACGACATCGTGTATATGGGCAGGGGGACGCACAATGTGTACACCGTATGGTCACCTTTGGGAGATGTATCTTATGAGATGGGCGGACTGGCGATATGTCTGGGCTCCCACCGTTTCGAAGCTTTGAAACAGTCGTATGGTACGAAAGATTCGGACCGCGACGGCATCGGCCATTATACCGACGATCCGCTTGTCATTACGGAGAAATTCGGGGGACAGTGGGCGACAACCGAATTTCAAGCGGGCGATGTGCTCATCTTCGGCATGTTCTTGATGCATTGCTCGTTGGAGAATACGACTAACCAGTACCGCTTGAGCGTGGATGCCAGGTATCAATCGGCTCTCGAGAAGGTGGATGAACGATGGAGCGGCAAAAAGCCGCGCGGCCATTTCAAGTAAGGTGTACCTGAACTTGAACGTGGATTAGGAACGGCAGTCTCGGACTCGATGAAGTCCCGGACTGCCGTTCTTTGATGCTCAGCCCTCTCTTAGCAGCTTGCGGGCGTACTCTTTGGGCGTGCAGCCGTTGTAACGCTTGAACAGTTCGTAGAAATGCGCCATGTTCTCGAATCCGACACCGGCTGCAACTTCTGTGATAATATCCGTCTTCGTAGCAAGCAGCTGCCCGGCTTTGCGAATGCGCTGCCGGTTCACATAATCGGTGAACGAGAGGCCGACGCATTTCTTGAAATATTTGGAGAAATACGTGTAGCTCATGCCGGCGATCCGGCTAACCTCTTCCATTTCGATTTTCTCCACTAAGTGCGCTTCCACATAATCGAGGATCGGCCGCATAACGGCAGCATCAACGAATTCAAAGGGCTGAAGCAGCTCGCGCCGGTCATAGCGGAGCAGGGCGAGAAGCAGATGCTTGATATGCATGCTCATCGCGATTTCGTAGCCCTTGGTTTTGTCCATCATCTCGGAGTGAACGTCGACGATGATCCGTCCGACCTCCTGTTTGGCGCGCTCATTTTCGAGGAAGATGTAATTGAGGTCCTCCAGCGGGCGCACCATCTCGGAGAAATGGCGGTAATACATCATCATGGCGGGATCGAAATACGGCTGCAAATCAACGTGAAGCACAATGTAGACGAGTGCGCCGTCCTCCGGTTTGTTGCTGATATGAAGCTGGGAGGAGCCGATCAGCAGCACATCTCCCGGAGTGAGACTGTAGCTGTTGTCTGGCGTACGAATGCCCAACCTGCCTTCCTGCACAAGGATGAATTCGACTTCTTTATGATAATGCCACTGCTGCCCGAACGGTCTGGGGGGAGAGGAACTCGTGAACTGCCACACCTTCATGCAGAGACGCTCATTCTGGTAATGTATCGGTTCTTTGAACGTTTCCATGCTTAGCACACCTGATTTCCGACGGCAAATTTGGATAGAAACAAGACAAAACGCGTCATTTTGGTAGGAGCCATGAACAGCTATGATTGCATTAAGTAGTATACAACAAATGAAAGGGGAAGTAGAGAGATGAAAGTGGCGGTAGTGGGCTGCGGCGGAATGGGAATGTGGCATGCGAAGAGCTATGCGAAAATGCCGGGCGTCGAGTTGGTGGCCGTTTGCGAGCCTGTATTCGAGCAAGCGGCTAACGCGGCTAAACTAACGGGAGCGACGCCTTACGAAACGATGGATGAAATGTTGGCGGTCGAGGCTGTGGATGTCATCAGTGTCGCGGTGCCTACATATTTGCATAAGGAAATCGTCATGCAAGCCGCACGAGCCGGGAAGCATGTCATTTGCGAGAAGCCGATAGCGCTTCATGTGGAGGAAGCGAAGGATATGATCGCGTGCTGTGAGGAGAATGGCGTACGGCTGTTCATCGGCCATGTAGTGCGCTTCTTCCCGGAATATGCACAGATGAAGGAGCAGATCGACAGCGGCAGAATCGGGCGTGCCGGGGTTGCGAACGCGCGCCGGGCTGGCGGTCATCCGGGGGAAGCCAGGCCCTGGTATCTGGAAGCGGACCGAAGCGGAGGCGTAATCATGGATTTAATGATTCACGACATTGATTATATGCGCTGGACGCTTGGGGAAGTGAAGTCCGTGTACGGGATGAACCGGGTAGTTGGCACGACGGATTATGCGCTCGTCACGCTCGTTTTTGAGAATGGTGCGGTGGCCAATCTGGAGGCGTTCTGGGGTTATCCGGGCTCGTTCCGCTATGCGGCGGAGTTTGCCGGTTCGGACGGGCTGGTCCGTACGGACAGCATGAACTCCCAGTCCTTGCAAATCCGCAAGTCGTCTCCTGCTGAACACGGAGGCAAAGCTGTGGAAATACCGCAGAGCCCAAGCTTCAAGGATCCTTACTACGTCGAGCTCGAACATTTTCTTACTTGCATCCGGGAAGGCACCGAGCCCCGCGTGACCGTGCAGGATGCCTGCAGAGCGCTGGAAATCGCAAGGGCAGCGCTGGAATCCGTTCGAACAGGCCAAGCGGTAACGCTGTAGGCGGAGCCGCACATTCCGGGAGGGACATGGATATGGATATTTTGAAAGTAGGCATGATCAGCTTCGCGCACGGGCATGCTTTCGGCTACTTAAACAGCTTGGCCCTAATACCGGCCGTACGAATCGTCGGTATTGCCGACGAGGACCGAAGCAGAGTGGAGGGCGTCGTCGAACGCTACGGGATACCGTATTATGCGGACTACCGGCAGCTGTTGGCCGAGGATGTGGATGCGGTCGTTATCTGTTCGGAAAATGTGCATCATGCGCAGCTGACCATCGACGCGGCTCGAGCCAAAAAGCATGTGCTGTGTGAGAAACCGCTCGGCACGACGATGGAAGAGATGGCGCAAATGATTGCCGCATGCGAAGAGAACGGCGTGCAGTTGATGACGGCATTTCCGTGCCGGTATTTGGCAGCCGTCGTGCGCGCGAAAGAAGCCATCGATCAAGGAGAAATCGGCGATATCGTGGCCATCAAAGGGACGAACCACGGGGGCAACCCGGGCGGGTGGTTCGTTGATCCGAGCTTGTCCGGAGGCGGAGCGGTCCTGGATCACACCGTGCATGTGATGGACTTGATACATTGGATTTTGCAGGCGAATGTGAAAGAGGTGTATGCTTACGCCGCTACGCTCTTCAAGGAGGAACTGAAGGTCGAGGACGCCGGCATGCTGCACATGAAGTTCGACAATGACGTGATCGCGGTGTTGGACACGAGCTGGTCCCGTCCGAAATCGTTCCCGACTTGGGGCGATGTAACGATGGAAATTGTCGGGACGAAGGGCGTCATTACCGTCGACGGCTTCGCGCAGAAGAACGATCTCTTCAGCAATGCAGCCGGCAAAGGATTGTATACCTTCTGGGGCGATGATATGGATGCGTATATGATTCGAGATTTCGTTAACGCGCTGCTCCAGGGCCGGCAAGTCCCCGTCACAGGGGAAGACGGCATGAAGGCGGCGCAGGTGGCGCTTGCCGCCTACCGGTCGGCGAAGCTGGGCCAGCCGGTTGCGCTTTAGTGGAAAGCCCGTTTCATCCGGTCACTGTTGACCGGGGGAAGCGGGCTTTTTGCATCCCGGAAGGACATTTCCCCAATATGACCGAATGTATGTGGAAGAAAAGACAGAAACATGCGGGGGGTTAGCATGAAGATCAAATTATTTGCCAAACCGTGGACGTTCGCGGCGACGCTGCATGTGCTGCTGGTCGTCATGGTTGTGTTCCCGATCGTAACGATATCAACGATGATTCTGCAGGTATACAAACGCGATCTGCTGCAGCAGACGACGGAACGCACACTGCAAACGCTGCAAGCGGTAACCTACTCTGCAAGGCAAGAAATCAGTAAGATCGAGTACGTTACAGCGGCAATCGGGGTGGACCGGGATATTCTGTCCATCGCCACCTCGCTGCATCAAGCGGATGAGAGCAACCGTTACGCCTACATCAACGCCTTGGGACTGGCGCTCAGCCGGTATACGTATTCGATGTCGAGCCAGCTGCTGGCCATTCACTTTTTCTACAAAGACGGCGGCGTATATTCCTACCAGCAAAATTTATCCGCAGCCGAACAAGACGTACGGGCGATGAATTGGTACAGGGAGACGCTGAAGGTGAAAGATAATGTGCGCTTTCTCGGCTTGCAGAAGTCGGTGCTGTATGGCCAATCCACACCGCTTGACTTGTCTGCGGCGATTGCTCCCAGCGACTATCACACGCTCAGCGATGTGGAGATGATCTGTTTCACATTGAATCAGGAAGCATTCGATAACATATTCCGGCAGCAGCCGTATGATAAGTCCGCCTTTGTCATGCTAACGGACGAAGGCCAGGTTGTCGCCGCGAGCAGCAACTGGAACCAAGCGCGTATTGAGCCCTATCTGCTGGAGCAGATAGGTTCCGGCAACGAAGGCTATTTTGTCGATCGGACGGGGGAGCCAACGATGCTGGAGACTTACACGACCGTGGGCAATCTGGGGTGGAAAGTCGTCCATGAGCTGCCGTACAGCGAGCTTACGGCCAATTATAACCGCATCAACCGAATCGTGCTGGTCGTCACTTGTGCGGTCATTGCCATCTTCCTGCTCATCTCTTTCTCCCTGGTGCACAATCTGACCAAACCGATCCATGTGCTCGTCCGTAAAATGTCGTTAGTCATGGATGGCGATCTGAATGCCAAAATCGGCACGTCGGGCATCGCCGAAATGGCCACGCTCGGGCGGACGTTCAACCACATGCTCGATCAGATCAAGCTGCTGCTGCGGCAGCGTGAGGAGCAGGAGCAGATGAAGCGGAAGGCGGAGTTCGCCGCCCTGCAGTCGCAAATTAATCCGCACTTCTTGATTAATACATTGAATGCCATCAAGCTGATGGCGCTGATCGGCAAGGCGGACAACATCCGGAACATGACGCATGCCTTGATGCGCCTCGTCTCGTCCTCCTTCAACCGGGGAGGCATTATGACGCGTTTTGCCGATGAAATCGAGAATTTGAAACATTATTTGTATATTATGGAAACGCGTTACGGCCATACGTTTGAGGTGGAGTGGGACATCGACCCGCAAGCAGAGCCGAAATTTCTGCTGAAGCTGCTGCTGCAGCCGATTCTCGAGAACAGCATCGTTCATGGAATGGCCGGTAAAGAAACGCGGGGGACCATCGTCATTACGGCGCGTGTTCGGGAAGGCTCCTTATTCATTGATATCGCGGATAACGGCGAAGGCATGACACAGGAGCAGCTCGAACAGTTCCGGACGAAGCGCAGTCCGCAATCTTTCACCGGCATGGGGGTCGCGAACGTGCATCACCGTATACAGCTGCATCACGGCGAGGATTACGGATTGGTATTGGCTGCGAACGAAGGCGGGGGCACGAAGGTGACGCTCAAGGTCCCCCTTATTCATAAAAATGATGAAGATGAGGTTCAAAAAAGATCAACGCTTTAGCCAAAAAGATCATTTGGATGCGTTTCCATTGCAGGTATGATGAGATCAGAGCTTCAAAGAAACAAACAATGGAGGGGTAACGAAATGGGGAAAAGAAAACTTGTTCACACAGCGCTAGTAGGCGGAATGGTTATGTTGAGCCTGCTTACAGGCTGCGCCAAGGAACCGGCAGCACCTGCGGCGAAGCCGGCGGATGGTCAGGCGGCATCGTCACCTGCGGCGAAACCGGCTAATCCGGTGAAGCTGAAGCTGGCCATGTGGGATGCCAAGGGCGATCTGACGTTCTGGCAAGAGAAGGTGAAAGAGTACACCAAAGTGAAGCCGAATGTCACCATAGAAGTGGAGAAGGTGCCTGATAACGGCGGGCAGTATCTCAAGGTTCGCTTGGCGGCTAACGACCTGCCGGACCTCTTTTATTTAAAGCCGACGCATTTGCAGGTATACAAACAATCGTTGCTGCCTCTGGATGATCTGAACGGAGCGAAGAATAACAAGTTTCCGGCCAAAATCGACGGCAAAATATTGGGAGCCCCGCTCGTCTCGTTCTCCGAATTCGTTTATTTCCGGCCGAGCGTGTTCCAGGAATTGAATCTGGAAGTGCCGAAGACGCTGCCGGAGTTCATGACAGTGATGGAGAAAATTAAAAGCAGCGGCAAATACACTCCGATCGCGATTGGCGGCAAAGAAGACTGGACGTTCTACCCGTTCATGGAGTTCGGACCGCATATTTTATCCGGCGATGAGAATTACTTGGGGAATTTGGCCAAAACGCCTGAACCGTTCGGGGAAGGCAGTACGTTCGATAAGGTAGGCAAAATGATCAAGGAGATGTCGAGCAAAAAATTGGCGGGACCCGATGCGCTGTCGATTTCTTTCGATCAATCCACACAGCTGTTTGAGTCCAAGAAGGCGGCCATGCTCGCAGCCGGTCAGTGGTATTATCCCGATTACGTCAATCGCTTGAAAACGGACGAAGATTTGGGCGCGTTCCCGCTGCCTTTGCGCAGCACGGAAAGCGAGCCGCTGACGGCCATGACCTTGTCCGACATGAATGTCGGCATTAACAAGAACAGCAAAAACGTAGAAGAAGCGAAAGCATTCTTCGAATGGATGTTCAGCAAGGATGTGTATCCTTCGTATATTAAAATGGCCCAGCAGTTTTCTACCGTAAATGGCGTAGACTCGGAGATCCCTTTCTTTAAGAAGTGGACGGAGAAGTATCCTTTCAAACCGTTCGTTTATAACGCGACGGATGAGGCCTTCGCCAAGGTGAGCGGTGCCGCTCAATTCGATTTCAAGAAAGCCGCTCAGGAAATTTATGCAGGCAAGCCGCTCGAGACGTTAGAGAAGGACCTCAACAATAAGTGGAAGAAAGCCGTCGAATCGAACAAATAAGATTGAATAGAGGGCACGAACCAAGCGTTGAGTGGTAAAGTGCCCTTTCCTTACACAGGAGTGATCGCATGAATTATCGTCTACAGCAGAAAATCGTCATCGTGACCTTTTTGTTTGTTCCCGTTTCACTTTTGCTGCTGTTTCTTATCTATCCGACGCTGCAGCTATTCCGGTACAGCTTCACCAGCTGGGATGGCTACAGCCCCGGATTCAAGTACATCGGCTTTGACAACTACGTAAGAATGCTTTTCGATTTCCCCGATGCGTGGCATGCGATCGGTAATAACGCCACCTATTTCATCCTGCACGCGGTAGCGATTCCCGTCGAGTTGATGATGGCCGTGCTGCTGAACAGAGTGCTGCGGGGGAGCGCGTTCTTCCGCTTCTCCGTGCTGATGCCGTATATTATTAACGGGATTGCCGTGGCCTACATGTTCAGCTATATCTACAACCCCATTAATGGTCCGTTGAATGAGCTGTTAAAAAGCGCCGGGCTGGAGTCCTGGATCCAGAGCTGGCTCAGCGATTCGAACGTCGTGAATTATTCCTTGGTGGCCGTTTCATTATGGCGCTATAGCGGCGTTCATGTCGTTCTGTTTCTAGCCGGGCTGCAATCGATTCCGAAAGATTTGTACGAAGCGGCCGAAATCGACGGAGCAAGCTTCTGGCAGCAGCAGCGGTATGTCACGCTGCCGGGTATTCGCCGGGTCGTCGAAATCATCTTGTTCATGAACGTATCCGGCGCCCTTTTGCAGTACGATATTCCGCTTGTGATGACGAACGGAGGCCCGGGTAGTGCCAGCAGTACCTTCGGCTTATTTTCGCTGCAAACGGCATTCACCTACAACAATTACGGCTTGGCTTCGGCTATGGCGGTTATGCTTCTATTCATGATTATCATGTTCTCAGCGCTGCAAGCCTGGATCGTGAAAGACAGGAGTGAGTCTTGAACATGGAACCTACGCAAATACTGAAGCCATTATACAAGCGGGCTTTGACAGGGCGGCCCCGATCGAGAAGCGCGCAGCGGCTGCTTGGTTTGGCCGTCTACTACGGGCTGTTTGCGCTAATGACGGTGATCATTTTCGTACCGATTCTGCTTGTCGTTTTCGGCTCGTTCAAGACCAATATGGAGCTTGCCGAATCGTCGCCGTTCTCGCTGCCGAAGAGCTTCCTGCATGTCGATAATTACTTGAGCGCGCTGAAAGAAGGCAATATGGTGCGTGGGCTCGGCAACTCGATGCTGCTCGTTATTTTAAGTATGCTCGGCAATATGCTTCTGGGCACGATGACCGCCTACGTGCTGAATCGCTTCCAGTTCCGCATGAGAAAAGCGATCCTCATGATGTTCATGGCCGCCATGATCATTCCGGCGTACACGACCGAGATCGCCCGCTTTCAGCTTATTCATGCGCTAGGCGTCTACGATACGTTGGGCGCACCGCTGCTGATCTACATCGGAACCGATATTATGCAAATCTACATCTATATGCAGTTTCTCGAGAAGATTTCCGTCCAGCTCGACGAGAGTGCGATGCTGGATGGCGCTTCTTACTTCCGGATCTTCGGTTCCATCATTTTTCCGCTGCTGCTGCCGGCAACCGCTACACTGGCCATCCTGAAAAGTGTTACAATAATGAATGATATTTTCGTTCAACAGTTGTATATGCCAAGCGCGAAGCTGGCGACACTCGCGACCTCTTTGACGGCCTTCGTCAGCACGCGCAGCTCGGATTTAGCACAGCTTTGCGCGGGGATCATGATCGTATTGCTGCCGAGTGCGGTCTTTTACATCGTGTTACAGCGTTATATTTTCAAGGGGCTTATGGATGGTGCGGTCAAAGGGTGAAGAGGCAAGAAGTCAATCTGGCGATGGGGGATGAATCGGTTGCTGAAGATGATGATCGTCGATGATGAACCGCTTGTTCGCCTTGCTCTGCAGCATATGATCGACTGGAGGAGTATGGGAATCGTCGTCGAAGCTGAAGCCGGCGATGGTGCGGAAGCACTGGATATTGTGACACAGCGTGGAGATATCGATATGCTGCTGCTCGATATCGAGATGCCGAAGATGAGCGGGATTGAGCTGCTGCGGACTCTCCAGGGTGGTAATGCGAAGAAGCCTGTCACTATTATGTTAAGTGCATATAGCGATTACAGTTATGTTAGGGAAGCTTTCTTGCTGGGTGCGATCGATTTCATCGTGAAGGCCGATATGGATGAGGAGCATCTGGTTCCCGTCGTTCTGAAGGCGGTCGGTGAGCTTCAGAAACAAGCGCCGGCCGGGAAGCCTGCAGCGGCTGATTCGGCAGAGGATGACTCCGATGGGTCGGGCGAGCTCCTGCAGCAGCTTATAACGGTCGATCCGCAGCAGCAGCAGGCGGCTTATGCAGCGGCAGGTGCGGGCATCGTTGAACGGCTAGGCGAGTCGAATCAGCTGGCAGCCGTCATTTCAATTTCACAGGGCACGGGCACGGTGGAATCGAAGCGGGATCGCGGCATTGACGATGTGAAAACGCAGCGTTTTATTATGCAATCCATACGAACGGTTCTGGATTCGATGTCGATTCGCCACTTGATTCACCGGACGGGCAAGGTCGAGTATGTCCTCTTCTGTACACTGGCTCAATTCCGCAGTGAAAGCGTCATTCGTGAAAAGGTGCAGTCCGCCTTTGCGATGATTCAAACAAGGCTGAACCAATATGTGAACGTATCCATTTCGATCGGGGTCAGCGAGTTGGCTAGCGGTGTGAAGCATTGGTACCGCCTCCACCAGCAAGCGGCCAATCTGGCGTCGCTGCGTTATTTTGCCGGGTGGAACAAAGTGTTTTACCCCGAAAGTGCGATGGATCAGGGACGTCATATCGTCCCGGCTGGGAGCGAGCACGCACGCTCGCTGCAGTTGGCGCTCAAAGCGGTAGGCGCCGGGATTGCGCAGCTTTTGGAGCAGGACAATGCGGAGCTGTGGCAGAAAGAATTTGAACGCATGCAGGGGATGCTGGGGCAAACGTGGGGGTGGAGACCACAAGAGGTCCAATCGGCCCTGGAGAATTTGCTTTGGGAGCTGGGAGGCCTGCTCCACCGGGCGGGTATCCGCTGGGAAGAGCTGGAAGAAGGTCTTCAGCATCCTTATGAATATTTGAAAAGTCTGGAGACGCTGGAGGAAGCCGTGACCTGGCTGTTTCGTTTGTGCCGGACGATATTCGGACGCCTGCACGGCAACCTCAAGGATGAAGCGAGGTACAGCAGCGCCGTACAGACGGCGAAGCAGTTTCTCGATCTTCATTATATGGAGGACGTGAATCTTGCTTTGATCAGCGAGATGGTCGGTGTTAGCGAAAGCTATTTCAGCAAGCAATTCACCAAAGAGGTCGGATGCAATTTCATCCACTACCTAACGAACTTGCGCATTGAAGAATCCAAGCGGTTAATGAAGCGCAAAGGTTATAAAATTACCGACATTGCCGAAACGGTCGGTTATTTAAATGTGGAACACTTCAGCCGGATGTTTAAGAAGATGACGGGATATAGTCCTAAGCTGTACCGGGAAAAACTGCTGAAATGAGCAAGAGTGGGAATAGCGCGAGTGTATCTTCATCGAGGATACGCTTTTTTCGTTTATCGCGGTGGGGAGGGGAGTGAAGGGAAGTGATCCCCGTCCCGGCAGATGTCCCGGGCCCCAGTGGTAAGCGAGCATAACCACACTATCGTGCCTTTGAGCACTATCCCGATGGCTCATGAAACGGCAGAGGGAGCTACTTTACCCCATCCCGGCAGCTGGCCAAGCCCCAGCCGTAAGTGAGCATATCCACACTGTTGCGCATTTAAGCACTATCCCTATGGCTCATGATGCGGCCGAGGGAGCTACTTTACCCCGTCTTGGCAGCTGTCCCGGGCCCCAGCCGCAGGCGAGCATAATCACATTATCGTGCCTTTGAGCACTATCCCATTGGATCATGAAGCGGAAGAGAGAGCTACTTTACCCCGTCCCGGCAGCTGCTAAGCCCCAGCCGTAAGGGAGCATATCCACACTATTGCGCCTTTAAGCACTATCCCTTTGGCTCATGATGCGGCCGTGGGAGCTACTTTACCCCATCCCAGCAGCTGGCCAAGCCCCAGCCGTAAGTGAGCATATCCACACTGTTGCGCATTTGAGTACTATCCCTTTGGCTCATGAAGCGGAAGAGAGAGCTACATTACCCCGTCCCGGCAGCTGCTAAGCCCCAGCCGTTAGCGAGCATATCCACACTACTGAGTCTTTGAGCACTATCCCTTTGTCTCATGAAACAGCCCAACGCTGCACATTTAGGTTTACGGTTAAACAAGCTGACTAGTTTTTGGGAGAGGAGTCCACCCGAGCGAGTGTTTTTTTGTGGTTGAAGTTTAGTCTGCTGCTGAGTCGGAAATATAGTGCGCTATTAGCCCGGAAAACAGAGTATTTGGTCAAATTGGGGAAATAGGATTCGCTATTTCACCGGAAATAGGCGAAAAGAAGCAAGATCTATCGAGTTAAGGTCATATATTTCCCTTTCTCTCGTAGAAATCACTATTTTGAGTGAAATAACGAATCGTATTTCCCAATGTGGAGGGAGAGGTGTTCGGTGGGTGGTAGCGTGTTCCCGAGGTATGCGCGGAGTAGCAGTGATGGGCGGCAGATAGTGAATTGGCAGTAGCAGGTAGTGAAGAAGCAGCAATGGTTCCTAGCAGTAGCAGGTTATGAAGAAGCAGCAATAGTTCCTGGGGTAGCAGGTAGTGAAGAAGCAGCAATGGTTCCTAGCAGTAGCAGGAAGTGAAGAAGCAGCAATGGTTCCTGGCAGCAGCAGGTAGTGAAGAAGCAGCAATGGTTCCTAGCAGCAGCAGGTAGTGAAGAAGCAGCAATGGTTCCTAGCAGTAGCAGGTAGTGAAGAAGCAGCAATGGTTCCTAGCAGCAGCAGGAAGTGAAGAAGCAGCAATGGTTCCTAGCAGTAGCAGGTAGTGAAGAAGCAGCAATGGTTCTTGGCAGCAGCAGGTAGTGAAGAAGCAGCAATGGTTCTTGGCAGTAGCAGGTAGTGAAGAAGTAACAATGCGTCCTGGAAGAAACTGGTGGTAAGGAAGCGGCGCGTTTCCAGATATCGGAAGGAACGTGGGGGTGAGCACAGCGGATTCTGATTCACCAATTATTATATATGACGTCATATATAATCAATAATCAGGAAATCAGCACGAAAATGCCCGTTTTTAACGATTTAATCAAATATATATTGTGCATTAAATACATATATGATACATTTATGTCATACTAAATGAGGGTTAGGGGGATGGAGATGCGAGTTGCATTAAGCGGCACGGGAAGAATCGGCAGACTCTTCCTAAGGAAAGCGCTGAGCCACCGACAGGAGTTCGATGTTGCAGTCATTAACACAACATGCCCTGTGCAGGTATTAGCGCATTTGTTGAAATACGATTCCGTTCACGGCACATGGGATGCGGCGATAGAAGTCGTCCATGACCAGGCCATCCGGATCAACGGGCAGCTGCTTTCCGTTTGTTCCCAGCGGGAGCCGGACCTGCTTCCCTGGAAGGACCACGGTGTCGAGCTGGTCGTCGATGCGACCGGCAAGTTCAATCACCGGCATGGCGCCGAGCGCCATCTGTTCGCAGGCGCGAAGAAAGTGCTGTTGACGGCGCCCGGTACCGATGTGGATTTCACGATGGTCATGGGCGTCAACGAAGGGCAGTATGATGCGAGGTCGCATCATTTGGTGTCCGCAGCCTCCTGTACGACGAACTGCTTGGCACCCATTTTGCATATTCTGGATCAAGCTTTTCACGTCCAATCGGGATGGATGACAACGGTGCATGCGTTTACGAATGATCAGAACCATTTGGACAATCCGCACAAAGATTTGCGGCGTGCCCGAGCATGCACGAATGCGATTATTCCGACGTCGACCGGTGCCGGTCAAGCGCTGACCGATGTGCTGCCCCATCTGGCAGACCGTATTCAGGGCCTCGCCGTACGCGTTCCGACGCAGGACGTTTCACTGCTGGATCTGCAAGTCGTTGCAGGCCGAGCCGTGACAACGGAGGAAGTCAAGCGCGCGATTCAGCAGGCGATCGCAGACGGAATGGACGCTTATGTGGCGTATAATGAACTGCCGCTCGTTTCGGCGGATTATATCGGTAATGAGAATTCAGCCATTATAGACGGTCTTACATTAATGACAAGAGATGATCAAATCAAACTGCTGGCCTGGTATGACAACGAATGGGGTTACACCTCCCGGGTCATCGACGCAGCAGCCCATATCTCACGTGCAGAACGCACGCATACAAAGGAGGGAACAGCATGTCTGATACAATCTGTGTAACCTTGACGGCTGTAAAGCCGAATGAGCTTGGCTTGGTGATTTGCAAATCCTGCAATGAGGTCATCGCAACGATGCCTACAGATGGCTATAAGAAATTTTATGTGCTGTGCAAAGCATGCCAAGATCCGAACAAGGAGGCCAGCTAATGACAACGCAGAACCAAGTGGTTCCATTTCAAGAGGGGCATGCCGCAATGAAAGCTTTGTTGGGTGGAAAAGGGGCTAATCTCGCGGAGATGACGCGCGCCGGACTTCCCGTTCCGCCGGGATTTACGATTACGACAGCGGCATGTCTGGATTTCTTCCGCAGAGGCAGCCGGCTCTCGGATGAGCTGCTGGAGGAAGTGGAACAGTCTCTTCATGCCTTGGAGCAGCAGAGAGGCCAAACCTTCGGCGACAGCGCGAACCCGCTGCTTGTATCCGTTCGTTCCGGATCGGTATCGTCCATGCCGGGGATGATGGACACGATTCTGAATCTGGGCCTGAACGATAAGACGGTGCAAGGATTGGCAGCGCTTACGAACAACGAAAGGTTCGCTTACGACTGCTACAGACGGCTGATTCAGATGTTTGGGAGCGTCGTGCTGGGGATAGACTCCGGCTGCTTCGAACGAGAACTGCATCGGTTGAAGGAAAGGGAGGGAGCCGGCTCCGACCAGGATGTAACGGCTGGCGGTTGGAAGGAGCTGGTCCAAGCATATCAAGCTTGCACCATGAACCGAACGGGCCGTCCTTTTCCGCAGAACGTCTATGAGCAGCTGCGCATGGCGATTGAGGCCGTCTTCAAGTCTTGGAACAATCCGCGAGCGCACATTTACCGCCGCATGCACCGGATCCCGGACGATCAGGGAACGGCCGTCAATGTGCAGAGCATGGTGTTCGGCAATATGGGCCCGAACTGCGGAACGGGGGTGGTTTTTACGCGGAATCCGTCTACCGGAGAGAATGCTTTTTTTGGCGAATATTTAATCAACGCGCAAGGCGAGGATGTCGTCGCAGGCATCCGGACGCCGCTCGCCATCGCATCGCTGGAGCACGAGATGCCTGAGATTTATGCGCAGCTGACAGGAGCAGCCAAGCAGCTGGAGAAGCATTACAAGGATATGCAGGACATTGAATTTACCGTTGAAAATAACAGGCTGTATTTGTTGCAAACGCGAAACGGCAAGCGCAACGCGCAAGCCGCCCTGAGAATTGCCGTCGATCTGGTCCAAGAGGGTGTGTTGACGAAGGCGGAGGCCGTAGGCCGGATCGAAGTGCTGCATCTGGATCAGCTGCTTCATCGAGGGCTGGATGAGGAGGCCATTCAGCAGCAGAAGCAGCAGCAGAAGCTGAATCTGAAGGAGCTTGCCCAAGGACTTCCGGCGTCGCCGGGCGCCGCAGTCGGGCAGGTCGTGTTTGACGCCGATACGGCCGAAGCCTGGAATCGCGCCGGCCGGCAGGTCATTCTCGCCAGAATCGAAACGACGCCTGAAGATATTCACGGCGTTATCGCATCGGAAGGCGTGCTGACCGGCCGGGGTGGAATGACGAGCCATGCCGCTGTCGTGGCCCGAGGAATGGGCAAGCCTTGCGTTTGCGGCTGCGAGGAGATCCGGATTGTGCCGGATGAGAAGCGCATGATCGCAGGAAGCGAAACCGTGGAGGAGGGGGACTGGATCACCCTCGACGGCGCCACAGGCCGGGTGATTCTAGGCGCTGTGCCGCTGCATGAAGCGAAGATGACCGACGAGCTGCTCGTCATGCTGGGCTGGGCGGATGAGATTCGTACGCTGAAGGTGTTCGCGAATGCGGATAATCCGCAGGATGCGGCGCTTGCCCGGCAGCTTGGCGCGGAGGGGATCGGCTTGTGCCGGACCGAGCATATGTTTTTCTCGCCTGCGCGTCTGCCGGCCGTCCAGCGCATGATCCTTGCGGACAACCGGGATGAGCGCTTGAAGGCGCTGGACCAATTGCTGCCTATGCAGCAGTCGGATTTCGCAGATATGTTCGAGGCGATGAACGGACTTCCGGTCACGATCCGGTTGCTGGATCCGCCTTTGCATGAATTTCTGCCCAGTCTCGATGAGCTGCAGAAACGGTATGCCCAGCTGACCTATGATCGCGATAGTTCCGTGAAAGAAAAAGAGGAGGTCGCGCAGCTGCTGGGCAAAGTGCAGGCGCTGCACGAGGCGAACCCGATGCTGGGACAGCGGGGCTGCAGGCTAGGCATCGTGTATCCGGAAATATACGATATGCAGCTGGAGGCGATTTTCCGTGCTGTGTCCGGCTGCATGGATAAGGGCGTCCGGGTGCTGCCGGAAATCATGATCCCGCTTGTCGGCCATGCGAGCGAGCTGCGAATTGTCAGAGAGCTTGCGGACTTCGTTGCCCGGCAGGTATTGGGACCCGACAAGCTGCGGGAATGTGCCTACAAGGTCGGGACGATGATCGAAGTGCCGCGAGCCGCGCTTACGGCGCACCAGATTGCTGCACATGCCGATTTCTTCTCCTTCGGCACCAACGATTTGACACAGATGACGTTCGGCTACAGCCGTGACGATGCGGAAGGCAAGTTCCTCACGCATTATGTCAATCAGAAGCTGCTGCCGCACAATCCGTTTCAAGTGCTGGACGTCGAGGGAGTGGGGCAATTAATCGACCTTGCCGTTCGTACAGGGCGGTCCGTGAAGCGATCCCTCAAAACAGGCATCTGCGGAGAGCATGGCGGGGACAGGGAATCGATTCTGTTCTGCCACCGGATCGGACTGGATTATGTAAGCTGTTCGCCTTACCGGATACCGCTCGCACGGATCGCCGCCGCACAAGCATTCCTCCTGTATGGCGTGCCCGGAGCAAACGAAGCGGCTCAAGCGATATAAATAAACATAAAAAAGGTTGGTCAGGGAATCCTGACCAACCTTTTTTGGCATTAGTTAATGACTTTCAATCTTCTCAACAAAGCGACGATGGATTCTTGGTTCAGGGAACCAAGCTGCGCTGTAAGGAAAGCTTCGATTTGCTGGAGCAGGGCACGAATGGCTGGCAGGTTGGCAGTGATGTTTTCGGGTGTCGGATTTGCTGCGATTTGTGTAACTAGTTGTTGAACAGTTTGCAAAAGCCCGGAAAGTGTACCGTCCGTAAGAAAGTTTTGACCTAGTAAGCCGCTAACTTGGTTCAGAACGTTTTGCACTTCAGTCCAAGTGTTGTCTCCAAGGTTTAGTTTGCCGATTTCGGCTTGAATGCGACTAACCAATTCGGAGTCCGTACCGGACAGCTGCTCATCCATAGTAGCTTGAAGTTGACCAAGGCGCTGCAAAACATTGCCGACCGGTCCTTCAGTCACTCCTCCTGGGAGTTGTTTGAGCATCTCTTCAAGTTTTTGTAAAAGTTGACCCACTTGCAATCCCTCCTCTCTAGTAAACATCTTATGAGCGATCCAGAGGTTTTGCTTGTATGCTAGTCTATTAATTTTTTAGAAGAATAGATGGCTGCCGCTGACGGATTTGAGAGATGAAACATACGATATTCTGATATGAAAAACTTGATAGAATCTATAAATCTATCTGTTCGTATCCATTTTTTTGGAAAGGGGGGGGGTTACGCGATGTCAAATAGCCAAATTCGGATCAATCCCGATTTCTGGAGAGGCAAGAACGTTCTGGTCACAGGGCACACAGGCTTTAAAGGAACCTGGTTGAGCTTATGGCTGCACAGTATGGGAGCGAAAGTGACGGGGTATGCTTTGGAGCCGCCTACAGATCCAAGTCTGTATAAGCTTTGCAGGATGGATAAAATTGTTACTTCTTATATCGCGGATATTCGGGATTTGAGCGCTTTGCAGGCAGCCATTCAGGAATCGGCTCCCGATATTGTATTTCATTTGGCGGCCCAGCCGCTGGTCCGAGCTTCGTATTTGAATCCTGTCGAAACGTATGAAATAAACACGATAGGAACAGCTCATGTGCTGGAGGCCGTACGCCGGGCTTCGGCCGAAGGGGCTCCGGTGCAAGCCGTCATTCATGTGTCGACGGATAAATGCTATGCGCCGCTTGCCGAAGAGCGGGGATATATGGAGACGGACATGCTGGGGGGCGCGGATCCGTATTCGAACAGCAAAGCTTGCGCCGAGTTGATCGTTGCCAGCTATCGTCAAGCCTGCCGGCATGCGGCTGGCTCTTCAGGCAGGCAGGTACTCCTTGCGTCCGTAAGGGCGGGCAATGTGATCGGCGGCGGAGATTGGGCCGCAGACCGGCTTATCCCGGATACGTTCCGGGCGATTCTGCGGGGGGAACCGGTTAAGCTGAGATACCCGCAAGCGATACGGCCTTGGCAGTATGTGCTTGAACCGCTGCATGGCTACTTGCTTGTCGCGCAGCAATTGTTTGAAGACAGCGGCAAGGCGCAGGCGTGGAACTTCGGACCGAACGATAGCGACACGGTTTCCGTGGAGCAAGTCGTGAAGGATTTGTGTGCCAAATGGGGAGACGAGGCGTCTTACCTCATCGATCAAGCGGAGCATCCCCATGAAGCTCATGTCTTGCGGCTCGATTGCAGCAAGTCCCGCCAATTGCTGGGATGGTCCCCGCGCTGGAATTTGGATACGGCCGTTACCAAGTCGATTGAATGGATGAAGGCTTACATGCTTGGAGAAGATTGCAGAGACATATGTAACAGGCAAATCTTGGAGTATGTGGAGGGGGAGGGAAACGCATGATCATTCAGCCGGGGAAGCTGCAAGGCATTTATGACATCACGATGTCTCCGAATCAAGATCATCGCGGTTATTTTGCCCGTTTATACGATCAGGAGATCATGTCGGCGCATGGTCTTCACCGCAACTGGGTGCAGGAGAACCGCTCCTATTCCATAAGAAAAGGTACGATACGGGGGCTGCATTTCCAATTCGCGCCGCACGCCGAAACGAAGCTCATCTGGGTCAGCCGTGGCGTGATACTCGATGTTTTCGTCGATGTCAGGTTAGGTTCGCCAACCTTTGGCTGCTATGACAGCAGGCTGTTATCCGAGAACAGCGGCCAACTGGTTTACATTTCGCCGGGATTTGCTCATGGCTTCTGTACGTTGGTTGACAACTGCGAGGTTGTCTACAAGGTCGACAATGTCTATTCGCCTGCGCATGAAGGGGGAATTGCGTGGAACGACCCGTCCCTGAACATTCCTTGGCCCGTCGAACTGCCGATTATGTCGGAGAAAGACCGGAAGCTTCCAACACTTGAACAATTGAAGAAGGAGAGATTGAGATGAATCCACTCGTAAGTATTCTAATACCTACGTATAATAGGCCGGATTATTTTGAGCAAGCGCTCAAGAGCGCGCTCGCCCAGACGTACCCGAACATCGAAGTGGTCGTGAGCGACAACAGCGAGACGAATGCCACCGAGCTGGTGGTCCAAAAGTATCAGGCGATGCCGGGCGGCAGCCGAATCCGGTACGTCCGCAACGCACAAAATATCGGACCGATCGCCAACCAGCAGCAAGCGCTGAATATGGCTTATGGCGAGTTCGTTAACTATTTGATGGACGACGATTTGTTTCACCCGCAAAAGATCGAGAAAATGATGGCGTATATGCTGCAATACCCGGATGTGACGCTCGTCACCTCGCAAAGACGGGTGGTCAATTCCAAGGGCAACCAGCTCTATGTGCCGCCGATCGGGACGTTCAAGCTGCTTTATCCCAAAGATACGGTTGTGGACGGCCGGATTTTGACCAAAAGGCTGCTTGAAGATAAAACCAACTATTTGGGCGAGCCCACAACGGTCCTGTTCCGCAGAAAAGATCTCGTTGAACCATTCGGTATGCTCTTGGGCAGACAGGTTTATTTTGCGGTAGACTTGGCATCTTGGCTGAATCTGCTGGATAGAGGAAGAGGTGTCTACATGGTTCAACCGTTAAGCTATCTGCGCTATCATTCCCAGCAGCTGTCACAGCATGAAATGGCCAAAACGGTTGCCAAAATGGATGTTGAAACGTTCAAAAATTTTGCCGTTCAGAAAGGATACGCGACGCCGCAGATGATCAAAGATTTCGAGAAGCAGCAAGAGAAGAAAAATGAACAGCCGAAGCAGCAAAAGTCGAATCAGAAGACGATCCAGTTGATCGATCAGAAATTGCTTCAGGATACGGTACAAAAAACTTTCATAAAACTGGTCTCGAATGTAAAGCCGAGCGTGATTCCAATCCCCTATGTGAAACAGAACGGGAAAAAGAAAAAGAAAAAGAAAGGATGATTAAGCCTGTGAAAGCGATTCTTAAGGAATACAAACAGGCACAGGGCGAGCAAGTCTCGTCCTATTGTCTGCCTATTATCGTAGATGGCAAGGTTCTGGGCCGGCTCCGGCCGTTAACGGCAGAATCGATTGAGAATCAGGAGGAAATCAAAGCGCTTATGGAATGGCGTGAAGCTGCAGGCAGCTGGTTTGTCACGCAGTTCCCGGCAACGGAGGAAGGGACGAAAGCTTGGGCCAAACATCAGATTCTGGATGCCGATGACCGGATTTTATTCATTTTGGAGGATGAGGAGCAGACGCCGATCGGGCAGATCGGGTTGATGCATTACGATGAAGTGGCCAATACCTGCGAATACGACAATTTGCTGCGCGGCCGCAAAGGCAAATACGGCAACATCGTGCTGCATGCGCTGCTTACCTTGGGCGGTTGGAGTCTGCGCGAGCTCGGTATCCGCAAAGGATATTTGAATGTGCTGTCGGACAATGTCCGGGCGATTCATCTTTATGAAACGTTAGGCGCCGTCGAGGTCAAGCGGGTACCGCTGCGCAAAGAGGTGCAGGGCGAATTCGTCCGCTGGATTCCCGCCGAGGGACAGCTTGAAGGGGAGCCCGAACGGGAAATGGTTACGATGGTCGTGACCCGGGAGGCGTTCATCCGCAGATTCGGCGGCATGGTTGAGATGGGTTCGGGGGAGGGATAATCATGGAAATCAGACTGTTTAAACCGTCCGTCGGCAGCGAAGAAATGGCCAGCATGGGGGAGGTGTTCGACAAAGCCTGGCTCGGACTCGGTCCCCGCGTAGGCGAGTTCGAGAAGAAATGGAGCGATTACATTGGCAGCGCCGAATCGGTTGGGGTGAACTCTTGTACGGCCGCGCTGCACTTGGCGTTGTCCGCTTTCAAATTCCCGCCAGGGAAGAAAGTGCTCGTTCCTGTCGTGACGTTCGCTGCGACGGCGATGGCCGTTCTCTACAATGGACTCGTACCGGTCTTCGTGGATGTGGACGAACGAACCTTCGGCCTTTCCTTGGAAGATCTGGAACGCAAATACGATGCGGACTGCGTGGCCGTCATTCCCGTGCACTTCATGGGGCATCCCGTGCCAATGGATGTCCTGGTCCCTTGGGCCAAGGCACGCGGCTTGAAAGTCATTGAGGATACGGCACACTCGGCCGGCGGGAAGTATAGGGGCAAGTCGCTCGGGACATGGGGCGATATCGGCTGCTTCAGCTTTGAGGAGAAGAAATGCATGACGACCGGTGACGGGGGGATGATCTCCTCGAACGATCCGGAGCTGCTGCGGCCGCTGCGGCACTCGCGCTGGGTCGGCATCAATAAGGATACATGGGAGCGCTATGAGCAAAATGCTTCTTACCATGCCGATGCAAACTCTTGGTATTATGAGATTTCGGATGTCGGCTATAAATACAACATGAACGATCTGATGGCTTCCATCGGCCTCGTACAGCTCGGGAAGCTCGATAAAATGAACCGCCGGAGGGAAGCCATCATCGGTCAATATGTCGCCGGTCTTGCCGGCTCCAACCATGTCCGTCCGGCGATACCCTACCGGCTGCAGGATTCCTCTTACTGGGGATTCGTCGTGCGGGTGAAAGATCGCGAGCGGTTTATTCTGCATATGAAGAGCAAAGGCATTGCTACGGGCGTGCACTATATGCCGCTGACGATGCATCCGCTCTTCGCTTCTTATGCGGCGGAAACGCCGGTCGCTCAAACGCTGTGGCGTGAGCTCGTGACGCTGCCGCTGTTCCCGGACTTGACGGACGAAGAAGTCGCGTATGTGCTTGAGAGTGTTCATGCCTATACGCCGTAAGGCATAGATAGACCGTCCCTTTGCTGCGGACGGTCTTTTTGGTTGAACGGCCTGTCCGGCCGCAGAACGAACCCGGAGGCTGCCCTTGCCGCGCACAGCGGCAGCAAACATAAAAAACAGCGGCACCACCGCTGTTAAATTCGCCGAAGGCGGCCCTCAAGCTCAGCCCTTCTCCAGCCGCTCGGCCAACCGCTTCAAGTCCTTCGCCTGCGCGGACAGCTTCTTCATCTTCCCGCATACGCTCGCAAGCCGGCGCACTCTGAGCAGAAGCTCTTTCGCGTACTGGCCGTTGGTAGCTTCGTTCCACTGGGGGAACTGCTTCAGCATGGTTTTGGATAGTCTGTTCACCAGTTCGGCGAAAGCTTTCGGGTCATCGAATATGCCGTTCTGCTGGGCTATGAGCGTGGCGTCGATCCAGTCGCATTTGCGCCCCATACGGGACAGCAGCGTCTTGGTCAACTGCTCCGGATGCTTTCTGAACGAGCTTAGCGGCTGCTGCAGCATCACCGCGTTTTTGCTGCTGAGCAGCGCGATCCATGTCGCGACATCCACATTATTGTAAGCCTGGCGGCCGCCATAAGACCCGAAGGGCTCCGTAAGGTCAGCTTTGCGGAAAAGTCCCGTCGTCGGCTCGCCGATGTAGTTTTTCGTATCGGTAAGCATGCGTTTGATGAGCGACCGTCCTGGGATGACAGGCTTTCTTGAGCCGGCCAATGAGTAGAGGCTATCGGAGGAGATACTGACCGGCAGCCCGGAGCCGTCAATAATTTGCCTGCGGGAGAAGACGAGCCCGACCTTGGGGTCGGAGACGAGATAAGGAACCATCAGCTCAAGCTTTCGGGGATGAAACAAGTCGTCATCCATAAGATAGTTGACATACTCCCCGGTTGCGAGCTGGAAACATCTCTGCTGATTAGCGATAGGACCGATGTTCGCTGCATTTCGTATATACCTGATGGCGGAGCCACGCGGTGACGAGAGGTGCGATTTCACCACTCGCTCCGTCGCGTCGTCCTCACTGTTATCGCAAATGATAATTTCAATACGAGGGTATGTCTGGCTGAGAGCACTGCGGAGTGCTTGTTCCAGATAGAGAGGCCGGCGGTAAGTGGGTATTAAAATGCTGACAAGTGGTATCATCGGACTTCTCCTTTCATCACCGTATGGAGCCCGCGACGCTGCGGTTTACCAAATTTTCCAGGGAGCTTGCCCCGACTCCCAGAGCTGCTGCAAATACTGCTGATCCCGCAAGGTGTCCATGGCGTACCAGAAATCGGTATGCTTGTAAGCATGCAATTGTCCGTTCACGGCCAGCTGCTCAAGAGGCTCTTTTTCAAAGTGAGTGGCATCCCCTTTGATATAATCGAAAACTTCCGGCTGCAGGACGAAGAAACCGCCGTTAATCCATCTGCCGTCGCCTTTCGGCTTCTCCAGGAACTTCACAACTTCATCTCCGCTTCCGAAGGTAAGACCGCCGAATCTGGCCGTAGGCTGAACGGCCGTGAGGGTTGCGAGTTTGCCATGAGCTTGGTGGAATGTCAGAAGTTCCGGCAAATGAACGTTCGTCAGCCCATCCCCGTAGGTCAAGAGGAAGGGCTCATCCCCGATATATTTCTGAATACGCTTTACGCGGCCCCCGGTCATGGATGCATCGCCCGTATGAACGAGCTTAATTTTCCAAGGCTCTGTCGGGTGGGACAGATAGGAAGCAGTGTTTGTTGTCAGGTCAATCTCCATATCGGACTCTTGCAGGGTGTAATTGGCAAAATAATCTTTAATGACGTGCCCTTTATATCCTAGGCATATAATAAACTCATTGAACCCGTAAAATGAGTAAAATTTCATAATATGCCACAGAATAGGTCGATCGCCAATGAGAATCATAGGTTTAGGCTTGGAGTGAGTTTCTTCCCGGAATCTGGTGCCGAATCCGCCAGCCAAAATAACAACTTTCATTCTCATTCTCCCCTCTATGGTTCTAAAACTAGTATTACAGTATTATATGTAAATCTCTTCCTATTGACAGAGACAACTATAAATAGATTCATAATCGGGCAGCCGGACATGTGGAGCGGGAAAGTGGATGGTATAAAATTCGCGGAAGTGGAGGATGAATCTCAGACTGTTTTTGGCTATAATAACAACAGAAGAACTTTCAATAAAACCAAAGTGGGGTAATCACAATGGATATGTATATCTACTATTCGATCTTTTCGATTATATTGCTGGCTGGTTTAGTAACCACATTCATGGTTGGCTTCTCTCGTAAGAACCGGGAAGGCGATACGACGTATTTTCAAAAAACCGGGGTCAAATGGGTGCGGCTTACATCCTTCTATGTCGTTTCGATCGCAGCGGGGCTGTTAGCTCTGCTAGCTTATATCCGATATTTGCTTCATTAAAAAAAGACCGTATCTTTGCAGCTCTCAGGCAAAGATACGGTTATTTTTTTATTTCATATGCTGTTGCAGCGCTTCGCTAAGTTGTGTAAGTCCGACACGCATGTCCGCGAGCGGCGGTCTGGCGAAGCTGATCCGCATGAATCCGTGATCGGAGCCGTACACGCTGCCCGGAACGAAAAGCACGCCGCGCTTGATCGCTTCGTCCAACAATTTGAAATCGTCGACTTGGCCATTGATTTTGCACCACAGATTCAGTCCGCCTTGCGGCTCGCTGAAGGTGACGGAGCTGCCCGCGGCTGCGCGCAATTCCTTCATTAGGGTATCGCGCTTCTCCAGCAGACTGTGGCGCAACAGCTGAATTTGGCGCTCGCAATGCCCTCCGGCGATGAAGTGACTGGCGACCCATTGCGGGATGCGGCTCAAGCCGAAATCCATCTGCTGCCGCGCATCCGTTAACCGGCTGACGACCGCTTGAGGCGCGATTAACCAGCCGATGCGCAGGCCGGATGCGGCTATTTTGGAGAGGGATCCGATGTACAGGACGTTGCCTGTCGTATCCAGCGACTTCAAGGTCGGGGGCGGATCGCCGTGAAAGCCCGTCAAGGTGAAAGGGTCATCCTCGACAATAGGAATCCCCAAATCGGCTGCGATTTGCAGCAGTCGAATTTTGCGTTCCAGCGGCATGACGCTGCCGGTCGGATTCTGAAAGTTCGGATTCAGGAATAACATGCGAATCCGATGCTGCCGGTGCAGCGCCACGATATCGTCGGGATTCATGCCCATCTCATCGACGGGAAGCCGGACCAACCGCAGTCCAGCGGATTGGAACATCGGCAAGGAGTAGCAGTAGGACGGATCCTCGATGGCGACCGTATCCCCAGGGCTAAGCAAGCACTGAGTGATCAGGTACAAGGATTGCTGCGAGCCGGATGTGATGAGAATCGAGGATTCCATACTGCGAATGTCAAGCTGCTTCTCCAGATAGGGCACCAAAGCTTCTCTGAGCGGGGCATATCCCTGCGGGTCGTCGTAGCCGAGATCCTCCTCGAACGGCTGCTCGCGCATCAGCGCACGCACGATGTCGTTCGGAAACAGATCGGGCGCCAATTCGCCGCTGGCAAAATCGATCATATCTCCGGGCGCTTTGCGCAGCTCTTCGCGGATGCGGCGAATGAACGGCAGATTCGGCAGGAAGGTGCCGCCTTCCACATAAGTCCGCCAGTTCGGAGTTTGCTTCGGCGTAATCCCCCACTTATGGCGGGTTACTCGGGTCCCGCTGCCTTTGGCGCGCTCAATCAGGCCGGATGCGAGCAGTTCGTCATATGCGAGAATGACGGTACTGCGATTAACGCCAAGGGCATCCGCCAATTTCCGTTCGGAGGGGAGTAAGCTTCCGGGCGGGAATTCACCGAAGGCGATCCGGCGTTCCATATAATCAGCGATTTGCTGGTAAATAGGCTTCTTAACAGTTCGGTCTGGCTTCCACATAACGGTGTCAACACCTTCATTATCAGTATTGCCTGGATTTAAAAAATATTGCAGAACCAGTATATCATCTTGCTCAGGCGAGGGGAGAGGCATGCTCATACCGGAATGTTTCAATTTCATGAACATAGGCCTCTTTTCGACTGCCATACTTGTATGGTAGTATGGTAGTAACAGATAAAACAAGGAGGTGAATCTCACCGTTGATCATAAAACCGACGACCAGTACGACTCGTGATGCCGTGTACCAAGCTCTTAAGGAGCAGATTCTGATGCTCGATTTGCCGCCCGGCACCGGGATTTCGGAGAAAGAAATCTCCGTGCAATTCGGTGTGAGCCGGACGCCGGTGCGTGAAAGCTTCGTGCAATTGTCGCAGGAAGGCCTGCTCGACATTTATCCGCAGCGCGGCACGTTCGTCTCGCTGATCGATCTCGAGCTCGTGGAAGAAGCGCGCTTCATTCGCGAGCAGCTGGAGCGGGCGGTAATCTCGCTCGCATGCGAAAGCTTCCCGGAGGCACCGCTGGCGCAGCTTCGCTCGAATTTGTCCCATCAGCAAGTATCCATGAAGGAGAAAGATTTCAAGATGATGTTCGAGCTCGACGAGGCGTTTCACCGAACGATCTTCGAAGGGTGCAGGAAGCTGAACACGTGGGCCGTGATTCAGCAGGTGAACGTTCATCTGAACCGGACGCGGATGCTCAGGCTGGCTGCGGACCACCAGTGGGACGAGCTGTATGAACAGCATCGGTTGATGGTAGAGGCGATTGCAGGCAAGCAGGCTGAGAAGGCTGAGCTCCTGATGAGCGCGCATCTGCACCTCACGATTGCCGATCAAACGGTACTCCAAGAGAAGTTCCAAGCGTATTTCAAATAGCAGAAGGAGGCGGCATAAGCGATGAAAATGGTTTTTCGCTGGTTTGGCGAAGGCAACGACACGGTCACACTGCAGCAGATCAAGCAAATCCCCGGCGTGGAGGGCATTGTCTGGGCGCTGCACGACGTTCCGGCCGGCGAGGAATGGCCGATGGACAAAATTATGAAGGTGAAGGAAGCCGCTGATGCGGCGGGGCTTCATATGAAAGTCGTGGAGAGCGTCAATATTCACGAGGATATTAAGCTGGGGCTGCCAAGCCGCGATATTTACATTGACAACTACAAGAAGACGATTGCCAAATTGGCGGAAGTCGGCGTCAAAGTCATTTGCTATAATTTCATGCCTGTCTTCGATTGGGTACGGACCGATCTGCATAAAGAGCTGGAAGATGGATCGACGGCTTTGTTCTATGAGAAAGAAAAGGTGGCGCACCTCAATCTGGACGAGCAGGTGAAGCGGATCAACGCCAACCCGAACTTCACGATGCCAGGCTGGGAGCCGGAACGCTTGGCGCATCTGACGGAATTGTTCGAAGCCTATCAAGGGATTACGGAAGAGCAGTTGTTCGAGAACGCCAAATATTTTCTGGAAGCCATCATCCCCTATGCCGAGAAATACGATATCCGCATGGCCATTCATCCGGATGATCCGCCTTGGCCGATTTTCGGCTTGCCGCGAATCATTACCGGTCAGGATCATATTCGCCGTTTCCTTAGTCTCGTCGACAGCCCGTACAACGGCCTCACCATGTGCAGCGGCTCGCTCGGGGCGAATCCGGCCAATGATATCGTCTCCATCGTGCACGAATTCGCCGACCGGATCCCGTTCGCGCATATCCGCAACGTACGGGTGTATGAGAACGGCGATTTCATCGAAACGTCTCATCGCACAACGGACGGTACGGTTGATATCGCCGGCATCGTGAAGGCGCTTCATGAGAACGGATACGAAGGATTTTGCCGACCGGATCACGGCAGACATATTTGGGACGAGCAGTGCAGACCGGGCTACGGCTTGTACGACCGGGCGCTAGGCATTATGTATTTATGGGGATTATGGGATGCGAACCGCAGACAATTACAAGATGAAAGGGTGGTCGGCTAAGATGCTGAACTTGACGCAATTTCCGGCTTTGCAAGGCAAAGTTGTCGTGATTACTGGAGGAGCGGGCGTGCTATGCCGCGTGATGGCGCTTGAATTGGCGCGCCAGGGCGGACGAATTGCGATTCTCAACCGGTCCGTGGAGAAAGGTCAAGAGGTCGTGGCTGAAATTGCCGCAGCGGGCGGCGAAGCGATTGCCGTTTCCTGCGACGTGACGGACGAGGCGAGCGTCAAGCAAGCGGCGGAGGCGGTGCTGGGGCAGCTCGGACCGTGCGATATTCTGATCAACGGAGCAGGGGGCAATCATCCGAGCGCGAACACGACGAATGAGACGTTCAAGCTGGAGGATTTGACGAATCCGGACGTTCAATCTTTCTATGATCTCAGCGTCACAGGCTTCCGCAATGTGCTGGATTTGAACTTCGTCGGCACATTGATTCCGACACAAATTTTCACAAGACAGATGATCGGCCGAGAGCATGCGACAGTGATCAATATTTCCTCTATGAGCGCGCCTTCGCCGATGACGAAGGTTCCGGCTTACAGCGCTGCGAAGGCTGCTATCGACAATTTCACGCAGTGGCTGGCCGTGCATATGGCGGAGAGCGGCATCCGCGTGAATGCGATCGCGCCGGGCTTCTTCTTGACGAAGCAGAACGAGAAGCTGCTGCTGAAGGAAGACGGCTCGCTTACCGAGCGCTCGCATAAGATCATCACCCATACGCCGATGCGCAGATTCGGCAAGCCGGAGGATCTGCTCGGCACGCTGCTGTGGCTGACCGATCCGAACATGTCCGGTTTCGTCACCGGCGCGACGATTCCGGTGGATGGCGGATTTATGGCTTATTCCGGCGTATAAGCCCTTCAGAGACTGTTCCAACGCAGAAGTTAGCGCGTTTGGATAGTCTCTTTTTCATCAGAGAGGCTGTGATTCGTGCATACCGCAAGGTATAATGTGGGAAACAGCCTATAGTTAAGAGAGGGACTTATGACGCACACACAATTTCACGATGTAATCGCCTCCCAAGAGCAATTCGAGGAGCTTCGCGCGCTGTGCGGGAACCCGAGTCAGCGGGCCGCCGATAAAGTGATCTCGCATCTCGATCGTCATTGCCGGGAGTTTATTGCCAAGTCACCGTTCCTGACACTGGCTACAGCAGACCGGGACGGCCGCTGCGACGTATCGCCGCGTGGAGACGCCCCCGGCTTCGTGCAGGTGCTGGATGAGGGCAGGCTGTTCATACCGGAGCGTCCGGGCAACCGGAGAATGGATTCCATTCACAATATAATGACCAATCCGCATATCGGACTTATCTTTTTCATACCGGGACTGGGGGAGACTTTGCGGGTCAACGGGCGAGCCTGTATTAGCCGTGACCCTGAGCTGCTTGAACGAACCGCTGTGAACGGGCGAGCCCCCCTGTTCGGAATTGGCGTCGTCGTTGAGGAGTGTTACATGCACTGTGCCAAAGCCATGATCCGCTCGGGCTTATGGTCGCCGGAGTCGTGGATTTCCCGGGAAGCGCTGCCTTCCCCTGCGCAAATGCTGATCGATCATGCGAAGCTCCAGAATACGAACGCCGAGCAAGTGGCCAAAGAGCTGAATGAAAGCTATGTGAACAGGCTATATTGAATAGTGGGCTGCCGTGCTGCGATCGGCGGTCTTTTTTCTTTTGGCATGCGGATCGCTGAGTTCGTATCGCTAGCATGTGCGCCGGCAAAGTCTTGAGTAAAAAAAATTCCTGTAGATGCAACCTTTCTTGAAACTCCTCCGTTTAGTAGTTAACTCGAGAGAGTTATAAAAAATAACGAAATAAAAGGAGAGAAGTTACTGTGAAAAAGTTAGCTACAGCCGCATTATCAACCGTCCTTTTGGGAGCCATGTCGTTTAATACGGCATTTGCCTTCTCCGACGTAGAAGCCGGACAAGCCGAGGCGATTAACGCCCTTCGTGACCGTGGCGTCGTGAGCGGAGTGGACAACGATCGTTTCGTACCAAAGGGTAAAATCAGCTATGCGCAAAGCGTGCAATTGATCGTGAAAGGGCTGGATCTGAACCTGGATACGCTGCGTTTCGTCAAACAGCCGCTTGCCTCCGATTTCTATACGAATATCGCGAATGATTCATGGTACGCTCAAGCGTTCATTATAGCTCATTTCAACGGGGTAGAGCTTCCGAAGGATGTCAATCCGAACGCCTCCATCACGCGGGAGCAATTCGGCGAACTGCTCATACGCGCTTTGGAGAAGAAGGGCAATTTCCCCATGATCAACATCGTCCCTGCCGAGATCAAGGATGCGGATCAGATCACACCGGAGTACCAAGGCGCGCTTCAACGCTTGCTGAAGTACAAAATTGCCGAGCTGGATAAAAACGGCAAGTTTAACCCGAAAGCGGAACTGACGCGCGGCGAAGCGGCTTCTTGGGTTTATCAAGCAAGCAAAGTGCTCGCAGCCCACGCGCAAAAACCGCCGGTAGTAACGGAGAACGTTACCGTGACGGTGGAGAAGGTCAATGACGACGTCAACAAAGTGACATTGTCCCGTGAATCCAAGCCGACTGCAGGTTATGCGATCGACATTACGGGGATCAGCTTCGAGTCGGACGGCCGTGCGGTGATCACGTACACGTTGACGGATCCGCAGCCGGATTCGATGAATGCGCAAGTCGTTACCGAGGCTAAAGCGGTAACGTATGTTTCTTCCAAATACAATGCTGTTGCCGAGCCGGCAGCGAAATAAGAACGTATAGCGCCACTCCTGTATGGGGGGGCGCTTTTTTTAGGATATAAGAATTTATATGTTTTGTTTTGGGTTTGGGGTGAGTGAAGCTTACCCCTTAATTAAATTTTTGGTATGGTAAAGGTATGGACTCGAACTTACTGAAGCAACTATTTTTCGATGAGCATCGATACTGGGATGCCTTTGTAGAAAAGCATAAAGAACATATTCGACCTAACGTAGTGAAAGAAGTACAGAAATTTCGTGGCTGAGGGGATCCCCGAAACGGAAAAATGGAGCCGAGCTTTCTTGATCTGCTGCGTGGCGTGGCGGGGCTCTCTCGTTGAGGGAGCCGAGCTTTCCTTGGTCAGCCGTAGGTCGTAACTGGAATTTCTCCCGTTATTCGCGAGAAAATTAGCCCAGTTGTACGAATAAAGGGAATTCCTCCCGTTAATTCATCCTCATTTCGCGTACAGGCTGCGAGTACGGGCTGAATAACGGGAGGAATTCCTGTTATTCAGCATTTGAGGATCCGCCAGGCTGCATGTAACAGGAGAAATTCCCGCTATGGGCGGGACTCTCGGTAGAGGCTTGGCTCTCTTAGAGGAGCCGAACTTGCTTGTTATTGTCGCTCGGCTGCGAGATACACTCTGGATGTTTGAAACAGGAAGAAGGTGCATGCTGACGATGAGCATGCACCTTCTTGATTGCGGGAATGTCCCGGCCTTTCCGAACCTTTTACCGATGCTCGATGAGGTCGATAGCCCCCAAAACAACGTGAGCCAGTCCGAATCCCAGCACACCAGTTGCAGCAAGCTTATACTTGCTTCCCAGTAAGGAAGCGGCAGAAGCAGTTACGACAGTCCCGAGAACAGCAGGGATTAAACCTTCACGCATGTTTGATCACTCCCATTGGTTAGTTGGAAAGACAAAGCTTAGTGTGAAACAAAAGCACACAAATTATCCGCACGGCCGGGACGAAGAACAAACGTGCATCCAGACCGGTATCTATACCTACTATGCCTGCGCCAACAACTCCTGCAAAAATAATTTCGATCTTCTATAATCTTCGATCATAGACCGCAGGGGCTCCATGCCCGGAGGATGCCACAATTCAAGTGCAAGCCAGCCCTCGTAGCTGATGTCCTTGACCGCACGAATCAGTTCATCGAAGGCAATGCTGCCCTCGAGCAGATCTTCCGCCGGCATCCGGCCCGCTTGATTGCGCAGATGGAAATAATGAATCCGCTCCGGAAAGCTGCGAATCCAGGCGATCGGATCGCATCCGGCAACCGTGGCCCAAGCGGTGTCCACGCATAGTCCGACGGCCGGGTCTGCGTACTTGACGACCGATCGCAAGTCGCCTTCGGCATGATAGGGATCGGCTGCATGGTTATGCAGGCTGACGCGGATGCCGAGCGGGGCGACTTTTCTGGCGATTTCGGACAAGTTCTCCCCCTGCCTGATGAAATGCTCCTCTTTCTTCGGAATCGGATGCGTCCAGCTGCCCCATGGATCGGCGTTCAGGAGCAAATGCTTCCCGCCTGCCGCCGCGAGTCTTGCCGCGTAGGGGGCGATGCAAGTCTCATAATCAAGCTTCTCGAAAGGCTCGTGAATTTGTAAGCCAAGATACGAAGCGGATACCGCCAAGCCGTACTTCCGGGCCAGAGCGAGCTTCTCAGAGGTTGCGTCGATTTCTACAGCATCAAGCCCGGCTTCCGCACATTCGCGCAGCAGATCGTCCCAGCTGTGCGGCTCCGGTCTGCCGTCTCTTTGCCAACGTTCCGTCCAACCGTACATATTGGTGGCAAATCCAAGGATATTCATGAACGCACCTCCTGATCGCGATGTATGGTGATCGTCTGCGGCTTCATACCGGTCTGCGCACAATCGTACAGCGCCCTGATGAGCAGGAAATGGTCGAAGGCTCGGCGGTTTACATTGGAGAAGGAAGGAAGACCTTTGACGGATTGATAAAAATGCAGCAGCGGATGATCGAAAATGGTCGTTGGCAGCCTCGGCGGCATCTCCGCCATATGCTCTGCCAGCTTGCCTTCCTGATCCTGCCGGATATATACCGGCTGCCGGGAGTCGAACGGCGTCCAACTGACCGAACCGCGCGTACCTTCGATTTCGGCTCGAACATATTCCTTGCCGTGTGCGCACGAGGCGCGTTCGTAATGCACATGAACGGAAGGCAGGCCGTTGCGGTGGAACGTCATGCTGGCGCCGACATGGGTTTCCACGTCAAAAGGGAGGTCCGCCGGATCGGCGCTTGTGACCGGCTTCGCCAGCCATGCGGACTCGATGTCGACGGCGACTGGATCGAGAACATCCAGCAAGGCGGACATATCATAGGGTCCCCAATCCATGAGGACGCCGCCGCCGCTTTTGCTGCTGTCAAGGAACCAAGGGCTCTCGGGCTGATATTCGATGCCCGAACGGCTGCGTTCCCATTTGTTCACGAACGTCATATGGTAGATGTCGCCCAGCTCGCCGGAGCGGACGATTCGCTTCGTCGCCTCCATGTGGTGCATGCCCTTGAACCGTACGCTGCAGCAGCCGAGCAGTCTGGAGTGCGCGTTCGCCGTCGCCAGCATAAGCTCCGCTTCCTCCATGTTCATGGCCAGCGGCTTCTCGCACAGGACATGGCGTCCGGACTTCAGGGCAGCAACGGCTAGCTGGACATGGGCGAATGGCGGTGTACCTACGATGACGACATCATCCTCGCGCGGCGGCTCGCTGTCCAGCATGTCTTGGGCGCTGCCGAATGTTAAAACGCCCGGGAACTTTTCCAGAAACGCCGCTATGGCGTTAGGGTTCGGATCGGCTGCGCGAAGCTCGGCCGGCTCCGGGAGCTTCGCGGCCGCTTCCGCATGCGTACGGGAAATAACGCCGGCACCGATTAAATAGATTCTCATGATATAATCACCTCGTTGACGTATTATTAACATCCATTAATTCCACTCTAGCACAGGCAGCCTAGCGGATTCTCTTCCGGATCGGGGATAAAACTCGTCATTTTGTCCGCCGGGTTTTTCAGACGTGCAGCAGGGAGGAGGTCGTCGTTATGTATGTGGAAAAGCTCATATTAAGCCGCTCATTAGCGTTTTGCCCAGTGGAGGGTTCCCCGGATCCCCATGATTTGCATGTGCATGATTGCTTGGAGGTCGGCGTTCTGCTGAAGGATGAACTGATTTACAAGTTCGGCGGTCATACGTACCGGGGACAGCCGGGTGACGTATTCGTGTGCAGGCCATTCGAACCGCATTGGAGCTATGCGCTGCCGGGACGGACGTTCGAATCGATACTCGTCCTGTTCAGCCCCTCCTTGCTTCGGCAGCTGCCGGACGGGGGCAGGCTGCTGCTGCCATTCTACACGCAGATGAGCATACCGCCATTGATCCCGGCTCATACTTCTTATGCGCAGAACATCCGGGATGCGGCAGTGCGGGCGGCAGAGGCTCAAGCCCGGCAATCCAGCTCTTGGATGACGCGGCAGTACATGCATCTTATCGCGATTCTGCTGGAAATCGAGCAGTTCGCAGCTGAATTTCAGGCGGAGAAGCAGACCGGGAATTGGAATGCCTCCGTTTCGGATACGGTAGGATTCCTGCTCGAGCATTACCAAGAGGCGCTGGATACGGACATGCTCGTGGGCAAATCCGGGCTGGGGAGAACGTCTTTCTTCGCGCAATTCGGAGCATTGACAGGTCAAACGCCTCATGAATTCGTGAACCGACTGCGCCTGCAGCACGCCATGGATTTGCTGCGCACATCCCGGCTTTCGATGATCGAAGTGGCGGAAAGCAGCGGCTTTCAATCGCTCAGCACGTTCAATAAGCAATTCAAGCAGCATATCGGCGTAGCCCCGCGGGAATACCGCAGGGCTTATCCGGTGTTATGAACCGTCAGGGGAAGACTGGCGGTTTTTTACTTGTGGATTTTCAAAAAAACGGTTGCAAAAGCAGAAGGATCCCCTTAATATAAGAATTAATTGAATTCATGATATTGCTTATCGATTAATAAAAACATTAATTTGAGGAGTGATTTTACTTGAGCAATCGGATCACCATCAACGCCGATAGGGCGAAAGGGACGATTAACCGCAACATTTATGGACATTTCTCCGAGCACCTGGGACGTTGTATTTATGAAGGATTATGGGTTGGCGAGGATTCGGAGATCCCGAACACGAACGGCATTCGGAACGATGTCGCTGCGGCGTTGAAACGAATGAAGATCCCTGTTCTTCGTTGGCCCGGCGGCTGTTTCGCGGACGAATATCATTGGAAAGACGGCATCGGTCCCAAAGAAAACCGCAAGCGCATGATCAATACGCACTGGGGCGGCGTAGTGGAGAACAACCATTTTGGAACGCATGAATTTATGATGCTCTGCGAAATGCTGGATTGTGAGCCGTACATTAACGGGAACGTTGGCAGCGGCACCGTGCAAGAAATGTCCGAATGGGTGGAATATTTGACGTTCGAGGGCGTTTCTCCGATGGCTGAGCTGCGCGCTTCGAACGGCAGGGCCGAGCCGTGGAAGGTGAAGTACTTCGGCGTAGGCAATGAGAACTGGGGATGCGGCGGCAACATGCGACCGGAATATTATGCGGATCTGTACCGTCAGTTCCAGACGTATGTCCGCAACTATGGCAGCAACCGGATTCACAAAATTGCTTGCGGACCTAACACCGATGATTATCATTGGATGGAAACGCTGATGAAGTCGGCCTCCCGTTTCATGGACTCCATTACGCTCCACTACTATACGGTGACGGATACTTGGCAGGAGAAAGGTCCTGCGACGGGTTTTCCTGAAGAGAAATTCCGCGTCGCTTTGAGGAAAGCGCTCTATATGGAGGAGCTGCTCAGCAAGCACTCCGCCATTATGGATCAGTATGATCCGGAGAAACGCGTCGGGCTGCTTGTGGATGAGTGGGGAACGTGGCACGATGTGGAGCCGGGGACGAATCCGGGCTTCCTGTATCAGCAGAATACGATTCGCGATGCGCTTATCGCCGGGATGACGCTGAATATGTTCAACAGCCACTGCGACCGCGTGCAAATGGCGAACATTGCGCAGTTGGTGAACGTGCTGCAGGCCGTTATCCTTACGGAAGGCGAGAAAATGGTGCTAACCCCGACTTATCATGTTTTTGATATGTACAAGGTTCATCAGGATGCCGAGCTGCTGGACATTCATTCGTCCATAGCCGAGCTTGGTTCGGGTAAAGAGGCGATACCGCAAATCTCTGTTTCCGCCTCGAGGGATGCGGAAGGCCGAATCCACATTTCCTTATGCAATTTGGATCATGAGGCCGGTGCGCATGTAGCATTGGAGCTGCGGGGACTTACCGGCTCTATAGCCTCGATTACCGGGACAACCTTAACTTCCGATGTGATCGACGGCCATAACACGTTCGAAGAGACGGACCGGGTAGCGCCGGTAGCGTTTACTGCTTTCACATTGAATGGCGAGCAGCTTAGCGTGGAGCTTCCACCGATGTCGGTTACCGTTCTCGAGTTGCGGGCGGAGTAGCCGACATGCCGGAGAATCGCCAGTGCAAAGGATGCCGGGACGACTTCAGGGTAACCGAAGCGCACATAGCGAAAATGCTGACGGCGCCTATGTTTCAGACGGACGCTTGCGTGCCTGATGACGTCTACCGCGAGCGGTTGGAGATATGCTATCAGTGTCCCAAGCTGGTTGGCGGGACAACCTGCTCGCTCTGCGGCTGTATCGTGCGGGTCAGCGCCAAGCTTAAGGACAAAAGCTGCCCGTATCCGGGTGCTGCGGGCTGGCAGCGATATGCATAAGGGAAGGTTGGTCGGGAGCATCCTGGCCAACCTTTTTTCTGTGAGAGCGACAGACTGTTCCAGGGGGAGGGAAAGGAGGGAGAAAGCGGCCGGTGGACAGGAGCTAGGTTAAGATTTGAAGGTGGAGGTGAAGGTGCAGAGTGATTGAACGTAGGAGAAGGAATAGATTAAAGGAACTTAGGAGAAGGAATGTAGGAGTAGGAACAGGGTGAAGGAATAGAGGTGAACAAGCAGAACGTAGAGCTTACATGACAGTCCGAAGCACGCAGCTCATTGGATTTTCTAACGGACACCACAGCCGTTAATGCAGAGAAAATCACCCCGCCGCAGATCTAACGGACAGGAGAGCCGCTATTCGCCTGCTTTGAGGCGAAATCGCCCTCGACAACGGCAAATAGCGACGCTGGTGTCCATTAGAATCGGCAATCGGCGGAAATCAGCCGAATAAGCGCCGCTGTGTCCGTTAACCGCCGGCGCGGGCAGCCCGCGCTCTATGCGCGGCTAAATGAAGCTGCGCCACAACTACGTGCCGCACTGTGCTGCGCCTAGCGACACGCCATCCTTATGATCTAACGGACACCACAGCCGTTAATGCAGTGAAAATCGCCCCGCCGGAGATCTAACGGACAGGAGAGCCGCTATTCGCCGGTTTTGAGGCGAAATCGCCCTCGCAAACGGCAAATAGCGCCGCTGGTGTCCGTTAGAATCAGCAATCGGCGGAAACCAGCCGAATAAGCGACGCTGTGTCCGTTAGCCGCCGGCGCGGGCAGCCCGCGCTCTATGCGCGGCTAAATGAAGCAGCGCCACAACTACATGCCGCACTGTGCTGCGCCTAGCGACACGCCATCCTCATGATCTAACGGACACCACAGCCGTTAATGCAGTGAAAATGACCCCGCCGCAGATCTAACGGACAGGAGAGCCGCTATTCGCCGGTTTTGAGGCGAAATCGCCCTCGCAAACGGCAAATAGCGCCGCTGGTGTCCGTTAGAATCAG
>NZ_JAVDUS010000029.1:0-94542 GCF_031456485.1 Bacillus sp. 3255
CGTTTGTCCCTTAAACCCCATAAAAAACACCCCTTAGAATTCATCGGATTAACCAGGGGGTTTTTCCAATGTCTATTCTAAGGGGTGCACATTATTCCGCCTCTAAAAAGACAGGGGGTCATTTTTTTTTTTTGAAAATCTATTATTCACCATCATTTCTTGTATTCATACGACAATTCCTACCAATGTGTTTCATTAAATTTACATTTAATCTTCTGTTCGCATTCTCCGTTCCCATAAAATTTCACTTGCATAACTATTACGTCCGCGGTGTATAATACTAAAACGAGAATGTATGTTCCCATTTTGAATGAATTGAGGTGTTCTATGGGGTTTACAACTAAAGAAGAACAAGATGACATTACAACATTTATCTTACTCCCAATGATTTTAGAGATGATCGATAGCTGGATGACTTTCCCTGAGAGTACACCGCTAAAACACTTGCATCCAGATCAGTTCCAGCAATTGCTTGATATGATTATGATTGATCACGTTGAATCTAAGAAGCGCCTCAAAGATGCTGATATTAAAGTTGTGAAGGCGTGGAAAGTAGGTTCGACACTTGACTATAAAATTTATGTTCGGCGATTTGAGGAGAACTTTGGCATTTGGAAAGGATATGCAAAAGCAGAGATGTCAGTACGGTTAGGAAAGTATGTAGCTCGACTGGACAAAAGTAAATTCAAGCCAATAGACACGTCCCCAACTGAGAAGAAAGAATTGAACGTCGATCATAAAATGTTTGTTAATTTTGAATAAATAGGGGCATTGCTGGTGAGTAAAAAATTAGAACACAACGGTCTTTGGGAATCGAGTCGGATGATGCTACCCCAACATAAAGAAGCTGCGATAATAAAACGTAAAGAAAGTCAACGTCTCCCGCGACCAATCCGCGACGACCAGGAGATACAGATCATATCTGCTACGCTGAGTCACTCGCATATGTACAGGGAACCAATCGTTCTTACCTTATACGATGAGTACGAGACGAAAAAATTAACTGGTATTGTGGCACGTAGCCAGCGTAATGAATTTAAATTTGATACTGAAGATCCATTCACTGGTGAAAAGAATTGGGATTGGATCAGATATCGAGATGTTCTAAAAGCCGAATTAAACAAAGAATGGACAGAGGATGAAATGATCGATCCATAAAGCTTTAAAATTTACGCTGCTGCCAGAGAGGACTGGCGGCTTTTTTTGCGTTTCACCAGAAGTCTGCCATTTCTACATCAAAACCATTTCTACGCAGCCCACTCACTACTTTTGTCTTAGTTGGGATATGTGGATTGTATTCTTCGTTATTACAAAGCTCAGTCATCGTGTTCTTATTAACTCCAGTTATTTTAATTAGCATTTGTTGCGTCAATCTTTCTTTATCCGCCCAACGCCCGAAACGAGTCCTTTTCTTCCCTATCGATCCATACATGAGTATCCACCCTTTCTAGCTTGTATAGCATTTAGAGTGGACAATCTATGAAAAAAATATTCGTCTACTTTCAAAAACATTGGAAACACGCCCAAGCTTAGGCCATATATCTATATTGTCAGACAACGAAGAGAGGATGATGGCGATGGCAAGAGTCGTGCAGCAAGAGAACAACTTTCTCAAGCAGGCAACGCGCATGGGGTTGGAGCAGATGTTGGCGGATGTGAATTTGCTTTTATCGATGGAGTTGACGGAAGGTCAGAAGATCACAAACGAGGAGATTAAAGCCCAAATTCTGAAGCACCTGGATGAACTGAAATGATGAAAGAAAAGCGATTTACGTTTCGTGTTAAAGGTTGGTTGCTCGAGAAGTTGTTGAAGGAAAAGAAACGTGATGTTTCAAAGATCGTTCGTGAAGCATTGATTGCGCATTACGGAGGCGAGTCAAAGTGATTATTCCACCACAAGTTTTATCTATCGTAGGGATAGCGATCATCGGCCATATCGGGAACAATTTTATTGTTAGCATGGGTGGCAAGAACTTCGCAATATTCTTCACAATCATTTTGGATGTGGCAGCTGCCGTAGTTAGTTTGAAATGGGTATGGGATAAGGTCGGAGAAATTGCCCACACATTCGGAGTGATGTTATGAAGATCACTCTAGTTCCTAAGGTGTGTTCGCAGCTTGTTGACCAATCGAATTGTGCAAAGGCGATTGATTTGTGCGGAGCTGACACGAATCCTGATTTATGCACCGCTAAATTAATTGGCAAAGCGTTTACTGATCCGGAACCATTCGTAGTTACAAAGGCGTTATACGGGTTTGGTCAATCTACTTATCACTTTACCATGCGACATGGCCACAATTACTTGCATTCCTTGGCAAAAGATCTGATTCAAAATATTGGTGGAGATGGTCAGATTGGCGTCGTGGGAAGATTTATCTCAGATGTGCTAGGGGTGCAATAAATGATTGGCCTGTTCACTGGCTTCTGTATCTTTGCCGGCAGCGTTCTAGCCTATGCTTCAATACCGACCAGCCCCAAAGAATGTGCACCATCTCGAAGTGCGAAGCTGATCAAAAGGGAGGATGGTAAGGATGTTTTTATTACCATTAGGCGCAGGAATGATGGCAGCATCAGCGGTTTTACTAACGAAATTTCGCTTAGACAAAATGAAAGAGGAATCGAATCATTATCATATCACCATAGAGGATGAACCGGATAACATAATCCCGTTCAATCGTTTATCTGAGAAGCAAGAGAGCAACAAAGAGCAATTTAAGAATATGCTTCGAACTGAGTTCGATATCGATTGGCCGCCGTCTGATAAGTTCAAAAAGTAGGTGTCAACATGAAGAATACTCTCGCATGGACAATTGCAGTAACCGGCATTACTGTAGAGATTTTCATAGCAACATTAGATTTTTGGTTTGACGTTCCTCATCTCATTTTTCATATTGGCGACGACATGCATTTTACTAGGAGGTAATGTTTATGAGTTCGGGTTGTAAAAATGCTTGCAAAAGCTTCTCGTTTTGATATATTCATTTGATCTATTTGCTAAATTTCCAAGCGCTAGGGAATCTGATGTTTCATTTAACTTCAACGATTGTTTATGCTGTTCTTCTATGAAAACTTGCGTATTTTACTGTTATATAGTCAAATTATATATTCATATAACAATCAAGGAGTGAAAAAGTGCATGAAAAGAAAATTAATTATCGCTACAACAGCCACAATGTTAATGCTAAGTGGATGCAAAAACGCCGCAGTATCAGCAGAAGCTAGTTCTATTGACAGTTCCACCCGACTTCCGAACTTCAGTGATATTTCTGAGCAATGGGCAAAAACTTCCATCGAGAAAGCAACAGTAAAAGGATATGTTGACGGATATGATGACTCAACTTTTCGTCCCGAGCAAAAAGTTAGTCGTGCCGAGTTTATTAAAATGATCGTTACAGCGACTAAATTAACCGTATCAGGTGAGGCTTCGGGATCTGAGTGGTTTAAACCTTACATTTCTGCTGCCATCAACGCTAACATTCTTCGCGAAAAGGATTTCGAAGATAATAATATGAATAAAGCTATCTCGCGTCTTGAAATGTCTAGGATTGCGCTTCGAGCATCCAATAAAACGCTGCAAAATAAGGCTATGCAAATGGATGATCGATCTATCATGTTCAATACAACAAAAAATGGTCTGATTCAAGGACTAGCCGGTGGAGAGTTGGGCTTAGATAAGTCAACAACTAGAGCACAATCTGTAACAATAATTGAAAGAGTTTTGACAGTTCAAGGTGGCGGTAAGCTAGAGGTTGATAAAGCAGCTCAAAGTTTCGCCGAAATTGAGCTTCGGGGAAATAATTTTGAAACGATGTGGGGAGTTAGAGTTAAAGAGTTTCCTTACACTCATCATTTAGGGGATGGTTTGGATCTAGTTATTAATAAAGCTGTTGTTATCGACCACACTGACTCTAATTCGGCTTACTATGAACTATTTAAATCCGGAAAGTTAGGGCTCGGTCAAAACACTTATTCAATTGCATATCAAATGACTATCAATAACTCAACAAAGAAAGATCACTACGCTATTTACCCAGTTCAGTTTATCTCTACCCTTGGGTATAGTCGCTCTTACACTCTAACAAATGATTTGAAAGTAGCATGGATGGATCAAATAGGGGAAACAACCGGATGGATTAGTTTTAACAAGAGTAAAGATGAAGTTGACAAACTATTAGCTTCCGGAAATATTCCTAGAATTGAATTGGATATTCAATCGCAGTTAATTGATTTTCTCAAAAAGGAGTGATTTGCTGATTGAAATGGGTATAGTGCAGAAGTTACTGTATCCTATAACCCTGCCCCATTGATCGATTATTTCGAGTGAGGTGGAATATGAAAATTGGTAAAACTGCTTTTGCTTTAGCTGCTGTCACGGTTTACATTGTTTGCCCAGCATACCGGTACTATATCATTGGGTCCTGGATCGGCTACAAGATCATGAACGATAAACCCCGTTTCCGTGTGGTGCCGAAAGGTTCGAAAACTTATAACCGATTGGTGGGGAAGCCGGCATGATCACTCTGTTCAAAGTCTTGTTTCTTCGCGAGCAGCACGAAGGAGTTACACACGGGAAATTGTCCAACGCTTATAAATGGCAATCATTCTTTAAGAATCGGTGAAAGTCCAAGCAACATTCACTGCTTGTTTACGGTGAATGTGAGGGGTGAATGGTACAGGGAGGTAATTCATTGTTTGTTCGGCTTAATTTTCGTGACTTTCACCCCTTAAAAATTTTTCGTATCCTTTCGTTTCGTTCCACTCAACTTCATTCATTCGCGCTTATCGCGCTCACTGGAGGTGCGCCGCCATCATGGCAGATCCATTCTGGCAAGATCAACAAGGATCAACTCCTAATTCGAATTGGTTTAAAGAGCACCCTAAAACCACGCTCGTACTTCTCTTATCCGCAGCTTTAGTCCTCGTTCTCGTAAGCGTATGAACTATGCACAACGCATTCTTCGAATACTCAATAAGCCATTGCTAAAAGACATCAAGGAAGGACAAAAGGGTTGGACGTATTACAAGCATAGAAGGGTCATATGCGGGTGGGAAATCGGATTCCATGTACCACCAAACTCGTCCTATGAAGAGGCTGAGAAGTACCTTCCTGCACTTATAGCGACGTGCGGGAAAGAGGTTGAGTTGATCAACTTCAAGGGTCTGCTCGTCTGCAGAATCATCGAGAGAGATTGGCCGTTTCCTTTGCGTTATAAGAAGGAGCATTTGAAGCAGAACCAATTGCTTATTGGCTACGATCGGTTAATGCAACCTGTTTACCATCCGCTTAATGTTCATATCCTGGAGGGCGGTGCGTCCGGTGCAGGAAAGACGGATTGGCAGAGATGGATTGCATATCAGCTTCTTTTGCAAGGTTACGAAGTATATATCTGCGACATGAAAGGATATTCCTTCTCACCTTTTGAGGGGCTTGTAACGGTTGCGGATGACCTTATATCCAGTAGGAAAATACTTGTGGGATTGGTTAAGGAGCTCGAGAGGAGAAAGGCAGTAATTCAGTCGAGGGAGTTCGGGAATCGGGAAGAGACTATTGCTACTTTCAAACCGATTGTTGTGCTCATTGATGAGGCTGCCGATCTCTCTCCATCTCAATACGCCGCGAAAACTCTGGATAAGGAATTGGCATTTGATTGTGATTATGCAATTGGATTCATCGGTCGAAAAGGACGTGAACCTAAAGTGTTTTGCATTTACGGAACACAGCGGCCGGATGCCCGAGTGATCAATAAGCAATTCAAAGATAACGTTGAAGCTTCCATTGCATTCCGGACTAAGGATCACTTTGGGTCCCAAATAATAATCGATCGTCCTGGCGCAGAAAGAATTAATCCTAAAGATAAAGGGCGCTGCATCTATTCCCACGGGGAAGATATTTTAGTTCAGACTCCATATATTGGCGGCGATAGAGAGTGGGAGAAGTTGTTGGCGCCACTCAAGAAAGGAATGATCATCGAGAATGGCAACTCTAAGCGCACCAACAAAGAAAGAAATTATACTGAAGGCTCTTTCACAAGTTCCAATAGCTCGCACGGATCAGATAGCAAAACTATTCAACTCAAACTCCAGCCCGCTAAAGAAAGCTTCTCAGCACCTTCAGGATCTGCTTCAGGAAAAACTAATCGAGTGGGAGTGGCACAGGCGAGCAAAAATATGGCGCCTAACACGCAAGGGCCTGCTGATGATGAATGGATCTAGGCTGCCATGTGAGCACGTTGAGCACGCTTTAGAAGTGGGAGAGATATATTTCACCTTGCAGCCGTTTCAATGGCTCTATGAATACAAGCAGGAGTTTAACTTTGCTGGCAGATCCTTAGTATGGAATCCAGATGTGGTATTTGCTTTCGCTACTCCGGAAGGGAAGAAGAAGCTTGCATGTGCGGAAGTGCAGAGGACGCCACTAAGTGTGAAGCAATGGCAGAGTAAGTTTTCAATCTACAACTCTTTTTTTGAGGATGCTTACAGGTCCGCAGAGTTTCAGAGTTGGAGATCCGGAGCAACCTCCAGCGCAATCATGCCGCACTTCTATGTGATCTCATCTCAGAAGAATTGTGAGGGTTTGAGTGTTCCTAATCGAGAGTTGAGAATAATTTCTTGTCCCAGTGAGATTCGATGAAAGGACTAATACAAGAAGAAACTTGTGGACCATTCGTAATAGGCTGTTTTATACTTAGGTAAAATTATACAATCATTCTAGGGACGCGAGGTGGCTCATTAAATGTTTGGTCGTAAGCAAGATACGCCAATTAACAATCCTAAACCTGTACCGGTTTATACTGTCCATTCGTTGCCACAAGCTTTTGAACCTATGCAGATGGTGTGGGCCAAAGAGTCTGGAGGTCTCGAGATACCTTTTGATGATTTAGTGAAGTCACTTGGGGAAGCAGGTGCTTCAGTCGGAGCTGACGCTGTTATTGGAGCGACATTCGAACGAAACGCGGTAAGTAAATTTGTATATATGACAGGTACTGCAATTCGCTATAAATAATAAAAAGCCCGGGGCCCAATGCCCTAGGCTTTTTTCCTTCAACTACCATTAGCGAGGAGGAACTCTAAGGTGTACGATTATTATGGGTGATGAAGAAAATGTTTATTCCTCCAATGCTTCTCCAATATGCCAAAAACAATGAACCGTTTGAAAGTAGCTCCACTTTCGCTGAGTTGAAGTGGGACGGCATTCGATTAATCGTTTCGAATATGGAAGAGCTCAACTTATATACTAAAAATACAAATGCAACTGCGAAATACCCTGAGCTGCACAATCCGCCAATTCCAAAGGGCACAATACTCGATGGTGAGATAGTAGTCCTTGATGAACACGGCCGTGCAGACTTTGAATCAACGAACTCGGGATTCAGGTCCAGCAAGAAGCGCAAACCCGTTGTATTTATGGCTTTCGATATCTTGTACCACCGCGGCATAGATGTGACTGGACTGCCGCTAGTGCAGCGTAAGAAACTGCTTGAAGAGATACTTCAGGAGACAGACCATTATAGAATTGTTCGACCGATAAAAGGAAGTGCTAAAGACTTCTTTAAGATCGTATGCCAGCATGGGCTCGAAGGTATTGTGATTAAGAAGAAAGACTCGAGATATGAAAAGGGAATCCGCTCTTGGTCGTGGCAAAAGGTAATCAATTATCAGAATGCCGAGGTCTACATAACTGGGTACAGCAAGAAGGAATACTCTTGGTTGCTTGGATACCCAGAGGGAGATCGCATCCGCCCGATCGGTACGATGGAGCTTGGAATCACTCAATCTGCTCGTGAATCCATGTGGCCGGTGTTTCAGTCGTTTAAGAGTGGCGAGAGCAAGGAACATGTTTTTGTGAAGCCTGTTGTTCGCTGCAAAGTGAAGTATCGGGATTGGTATAAATCCGGAGTGATGCGGTTGCCGGTATTTGAGGAATTTATTATTTAAAGCCTAAAGGATTTTTCTTTTAGGTTTTTTTGTTTGTCCGTTACATATTTTGTTGTTTTTTGTTGACAACTCTATTTATAAGGATGTATTATTTTCAATAGTCACACAATTTCTGTGACTACATTTTTGATTAATACTGTTGATAAGGAGGACAAACAATGAAAATAAAATTTAAGTGTAGATAATAACTTTTATTATTATTTAGAATTTATTGATTTTAAAGAGTAGGTATATCAGGAAAAAATTAGAGCACACATTGAGCAGTAATAGAAGTATTACTTCGTGTCTCGCCGCCCATGTCATGGGGGATGATTTGAACGGGAATTCTTCTACTACATAATTACATGCATTAACAGACCTATTTATCACTAACAGACCTTTTTATTTAGGAACTACTTTTTTGTTACATGGGACGTCAAAACGTGAATTGACGTATTTTTAACTAAAATTTTTTATGGACGGTATAAATTAAATGATTATTATAAGACAAAGTTGACGTTAAATTCAGTAGCATGATAATTATTTGATTGATTTTTAGTTCTTTTATAACTACGATCAATTCGGAAAATTAAACTACTATTTATTCAAATTTCTAAGAAACACGATAGATTATCTTCGTAAAAATTAATGTCGACCGATCAGCAGTGAGGAACATGTGCAATGTGTAAGTCACCTGTCCCCCATTCGCAAAAAAATTATCAGTAGATCGAGAATATTGATAATTGTAGGTCGAAGTTGATTCAGACTTCTGAGCAAAAATAAATTGACGGGCATACTGCGAGACTCTGTATGCGCCGAATGAAATTTTCTAAACCATTTGATATTGGCATAAGTGCGTTCATTTTTGTACTTACAATATTAAATTGATTTAGTGCGCTCGAATTCTGGAAATGAAGATATACTTTTCTGTTTCTCAGTAATTTGAATGCATAGTAGTTTTTATTTTTTTCCTGGAGGTGAAGATTCGTAGGTGGTTTCTAATTAAGGAGCAAGTTGATTTAATTTAAGGTAGTCCGTAATCATACATAATTATAGGTGAGAGGAATGGTTGGCTTTGGAAAAAACAGTAGATTGGAAAAAGGTACACGATTTGAAACATACTACAGCTGCTATCTGGAGAAACCTCGATATCGCATGTAGTTTAGAGGGTGAGGGACATATGAATCGGGCAATCGAATTAGTTGATTCGGCATTGGAAATGTATGAAAACCTTGCAGGTGTCTTTGCAAATGATATCCGGCAGGCTTAGAGTCCCGTCCCGACTGTAATCTAACGAAAATAATAAAACCTACTTCTCGGTGATCTTCCGACCATGAAGTAGGTTGTTTTGTCAATCTATAATGACATTTCATGGTGCACCTTAGACTTGCTAGTTTAGTTATTATAGAGCTAGAGATGTGAATTGCTGCATTCCTTTGTTCGTGCAATTATCTCCTTAAGAAGCTGATACTCTTAGACCCTTTGAGGCGAGTTTATGTATATCTCGAACAATTTTGTTAAGTCTACTTAACTCTTTGCGAGAGACTTTTTTCTCAATCCCCCGACTTGTTGAATTATGATGTGCAATAAGCAAGTGCATAGCTTCGACTTGCTTGCCTATATCCATCGCAGTGTTTAGGATAATTTGATATCCCTCCAAATCAAGGTATAAACCGCATGTGTCTGTTCCTAGGTAATAATAATCAAGATTTATCCCTTGATTCTCGGCCAACTCAAAAGGGCAATACACGCCTATTTCTTGATATAAGTCCTGTATTTTTCGTTCCAAAATAGTTCATCTCCTTTGGTGGCTTAATAAGAAATCTTTAAATAAATCATTTGCTATTAAAAGGAGCTTTAATTTTCCAACGACTCACCGTCCTATGTTGTGAATCCTCTTGTCGAACTTATGTTCTTATTATACTGATGTTGTTGCTCTTTCTCCGGCCAAAATTTGCCCTAAAGAAGTATTACTTTTTGTTCCTCTTCGCATTCCTATCTCTTAGAAATTCGAGAAATTCCACAGCAGAATTCAAGTCCTCTTCTGACATACCTTCTTGCAACATTTCCGTAACCCTAAAAATTACTTGTTTTGATTCATTCGGCAATTCTTCTTTGTTTTCAAATATCTGGTGAGGGTCCTCTGTTCGTCCCAGGAGATAATCCACGGATACTCTAAAAACATCAGCAATCTTGATTAATGTCTCTGCATTAGGCATTGTACGGCCGATCTCGTAGCTGGATATATCTGTCCTCTTCTTGTCGATCATTTCAGCAAGATCCTCTTGCTTTAGGCTTCGTTTTTCCCTTAACGACCTGATTTTTTCCCCTAGAGTTAACATCGTAATCACTACCTTTCAGTAAATCATTATTTCAATATTTGTGTTTAATAATCATGTGATTCAAAAACAATTGTATGAAAAACACAAAAATAAGTATTGTGTGTTTAAAACACTCGTGATATTATTATTTTCACAAGGAGGTGATATCATGCTAAAGCAAAAAACCACCACAAAAAAAAGACGAGGCCCAAGCTCAATTATTCCAGAAGATGCTAAGCGTAGGTTGTTTAAGGAGTGTCGGAACAATGTCGGCTCATGCAGAGAGGTTGGTTTAATATTTGGGGTCACGGAACATTCTGTAAGAGGTACAGAGGATGGTCAAACAACTCCTAATTTATTAAATGCCTTCATGTACTCGTTATTTTTTAAGAAGCCACTAGAAGAATTATTCCCTGACGTGTTCGCTATTGCAGTAGAGAACATGTCGCACAAGTTACAGGCTTTAGAGAAGTAAATAGTTGTTGTTTGTTATGTTTTTCGCTAATCTCATTATATTATGTGTTTTTAAAACACACAACAGGAACGTTCGTTCGAAATGTTCTTATTTAGTTATGCTTATCACGTGTTAATAACACGCATTCATTTGGATTTTGTGTGTTAAATAATCGTCGAGGGTGGGAAGGCAATTGAGACATCTTCAAACTCTAATTGAGGCAGTAAGGCACAAGACATGTCAACAACTCGGCACGGACCCAAAAGAAACCATCATCCGAGTATTTACGGAATTAGTTCAAAATACTGATCCTAAAACCCTTGAATTCGTATATTGCAACCTGGTACTGCTTAAATCATTTATGCAGGATGGTGATCTACATGAGGATCAAAATTAATGGTGAAGACATTGAACCAGGCGCCCGCGTCACATTCGAATCCTCCGAATACAACGACGATCAGGCATGGGTGATAATCCTTGCTGGAGCTGCAGCAATCATTTGCATACTCAAGGATTGGAGGTGGTGAGCATGATAGCTATCCATGAAGTCCACCGGAGACTGGCGAGAGTAACTGAAATGACTCTTCAAAAAGATGGCAGCTTAGTAATGGATCAGGCCGAGATGAAGCTGCTCGTAAGTCTTTTAAAAGAAAATTTAATGCTTATTTGCAAGTTGGATGGACTCAAGGATCTGGCTTTCCACGCATACGAAATGGGCGATATGGAGTGGCACGCTGAAATCTGTTTGAAACTCGATGAGCTTGAGGCTCAGATGATCTGAAAGGAGATATGAACATTCATGACAGAAGAGCAAGTTGAGCAAATTGTTCGCAAAGTACTGGTTGAGATCCTATCATCGAGTTTTGCTCCAGCGACTTATGCAAACGATACGGGTCAAGAGGCCATCACTACGATTAAATCAACCGGCAATCTCAGTAAGGACATAACTCTTAAGCTTAATGAGCTAGGCATGCTTCCACACCTTACCGGATACGGATTTTTACGTGAAGCTATCTTGATGGTTTGTGAAGGTGACGAACCGGTTCTCGGGAGAATGGGCTTTCTCAATAGTGCGATTGCGAGCAAATACAACTCATCACCATCAAGAGTTGAAAGGGCAATGCGTAATGCAATTGAGGTTTGGTACGACAAAAATCGAAATAAAACAGATCTGTTTAAAGAGAAACCAACAAACGGACTTTTTGTCGCAACGGTATCGAATCTTATCAAATTGAAATTGGGTGAATAAGCCTATGACAGTTGAACAAATAGAACGGATGGTGGAAGTCCAAATTTGTGACGTCGCTGAAATGCAGCTCATATATGAAGCTGCAGCTCGTGGGAAAAACGCTGCTGAAGCTTGCGAAGAAGTCTTAGGTGGGCATTTCAGTCTTAGCCCGCATGCGGCTTCTGGAATCGAAGTTGGTAGCAATATTATTAAGCTCATCTTACAATCATCCAAATCCGTTGATCATCTCTGTCTGCTCCATAAATATCTAAACAGCGGTTGTGTTCTTGAAGCCGGCGAGGATTGGCTACGAGGTGAGATTGCTTCACTGGAGAAAGACTTGGGCCTTGAACCGTTTGAACTTCTAGCACTAGATCGTTTTGATCAGCCCATGAGTTGGGAACGAAATGGTCGAGTTATTCACGAGGATGAAATGGCTGATTACAAAGAGCAGGAAGTCGAGTTGATGATCGAACAGATAGGCAGGATTAGCGGCTTTACAAATGATCCCGAAATTGAAGAAGATACTGGAGGTAATGCAAATGTACGATCATGATGAATGGTGCCCGCCAGTCGATGAAATGGATGATTTCAGCTACAAAATGAAAGAGCTTATCGCCGCGGAAGTTGAGCACCGCATTGGTGAGGTTGTAGATGGTCTCGCAAGATCGAAACGCTTGAATAAGGAGCTCTACAAAGCAAATCAAGACCTCAAAAATAAGTTGTACGTAACCGGGCACGCAAAGGATAACATGATGCGTGAAGCAATGACAGCAGCACGCCGAGAGGTATTCGGCGGGGTTTACCCGGGAGATATTTGTTACCACCCTCGACATGTAGGGATAAAAATACCGTGTGAAACGTGCAACGACAAAGGAAAAGTGTCCGCTTTAGTCGGAGATACAACATTAGAAATACAATGCCCGAAGTGTGGCGGGTATAACTCAAAAAGGATATACCGCTATAAACCTTCCGACCCCAAGAGGTTGGACACAATTACACTTGAGTTCGGCAGGCATGGGGCAAGGCATCATAAGTATTATTTTGATAACTCTGACAGCAGCTCGGAGCATGTTTTTAGAACCGTCGAAGAGTGTCAAGCATGGTGTGACAAAAAGAACGCTGAAATCGAAACGCGGGAGGCGAAGAAGTAATGCAAATTAAATTCATCTCACTCCACCTTATCAGCTACACCGGACACGACGAAATCACAGTTAATTACGGCGATGTCACCAAGCTCACTGGAAAAAATGGCGAAGGTAAATCCTCAATCGGCGGTGCTCCTGTTTGGATCTGCTGGGGCTGCGACTTAACTGGTGGTAAGTTCGACCCTACTCCTACAGACCGTCCATATGAGCGTGTATACGCCTCTCTGACACTTTCTGTTAATGGGACTGAACAAACATTAACCCGTGAGATTATCGGCGGTACAAATAAGTTCTATGTGAATCAAGTTCCAATGAAAGCTAAGGAATTCGAAGCTCACGTGGCGGATTTATTCAGCAAAGAGCAATTCCTAGCGCTATACAGTCCGGGATTCTTCTTCACCCAGCACTGGCAGAAGCAACGGGAACAGGTCATGCAGCATGTATCGGCACCGACTAATAAAGAAGTGTTTCAAGCAATGTCTCGCACATCACCGGATCAAAAGGTAAAGGATATTGTTCACAACCCGCATGCTGCCCGACTTGAAGAAGAGCTCAAAAAACACTCAGTTGCGGACCTTGAGAAGAAGTATGCCGACCTTAAGAAGAAGAACGATAAGCTACATATTCAGTCACAAGGAAGCGTCAAAACACTCTCAGATCAGCTTAAAGCGCTGGGACCAGCAGCGGAAATTGACCGAGAATCATTGCAAACTGAAGGCGAAGAGCTTGATAAAAAGATTCAGTCTTATGAGGCGGATAAGGCAAAAGCTACTCAGTGGGAGAATCAGCGGAGCCGACTTCAAATGCAGATCGATCAACTATCTCAACGGATCCTTGATGGCAAGTCTGAGCATGCCAGAACAAAAGGAACTGAGATCAGCACAACATGCAGCTCATGTGGCCAAGAGTTGACGGAAGAAGCTAGGGCGACATCGCTCGGAAATAAGAAGACTGTGGTGAACGGCATAGCCAAGCGAGTTAACGACATGCTCGAGCAGAAGAAGGAGCTTGTTGCTCAACTGGAAGCATTGCCGCAAATGGAAGGCCCGAACTACTCCGTGGCAGACTTGATCAGCCGTATTGGTGAAATTAACTCTATCCTACAGGCAGACATCACACGGTCAAAAGCGACTGCTGAGTTGGAGAAAGCGAAACAGAATGAGGTTGATTACCTCAATGCCAAGAACGACTCAATCTTTGTGCTTGATGCAATCAAAGCATTTAAGGCCAAGGAAGCTGAACTCCAGGTAAGCAAGGTGCAAGAGCTCTTCACTACACTGTCGGTCCGGTTGTTCGATTATGTCGCTTCCACTGGTGATTATAAGCCTGCTTTCGTCATCCAGATGGATGGTAAGGACTATCCGACCTTATCCGCGGGTGAGAAGATCGGCGCCGGCTTGGAATTATCGGATGTCCTTTACAAGCAAAGCGAGTTGATTGTTCCAACGTTCGTGGATGGGATTGAATCCTACACTGGCAAAGTCGCGGTGTATGGGCAGCTTATCACAGGCCGGGCGGTACCGGATCAGGAATTGAAAATTGAAACGGAGGATGTTGTATGACTAAGAAATGGAGTCATCCAGTCGATGTTAACGGATTAAGCATTGCATTTGGTGGAGATATGAGTAAGTTGCTACCAGCAATGTCCGATATACCCAAGGAATTCAAAGAAGGTCGTACGAAGTGGAATGATTTAGTTGGAACATGGTTTTATCGGGGTTTGAAGAACACACAATTCAAGCCTAAGGATGGAATAGATAAAAACAAAGCTTTGCGCCATGTAAAAGCAATTATGGGATCTTGGGAACCGAAGCACGAACATAAAGAAGCCGGCTGCGCTTATCTTCTAAGTGAATTCTTTGAAGATGTGACGTATGAGCCTGCTAAGTAAAGGAGCTACAAATGACAATTCTAACTTTCATCATCCTAGCCCTTGCTGTCTTCCGGATCACTCATTTCATCGTTTATGACAAAATCTTCGAACCAGTAAGGAATAACTTTGTAACACGGGACTTCATTGATTATCAGTTTACTTACACTCTTCAAGGTGGTTCTGTAAGACGTTTCATCGGTAGTGTTATGAATTGCTACTGGTGCGCAGGAATATGGGTTTCAGCGGTCCTCATTGGCTCCTATCTCATTGCACCGACCATAACCTTCTATGTAGGTCTGATCTTCGCTCTATCGTCCATACAAGCCATTTTAGAGACGGGTGTACTTAAGTTGGTGGGCATGCCGCTTGATATGGTTGAAGTAAAGGCAGAGATCGAGGAGGATCCACTAAGTGCAGCAAGAGGAATTAAGAACGCACTCTTCCTTAGTCTCATTTTTTACTTGGTTGTGACGTTCATCGCATTAATCGTGATAGGTCTCCTTAGGTGACTTCCATGAAGAACCAGTTGGCAAATCTGTCGCTGAAAGTTTTCGTGTTATATGTTCACCGTGAGTATAGCACACATGAAATTGCGAAGATTTTGGGTGTTAGTCAAAGGACAGTCTCAGGTCACCTGAAGAAAATCGAATTAACGAGCAAGTCATTAAAGATATTGATTCAAAAACAAAAAAAGTTGAATTTACTTAACGCTCAGACTAAGCAGCAAGAACTTAAATTAGGGAGGATTTAACATATGTCAACTCAAGTGCAAGTAATTGGAGATTTCACGCAAGCGGAACTGGATACGATCAAAAATACGATCGCTAAGGGCACGACGGATGCTCAATTCAATCTCTTCGCTCGAACAGCAGCCGCAGCTGGACTTAACCCGTTCCTCAATCAGATTCACTGCATTGTTTACCAAAGTGAGAAGTACGGACCGCAAATGTCCATCCAAATTTCCGTTGAGGGCATTGTCGCACTCGGGAAACGTCATCCTCAGTACAAAGGCTTCATTGCTTCGGAAGTGAAAGAAAACGACGACTTTGAGATCGACATGGTTACTGGGGAGCCTAAGCATCGCATTATTTCCATGACGCGTGGAAAGACTGTAGGAGCTTATTGTGTTGCGTATCGTGAAGGTGCTCCGAATATCGCGGTAATCATTACGAACGATCAAGTGGATCACCTTACTAAGGGTAGGAATAAGGAGATGTGGACCAGTTATTTCGATGACATGATTGTAAAGCATGCAATAAAGCGGGCTTTTAAACGGCAGTATGGTGTTGAAATCAGTGAGGATGAATATGCCACACAGAACAACCTGGATTCGAGCCAATCTCAAGAAACTCCGCAACGTAGAGACATCACAAGTGAAGCGACTCACACCAACACTCCGCCTGCTACAGTAATTGAAGAACCAAAAGTAGATCCAGTCAAGCAAGCGATGATAGATATTAACGACCGGTTCAATCAGTTGGGGATTACAGATAAAGTAGCAAGAAATCAGTACCTGAAAGATAACAAAATCACTTTCAAGGATCCGAAGGTACCGACTCTTGTTGAGTTGCAAGGCGCAATCTTGATGCTTGATCAAAAGATCGCAGATAGTGAAGAACCGATCAACATGGAGGAGTAGCATATGGAAAACATCCAGATAAATGCTGCCGCTGTGCTCAAGGCTTATCAAGAAACAGGACTCATTCCATTAAGACTAGATTGGATTGAAAAAGATAACGGCGGTAAGAGATGTGCATGTGGACTTTCGGCGCTATACATCGGTTGCAGCTCAGATCATGATGAGGCATATGACTTTCTATTTAAAACGATCAGAGATTTGGAAGATGTTATGGAAGAGAAGTTCGGTATAAGTAATGATTTTATCTTAGGATTTATTAATGGTTTTGATGGAGGGGTAATAAATCCTAGGTGGACTCAAGAGAAGAATGATGCATTCAAAATAGGTCAGGAAGCTTGGCAAGCTGTTTACCATCTAGCAGTTGGTGAGAGTGAGGGCGAACTGGAGTGAAAGTTACAATCATCGCCTCCGGATCCAAAGGTAACTGCATTCACCTTCAGAGCGGTTGCACGAGCATCTTAATCGATGCCGGCATTGCTAAGACAAAGATTGAGCAGCGGCTGATTGATAATGGAATTATACCTGGGGAACTAACAGGAATATTTATCACCCATGCTCATGGTGACCACATTAAAGGCTTGCCGCTTGCGAATAAATACCGTATCCCTGTTTTTGCTGGCGAGCAGGAGTGGAAAGACATTGTGACTGTTGACGAGGATTTGATGAATGAAGTCGACGATAGAGGTGTTCTGATTGGTGGTTCCTGTGGAGATGATGGATGGTTTGAAGTCGATGCATTCAAGACACACCATGATGCCTACAACCCACTAGGGTATGCGATCAAGGGATCGTGTGGTGAGAAGGTTAGCGTCTGCTTGGACACCGGTAAAGTAGATAATGACATGTTAGAAGCAATGGCCGACTCAGACATCTATATTATCGAGAGCAATCACGACCCAATCCTTGTCGAGAATTCTAATTATCCAATTAGCACCCAAACCCGGATCCTTTCCGATCTCGGTCATCTCAGCAATCAGCAGGCAGCAGAGGCGCTTAGCAAGCTGGTCAAAGGCAAAGGCGAGAAGATTTACCTTACCCACTTATCCAGCAGCAACAATACATCAATGCATGCCCGGGCGGAAGTTATGAGGGCCCTCAGGGAAAAGGGATTAAAGGAAGGACATCATTATTTCTTGGAGGTGGTCAGCGAATGAAGGTATCCGACAATTATTTAGAAGGATTAAAAACTGTGCTCAGGATGGGAAATCGGTCATTTGAAAGAAAAACAGTGATTAGGTTGATCGAGCATATCGAGGAAGTTGAAGCAGAGAAAGTAGCACTGCTACAGCATATTGAGTGCGAGGTCGACCGTCAAAAGCTTGTAACGCTGCCGCTTCATGTGGCAGAAGCGATTGAGTTTTTTAGAGCAGCTGGGGTAAACGATACAACCATTTTAGGGATTATGTATGGAGTCTATTTTGAAAATGACGGGACCCATGCGAGCACATTGTTCAACTATCGCGAGAGCGGAGGCGGCATAAATATTGCCAATGCTTTAGTTAATGATTACAAGGTTGAGACGCTCGAGGACAGGATAAAGGCGGCAGTACTAAATTACGTTGAGGAACAAAGTGAAGAGAATGTCGGGTACATTATCGCCAACGATTCCGAAGAGTTCTCACAGCAGATTACGGAAATCGTGACCAAAATCATTCGCGAGGACCAAGAAGCAATTCAGTGAGAAGGTGAGGAGCCTTGTCAAAGCTTGAAGAAAAGTACACCAGGATAGCAAATAACATCCTTGAAGCCATGATGAAGAACAAATTCTCTCCCTCTCAATTTCGGATCATTCATGCAGTATGGCGGTACACTTATGGTTTTCAGAGGAAAGATCATGAATTCGCCGTTTCTTTCTTGGCCGAGGCAACAGAAATCGATGAGCGCAAAGTGAAAGCAGAACTAAAAAGTTTAATTGATAATAAGGTGCTTATTGTGACCCGGCCGCAAACAAATAAATTTCCAAGAAAGATTGGCTTTAATAAACATACCGAAGAATGGAAACTTCCTGAAAGGAGTGTGGTTGAGGTGACGAAAACGACCCCTCAACAAAATTCTTGGGGTGACGATTTTATCACCTCTGGAGGTGACGAAAACAACACCTCTGGAGGTGACGATTTCGTCACCCAAGAAAAGAAAGGTTTAAAGAAAATCTCTAAAGAAAGTAAAACCTTAATATATGAGAAGGTTATAAACTATCTTAATGAGAAGACGGGTAAGAAGTACAGTCATAAATCCAAGGCAAATATCAGCTTGTTAAGCGGTCGTCTGGAGGAAGGGAGAACCTTCGAAGACTTTATCCACGTCATCGACGTTAAGGTCAATCATTGGATTAACGACTCCAAGTGGAAAGAGTATCTTCGGCCATCGACTCTATTCAATGCTACCAACTTTGAAAATTATATGAACCAAACGATGGTCAATCCTTACAAACCTGATTCGAAGAATCAACATGAAATGGATATTTTAGAACAATTCTATAGGGAGGGCGAGGCGCTTGAAACAAACGGAAACGGCGAAGTTTCTGGCGGGAATAAAAACCTTCTTCCCTAATTTCGTGATTACTGCAGCAGTTACTCAAGGTTGGCACGTAATGCTTGAAGATATCAGCTATGAACAAGCCCAGGCAAACCTATTCCAACACATCAAGATAAACAGATTTCCACCAACCATTGCGGATATCCGCAGCGATGAGGATAAACCCATTGATAAAGAAATTGAATCCCGCAATCGTGAAATAGCTTTCTCTGAATGGGTCAGATTAGGAAATGAACCGGAGGAATTCGTTTATGATGATGGATCTCCAGACGTTAAACGACTTACAAGCTGAGCAATCAGTATTAGGCGCCATTCTCCTTGATTCAAGATGCTTGGAAGAGATCTCATTTCTAGAAGAACGAGACTTCTCACAACGTCATGAATTGATTTACAAAGTAATGAAATACCTCCATGAGCGCGATCTTCCGATTGATCTAATTACAGTGGTTGGGGAATTTGATAAATTCGGGCGTATTGTTGAAATTGGAGGAGTAGGTTATCTCTCAGACATGATGTCTGCAGTGCCGTCTACAGCAAATGTCAAATATTATGCCAGCATTGTTCGAACCAAGGCTTTAAAGCGTCGGATGTATGAAGCAGGCGAAGAAATGATGCAGGCGGCATTGAATGGCGAATTTGAAACGGATGATGAAATCCATGCAGCCGCAGAGGAAATTGCCGATAAAGTTCGACCGAAATCGGTGGCCCGCATGCGTAGTTTTGGGGAAAGCAAAAAAGATTATTATGAGCACTTAAAGACTAGGGCGCAGAAAATCCTCTCAGGCTTCAAACAGTTTGATGAGTGGTCACAATTATGGCGTGGGTGGCTATATATCATCGCTGGAAGGCCTAGCGTAGGTAAAACGGCGAAGGCTCTGCAATTGGTCTATGGTATCGCTCAGCAATCACGCTTGGAAAATGGTAAGTGGATTGCAGCTAAAGATGCTGGATGCGTAATGATTTACTCCCAGGAGATGGGCGAGAATGAAGTTAAAGATCGTATTGTCTCTAACGTGGCCGGCGTGAATTACAACAGATTGATAAATAAAGGTGGCGAAGAGGGCTTCACGGACAGAGAACACGAGAAGATAAATGAGGCATACGACCTACTTGAGACATTGCCTATATACATTCAAGATTCATCCGGAATAACAATCGAGGAAATTCGTTCTACCGCGAAGCAAATGTTAAAAAGACATGGCAAGATTGCTGCGATCATCGTGGATTACCTTCAAATCATGGAGATTACTCTCCGGAGGGGTGAAAAGCGTCATGAGGCAATTGGCCGGGTTACACGGACAGCAAAGAACATGGCCAGAAAGATGAATTTTGTGTTTATTATGTTGTCACAGCTGGACCGCGCTGTCGATGATGAAGAACCGAAATTAAAACATTTAAAAGAATCAGGCAGCATTGAGCAGGATGCGGATGTGGTCGAGTTCCTTTGGCACAACGGTGAGTATGATGGAAATGTAAAGATTGTCCAGTCAATCTTTGCTAAAGGCAGGAACGTTGGTCTAAACCGATTCCGGTACCGTTTCGAATGGTGGTTGCAACGCTATGTTGAGCTTGAGAAGGATAAGGAACCTCAGAAGAAAAAGGCAGCTGGTAAGAGATGAGTAAAATCACTGCTGCTAATTATGAATCAATGGTTGCATGGTTGATCGATAAGGTAGCCAAGGCAAATTATTTGGATACCGATGTAGAAACCAAGGGAAAACTTCAAAAGAATATCGACATCATGCGTAAAGAGTTGCAGATATACCTCTCGTCGGAGGTTTCTAAAGACGACGAAATATGGCGGAAGAAACGTATTGATAAGGCCGTCGAAATGGAACATCCATTAATCTCTCCACAGAAAAAATCGGAATTGATGATCGAGTATGACATCATTAACAGCGCAATCCTTGCTTATCAACGTTCTGAATATGTTAAGAATTACCCTGGAGTTCGGGCTATCTATGAGGAACTCGGATGGGTTGTGGCAGATGTAAAAAAAGAGCAAAGGGATACGTCTGCCCATGATGTGGAAATGAAACACCAGAAAACCGAGAAAAATGTTTTAGAAACACGGAGTGAGTCAGAAGTGGCAAAAGAGGAGAATCCAGAACCTCCTCCTCCAGACTGGCTATAGGAAAGGGTGATCATATGGCAAGAGTTCATATTGAGAAAGACATCTTCATGACAGTAGAGCAACACAACTGCTCCCTCGAAAAACGAACGATTGGTAAGAGTGGTGAATCGAAGGGGAAAGAGATGTTTACCCCCTTTGCTCACTATCCAACTATCAGCGGCGCTGCGAAAGGTCTGTTTCGGCTAAAACTTGCTGAATCAACAGCAAGCACGCTCAGTGAATTGCTTGCTGAAACTGAACGCATAGAGGCTGAGATCAAAGAACTGATTAAATTCTAGGAGGTGATTATATGATATCCATCACCATAACAATCAGCAATGTTGAAACTGGACAGGACGAAGAGAAGGCCCGGCGCAAAACACTTGAGGCCTTGGATACCTTGATAGATGAACTATGCAAGCCACCAGTTGATAAAGAGGCTGCACTGAAAGCATTCTTCGAAGCTGGGCAAGGGTTGGTCAGTATGGTTCGGGCAACTGGCAAGGAGACTCTTGTAGGTGAAGATGTGGGTTTATACGCAGAGGAGTTTGTTCGGCAAAACAATGAGCTTCACCTTGAAGCGATGCGTGCAGGACGGAGGTGGACGGTATAAACAATACTTTCATTGAACTATTCGCCGGTCTTGGCGGCATGGGCTACGGTCTCATAAAAGCGGGCATGGAATGCGTTGGTTTCGTGGAATGCGATGTTAAGTGTGAGAAATGCAAGACATTTACAAAACATGAACCATACAAGAAAAAAAAGTTTTATACGTTCTGCACCGTTTGTGGAAATCCCAAAAAACAAACTACGCACGAATGCTTCAAGATACTTCACGACCCAGAGGAAAGGATGTGGGCTAAGTTTGACATCACAACTGTTACAGATGACGATATTCGACTACTTAGAGAGCAACACAGGATCGACCTTATCAGCGGAGGATTTCCATGCCAAGCATTCAGTATTGCAGGAAAGCGCGAAGGATTCGCAGACGCAACACGAGGAACTCTTTTCTTCCAGATTGTCCGATTCGCTAACATACTCAAACCGCAGCACATACTCCTTGAAAATGTTAAGGGACTCCTTAATCACGACGGAGGAAGGACATACACAACAATTCTCTGTGCGCTGGATGAACTGGGGTATGACTGCGAATGGCAATTGCTCAACAGCAAAGATTTCGGGGTTCCCCAAAACCGGGAACGGGTGTTCATTGTCTGCCATCTTAGAGGAACAAGTAGACGAGAAATATTTCCTATCAGCGGAGAAAACAGCAAAACTCTTAGAGAACTTACCAAAGGTGAAGCCGATGCAAATCGAGTCTACGACGGAGAAGAAATTGCCCGAACATTAAAAGCCGAAGCTGGCGGCGGTGGTGCAAAAACAGGCTGGTACACCGTAAAAGAGCAGTTTGAACCAAAAATAAAAGTTGCAGGTAGCCTTGAATATTACGGGAATGACCAAATGAACCGCGTTTATGACGTTGAAGGATTAGCCCCAACGTTGACAACAAGACACACGGGAAACGAACCGAAAGTCCTCCTTGTTGGCAATACAAACCCGAGCGGAAACGGCATGAACGGCGCTGTATACGATTCACAAGGCTTAGCTCCGACATTAACTACCAATAAGGGTGAAGGGACAAAAATATTACAACGTAATTTTTCTAAGCAGTACAGCGTGTACGAAGATCAAACCGGAACTCTTCAAGCGTCGAGAGTTGATAAGGTTCCGATGGTACTTGAACCGATGCCATGCCTTACTCCTGACCAAGTGGAAAAAAGGCAAAACGGCAGAAGGTTCAAAGAACCAGGCGATCCAATGACGGCTCAGGATAAACACGGTGTAGCGATTATAGACACTCGGCAACACATTGATTCTCGTAGTGGAAAAGGGCCGAGAGTGTACAACAATGTGTGTCCGACGCTGAACGGAACGGATTACAAAGAGCCTAAAAAGATAACGGATGGATACAGAATCCGCAAACTTACACCTCTCGAATGTTTTCGCCTGCAATCTTACCCTGACGAGTGGTTTTACAAACTCAAAGAAGCAGGGATCAGTGACTCGCAACTTTATAAAATGGCGGGAAATGGAGTTACATCGAACGTAGCTTATGAGATTGGTAAAAGGTTAATTGGAGGTGATTGAGTATGCCTGACACACACTACCGAACTAAATGCCCGAAATGCTCTTATCCTAATATACTCAAAATTCCGGTTAAACAGCGTCGTAAAACTTTGGAGTTCGTCTGCAGCTTCTCCGACCCTAAAACAGGCAACTCCCTCTGCGGTGCTCATTACACGGTGCTTGTAGAAGAAACTGAAACCTTTGAGATGATCCAGCACAAAGTGAAGCCTTACATGAATAGCGCTGAGCGGGATGCCTTCATAGTCGCCCTAGCTCTAGCCAGTGAGTTCCCAGCTGCCATGTCAAAGATTCCGACAATGCCTCAGATGTCCACATATGCCTTTGAACAAGCGCGGGAATGGATTGCCTTCGGTGCTCATGAATGGGCTAAGGATAAGGATCTGAAGACAACAGCGACGTTATATCGGGAAAGTCAGATTTATAAATTTGGTTTAATGCATAAGCGAGAAGCGCAGGAAATCGTCCGGAAGAACGCAGCTGCAGATGCAAAGATGCGAAATGAAACGGTCCAGGAAGAAAGAGACATTGTTCTTAACTTGGCTCTAGCCACATTGCAATTCGCTTGCCGAGAGTGTGACGGATCACCGGAATTAAACGGTGGATGTCCGGTGAAGAGCGCTATGGATAAGCTGGCGATTCCGCCTTATGAAGCTGTTGAAGCTTGTCACTACGCTTATAGTGGACTGACAGATGAAGAGATAGCTGAACGGAAGGCGGTACAAGTTAAATGAAATGGGGAACCGCAAAGAATTATCAATTGGCCGAGATAGCTTACAACGATACAGGTTGCAGCTTGGAGCACAAGATGGCTGCCTTAGATGAAATAAGGCGGAGGAAGCAGGCTCGAGCAAATCATATAGCACAGCAAACGAAGTTACGGAGGAAACGGCATTGAGATTTGTAGGGATAGATCCGTCAACGAAAACGGGATTTGTCGAGTTGGACGATTCTGGAAATGTAATCCAGTGTAAAGAGATTCACCTGAAAAACGGTATCAGATCAACTGAAAGAGAAATCCAGGACTATGCAAGGAATATCGTCGCACTTATTCCTAAAGGTTCATTCGTTTGCATAGAAGATTTTTCTTTTGGTTCTCAGGGGCAGGCAGTGAGCACTCAATACGGCGTAGGATTTGCACTTAGATTCGCTCTAATAAATGCCGGCCTTGACTATAAGAAGCCGACTCCGAGCCAGTTGAAGAAGTTCGCTACTGGAAAGGGGAACACGAAGAAAGACGAGATGGTACTTCCAATCTATAGGGGCTGGGGATTCGAACACAGCAGCGACAACGTCCGAGATGCATTTGTTCTGGCTCAGATGGCAAAGGGCATTTATAACCATAATCCCTTTGAGTTTCACAACTATCAGCTTGAAGTGTTGCAGGCCATAGAGAATCCTGCAGTTAAGAAATTAAAGAAGAAGGCATAACCAAATTTAAATTAAAGGATGAGTGATCATATATGAACGAAACAATTTTAACTAAAGGTAAATTGAAAAAAATTACGAGCGGCAAGGAAGTTGAGATCGTTCTAACTCTTAATTCAACAGTCAGTTTGGATGATCTTCAGGATCTTAAAGAGCGTGAAGAGAGTATTTACATTGCTTTAGGAACGTCTCAAATGGAAGTGCGGGATTACCTGGAACCCCGTCGTGGATATCAAGCAGTAGTAGATGGGACTGGTTTTGTTCAATCAATCTCTAAGCCAGCCGACGAAGAAGGGGAACAAGTGGACATTGAAGATGTGATTGTCGAGGAAGCTGAAGCTGGTGAAGGTGATACAGCCAATGAGGATGAAGTGGCAGAAGAGTTACATGAAACTGAAAACCATGAAGAGGTTACAGAAGAAGGACGGGAACATGCTGAGAACAACCTTCCATTCACTCCGGATACCGATGAGGAAGAGGATCAAGATGCCCCGTTAACGTTCTTGGACGAAGAGTAATCTTTCAATGCCCCTGCTAGTCGGGGGCTACCGATTAAGGCAAGGGAGGACGCAAACATGTTTCAGGTATCGGATAAATGCTGCAACCAATGCTTGTTCAGCCCAAACAAAATAGTTTCAGATAAGCGCAGGGACAACTTACTCAAAGAAATATGTAAAGAACAAACTTACTTTGTTTGTCATAAAGCGACTATTGCAGGTAAGGAAACTTGCTGCAGAGGATTTTACGAAAGTCTTGGTCATCATTCACAAATGATTAGAATTGCAGAACGTTTAAGTGCTGTTGAATTCGTTTCAGTGGAGTCCTAGCCCATGAAAAAAGAGCGAGTCGAAATATATCTACTCCCTCAAATCGTGATTCACGGGAAGACATATCGAGCAACAAACTTCAAGTGGAATCACAAAGGCAAGAAATGGGCCGAGGTTGATTGCTGGACCGACGGACGCGGCTGGCAAGCGGTACATGATATTGACAAGATCGGCATGGTAGCACGGCTGCTATGGAGCCAGAGAACAGAATAGGAGAGTGAACAATGGATAAGCGATATGAACAAGTTAAGCAGTTCCACACAGCGTGCGGGATTGAAATGCCGGCTACACCGACGATGTTGGGCCGAGAAGTTGAAACAAGTATTTTATTTGGGAATCGTATGGATGATCTATGTAAGTCCATGAAGAAGTTTTCGAAAACATGGACTTATGCGGATAATAGTCCTTTCCCTTCAACGTTCCCAGTCCTTGACCGAGCTTCCTACATGCTTGAAGAGCTTACCGAATTCATGCGCGCTAAGACAATTGAAGATCAAGTGGATGCATTAGCGGACTTGATTTACTTTGCAATTGGAACATATACGCTAATGGGCGTTGAGCCTGAGCCTATCTTTGATATCGTACATGCTGCAAATATGGGCAAGGTTGGTCCGGAAGGCAAGGTTGAACGAGATGAACAAGGGAAGATCAAGAAGCCAGAAGGTTGGCACGAAAACTATGCTCCTGAAGCTAAAATCAGAGCAGAGATCGCAAGGCAATCAAATCCGATTAAAGGATTCCAGGGGGGCGATTAATTTGCTGCAACTCCTCGCACGCGAAGCGGCCATTTTCGAAGGCTTGTTTCCGCCAGGAATCCTGAAATATGCATAAAAAAAGCCCCTTTTAAAGTGGCTATGGTGGTGCTGATCTGATCTCTATAAGGACAGAACTTTTATTATCCTGTTCCATCTTTTGTAACAGCTCGAATAACTTTAATGCTGCTCTCCACTGCTCTTGGTCTGCACAAGCCCGCATGATATCAATAAGGTCTTGCTTAGATGCCATATGATGAATTGAGTCAGGGATTGTCACCATCTCCTTTCTACTCAATTTATATCCAATCATTAGATCCTATATGATAACGACGGTAAGTAATTCATTAGAAATTGATTAGAAATAAGCTCCAGATCCAGGATTAGAGTTGAGTCAAAGAAACAGTATCGAGATCTAAGATTACGCTTTTGGTACTACTACTATTTTCTATCCGAAATTCTAAATCAAAATCTGTTCTCTCTCCTATTGCAAATGCTGGAATTATCACAGTAAATCTTCTATAGTGATTTGAGATTTTTTTAATAGGGATTACTGTTCCCGGATCAGACGCACCAACAAGACTTACTCTTAGTTTTCCGATAGTTGATGATGACTTGGCATAGAAGGTTATTCTATATGCGCTATTTGGAACTAGGGTTACCCGTTGAGTTAGAAAAGCAATCCCTCTTCCTCTTAGTGGGGCCTGAAATCGTATATGATTTATACCTGTATTAGATTGCACGGTAATTAACCTAACGTTTCTAGCGAGCCATGGGGCTGTTGTATCATCTTCAAAATCTCCATTATAGATGGCCATTTTACTCACTCCTTATTATTGTTACTACATAAATATGTAAATTAATAGGAATGGTGATAGTTTCATAGTACAACTTAAAGGAATTTTAATTCTTCATACATCACTGATTATAAATTGATTAGAAATTAGAAAGGCTTCCTCTGGATCTCTAATGGAATATTGAGGGGGAAAAGCAAAGAGCCACCCCCACCGGCAAGGGGATGGCTCAATAACCAAAAGGGAATGAGATGATGAGGCCCTACGTCAATAACATATTCCAGCAAGCGGTAAAGTGCTATGAGAATAATGCCTATCTTACCCCAACAGTAGCGTCCGGAGCATAAGGGAAAATTTGAATATTGAGAGACTTAAAAATTGCAGTGTGATACACAAATTCAAATAACGGAAGTTTCATCTACAGTTTCATATCCTTCTTCCAGTAAGATTTCTTTGATAGTTGAATGCGAGTATAAATGCTCTCGAAAAAAACTAATCCTTCTTAAGACAGACACAGCATCATTAGCATAAAAGGTAGATTTCCCTTGATGGACAGTGGGTATGAATTCATGGTAGATAGTTAACCAATTTCTGATTGTAGTTCTGGGAATTTCCAACAACTCAGGTAGTTCGCATAAACGGTACTTCATAGTGACACCAACCTATTCCGAAGTGAGTATTATTTTTATTATTCAGTGTATGATCCTAAATATTGGAAATTACCTCAAGGGTTCAAGTCTGACGAACAAGTTTTGAATATTGAGGAAACTAAAAAAGTGCCCGAAGGCACTTATCGCTTGCGATTGTTAATTATAGAGCAAGTGTAACACTTATACTTCGTACCTTTGATTTGTTGGATATTTTCGCAGTAGACACATTTCACGGTAATGCTCACCCCCAAGGCTATTCTGCCCGGAGTGCTGGAAATTAATGAATATTGTATCGCAGACTTGAAGATAAACAATTAACGATTGATGGCACTACTTGAATATTGAATTACTTAAAAGCCCAAAGCAATATTTCCTCAGGCCCAATTCGATTATGACACACGTTACATTTTAAAGATATAAAAAAAAAGAGTCATCCAGCCCGGCAGGAACGGCTAAATGACTAAGGGGTGGAGTCTTACAGCAATATTATATTCCGTTTATTGGTATGGTGTTAAAGGCAGAAGACCTATCCTTTAAAATGTTCACTCGTAATCAATGCCGTACTTCTTCTTAAGCTCATACAAGATTAGAAAAGTCCCAATCATTTGTCCTAGGCCAATACCAGCTTCGTAAGATTTTTTATCTTCTGCATCAATGTATTTGCTCATTCCTAATTCACAATGGATTTGCAATTGTTCATGGATGTATTTATTTATTTCGCTGTCAGTAGCTTTGTTCTTAGTCATTTAATCACCCAGAGCAATCTTATCATAAATGAGATGGGTAAATGGAAATAAAAATAGATAGCTCCCAGTAAAAGGAGTGAACAATTTTGCAATTAACTTTCGGTGACGACATCTTCCCTGATCTTGATGGTGGAGAAACCAAAAAAGCACTTATGCGAGTGTTTGAACATTACCACCTTTGTAAGTACATGGAGTTTGTTGAACGAGAGGCTACGTTAACAGCAAGCTATGAAGATCGTCCTAGTGGACCCACGAACGTGAACAGTGACCAGACCGCGAGCATCGCCATTTACAATGTGGACGAAAAGGCGCGGCGGAAAGCATTCTGCGATCGTGTAGAACGTGCTGTAAGGCATCTGGCTCCTAAAGAAAGGTTGCTCATAGAAGAACGTTACTTAAAGCCTTACGACAAGAACGGTGAACCAATCAAGGACTACCAAGTGTATAACTTCATTTTTAATCCTGCTATCGGGAAAGACCAATACACCAAGATCCGCAAGACCGCTCTGTACAAGCTGGCTTTGAATCTGAGGATTGATGTAGAAAAGACTCAAGACAACAAGAATGAATAGGACAATGGTTTTCAGGAATATACAATATTAGAGGTGATGGGGTGATGACAATCGAAGAGCTTCCAGAAGTTTTAGATGTGGCTGATGTCCAGCGATTCCTCGGGATTAGTAAATCAGCAGCGTATGAATTAGTTCAATCTAATGCCTTTCATGTAGTGAAGATCGGCCGAATTTATAAAGTTCCAAAGAGAGCATTTGCAGAATGGTTTTTAGGTCAAAAGATATCATAATGAAATCAAGATCCGAAGCTGGAGAGGGTGAACAAACCCTTATCCGGCTTTTTTGTTGTTGATGCAATTTTTGATGCAAATCGAGGTAGGATTAGATGATATTTGATGCAAATACACAGTATTTAGGTATCTACCGATTAGGTTGATAAGCCTTATATTATAAGGCTTGGAGGCATTGAAAAGGAATGTCTAGGAATAGGAAGGATTTACGAATTATGCCCATGGATGTGTGTCACCCCTCCTTGCTCGGGTATTGGGAAATACAAGGTTTAGGGATACAGTCAAAATTAGTTTATGAAGGGCTGTTGCCAATGGTGCGGTCCATGGCTAAAAATAGGCGATCTCTTCTTTTGAGTTTCTTTCCGTGGCATGGTAAGCTGAAATGAGGCATTTTCTTTGGGCAGAGGGGGCGTAACGGATGTTCAAACGCGATTATTTTATGCGGCAGATCGAGCAAATGACACTGGTGCTGCACCGCATTCTTTTTAATAAGGAACACATCCAGTTGGAGGATGCTCAGCAGCAGTTGGATGAAGCCAGCCGCCACCTGCTCGGACTCCATATTCGTTCGCTTCAGGCGTTGTCGAGCAAGGATATCCTGGAGCTGCTGTCCTATCAGGGGAATCTGGACACGGCGAAGGCGATGGTGATCGGGGACATGCTTGTGGGGCATGGAGATTTGCTGAAGCAGCATGAGGAAACCGACGGGGCGTATCGCGCCTATCTGAAATCGTTGGATCTGCTGCTTCACTTGTCGCTTTCTCCGCAAGTAGCGCCTGAGGATGAGGAAACAGCGGAGATTACATCCCGCATTCAGGCCAGCTTGGGAAGGCTGCAGTCTTGGGTGATTCCCGAAGATGTGCAGAGACTGCTCTTTGCCCACTATGCCAAAATGGGTGATTATGCAAAGGCGGAGGATGTCATTTTCCATTATATGGACGATCATCCGGGACAATCGGAGTTTCTCCGGCAAGGCACTGCTTTCTATGAAGCTCTGTTGGAAACGGATGAAGATCGTCTCGAAGCAGGCAATTTCTCCCGAGAAGAGGCTGCCGAAGGCTTGCGAATTGTGCGGTCGAAGTTGAACTCATTTGAAATTCCTAATCATCATAAATAGAAATTGAAGGTGTGACAACAAAATGGCTTGGTATCAGGAAAGTTTCGGGAATGACTATTTGCTCGTATACAAGCATCGGGACATGCAGGGCGCTTATCATGAAGTGAAAAAGATGATCGACTGGCTCGACTTGCCCCAAGGGGCCGAGGTGCTGGACTTATGCTGCGGGATGGGCAGACATTCGCTGGCATTGGCGGACTTCGGCTATCAAGTTACGGGCGTGGACTTGTCCGAGGTTCTGCTCTGTGAAGCGGTGAAGCTTGATCAAGACAAGCGGGTCAACTGGCTGCGCGGTGATATGCGGAATGTTCCGATCCAGCACGAGTTCGATGCCGTGGTGAATTTGTTTACTTCATTCGGCTATTTCGACGAGGATGAGCAGAACGAACGGGTGTTCCACGAGATGAACCGTTTGCTTAACCAAGGCGGCCGTTTCATCGTCGATTTCCTGAATCCGGTCTATATTCAAAAGCATTTGGTCCTGCAGTCCGAAAGGACGGAAGGGGACCTGCGCATTCGCGAAGCCAGAGCGATCGAGGATGGCTGCGTGCGCAAGCGAATAGTAATTTCGCAAGAAGGTCTTGCGGAGAGGAATTATTTGGAACAGGTGAAGCTGTACGACCGGGCGGCGTTCGAAACGATGCTGCACCGCGCGGGATTACATATCGACCATGTGTACGGCGGGTATGAAGGCCAGGCTTACGAGGCGGATGCTTCCAGCCGGATGATTTTTGTGGGGCGCAAGGAAGGATGACAGGCGAATGAACATCGTGACAGAACATACAGATACAATAACGCAAGTGAAGGTGCCGTTGCCCTTTCCGCTGCGCTGGGTGAACGCTTATTTGATCCGCGGCAGCCGGGGCTACACCGTAATCGATCCGGGGCTGCACACCCCGGATGCGGAGGCGCGCTGGCAGGAGGTGCTGCAGCAGCGCGGCATCGCCTTCGAGCACATCGAGCAGATTGTGCTCACGCACCACCATCCCGACCATTACGGGATGGCCGGATGGTTCCAGGAGCGCACGGGCGCGCCGGTTCTCCTCTCGGAGACCGGGTACGCGCAAGTGCAGCTCCTGTGGGGCGCGGAGCAGCCGATGTCGGCGCTGCTGCTGGCGCTTTTCGCCCGGCATGGCTTCCCGGAAGTCGGGCTTGCGGAGATGACGAAGCACATGGAGAGCTTCGTCGAGCTGGTTTCGCCGCAGCCTCAGGTGACGCTGCTGCGTGAAGGACCCGTGCGCCTCGGAGACCGCGTGTACGAAGCCATCGAGACCCCCGGCCATGCCGCGGGTCATCTGGTCTTCTACGATGCCGAGGCGGAGGTGATGTTTTGCGGCGACCATGTCCTGCCGCAAATATCGCCGAACGTTTCCTTCCTCCCGCAGGTGGAAGAGAATCCGCTCGGCGCGTACTTGACCAGCCTGCAGGAGATCGGCAGGCTGAAGGTGCGCATGGCTTACCCGGGACACCGGGAGCCATGGCAGGGCTTTAATGCGCGCACGGAGGAGCTCGTGCGCCATCATCATGAGCGGCTCGCGCTCATGGAAGGGCAGCTAAGCGCGCCGCTGAGCGCTTATGAGGTATGCCGGGCGACGTTCGGCGACCGGCTCAGCATTCACCAGATGAGGTTCGCGCTGTCGGAGACGATCGCGCACCTCATCCTGCTCGAAGCGGAGGGACGCATCCGCGCAGCCGACCCGGCAGCGGAGCTGATCCAATATGTCGCAGCGGGCAGAAGTTCATAGCTGCTTGACACCAATAAACCCTCATGACCAATTACGTCATGAGGGTTTATTGTGTTACTTCAGTATTGTGTTACTTCAGAGGCTTACTGTACGTCGGTATATTATTATGCGCCAGCCGGCCGCAAGCCGCGGCGACGATGCCGCATACCATATCGTCGATGAACGTGTTGCATTTGCCCTCGGAGTGATCGCTGTCGAGGTCTTGGATGATTCCGAGTTTCTCCTTATCGAGGTACCCGAAATTTGTAAGCGCAATCGTCCCGTACATGAGCGGAACTGCGGTTGCGATGCTTTCGTCCACCCCGAACAGCCCTTCGTCCTGGCCGACAATATGGTTATACTGCGGCTTGAATTCGCCGGCTTCGACGGCCGTATCGATTTTGATCGCCAGCTGCAGCGCATGGAACGTCTGCTGTTTGCGCAGCACCGCAAGGATATGCTCTTCGCATAGCTTGCGCTCCATATCCGGATTATAAGGCCGCTGAAGCTGATCCAGGATCTCGACCATATCTTCCAACTGCACGCCTCTTGCTGCGAGCATGTCGAGATTGCGCTGCGTATAATCGATCTTCACATTCTCCGAAATAATGACGCTTGCCGTCGAGGCGACAATGGCGCAGATGCCCTTGGATATAAACGACTTCGGCCGTTTCGTCGGAAAGAAGAAACGAAATTTGCAATCGACAAATCCGAAGAGAGAAGCCGCGCCGCTGCCGTACAAGCCGCAAATGGACATTGCGATCGTACGATGAACGTTATAAGCGGGATCTTTCATGCTGGCGAGCAGCTCGGAATCGTGTTTGACCTTTTTTTCCAGCTCCATGAGCGTGGACATGACATTGTAAGTTTCGGTTTTGCTCAGAACGCCAAGTAAAGTCGACGTAATCATTTCGTGCGGAATTTTCTTGATGCCTTTGATTTCGACGAGCAGACGGGCTACAGCTTCTTCGATGACGGCTTGCGGGTAGTGGCTGAACACCTCTTCCCGGAATTCATTGAAAATGAGTGTTTTATCTTTGAGGAATGTTCTCATGATAGGCCCTCCAGTATAGGGATCTTTCTATGTGCAACTCGGTTATGTTACCAAGTATAGCATATCATTTCCAATAGCTGAAAACGTGCGGAAGCTGCGCGCTTTTCAGCTATTTTGTTTTTTTCATAGAGTGGACAAAAAGTAGTTATAAATCGGACAAAGCTCCGTATACATATTAATACGAACAAGCAGTGTACAGGCCAAGCCGAAAAAAATACACGGCAGATGCTTCCTGGCAAGCTTCTGCAAAACTCGAAGGAGGAAATAAGCAAATGAAACATCAACATTGGATTCGTTCAGCCGCTATCGCGGGGGTGATTGCCTTGCTGACCACAGGATGCTCGGTCCTGGGCACAGGGAAGAAGAGTGACATCGATGCACCTCCGACCACGGGTGCGGAAGCAGACGCGAAAACCACATCGGCCGCGGTCACGATTGATATGGCGGAAGAGAACTCAGCCCAAATGACAGTCTATGTGAAGGATGCCAAAGGCTTCGTCGCACCGCTCAGTCTGGGATTGCCCAAGACGGTATCCGTAGCGAAAACGACGCTGGAGTACATGGTTGACGGAGGTCCTGTTGCGAGCCTGCTCCCATCCGGCTTCCAAGCGCTGCTCCCGCAGGGGACGAAAGTAATCAGCTTGAACGTCACCAACGACAAACGGGCGATCGTAGACTTCTCCAAAGAGTTTCTTGCCTATGATCAGCAAAATGAGAGAAAAATATTGGAAGCCATCACGTGGAATTTGACAAACTTCCCAACGGTTGAGAAAGTGCAGCTGCGTGTTGAAGGCAAAGACCTCAAAGAAATGCCGAAAGGGAAAACCCCGCTTGACACGCCGTTGGCCCGTTCGATGGGGATTAACTTAGAGAAGGCTGAAGATGCGGAGTTCGGGCAATCGACGCCGGTGACACTCTATTTCCTGAATCAGAACGATCAAAATTATAAGTACTATGTACCGGTCACACGGCTCGTGAAAAGAACCGATAACATCGCGCAAGCGGTCGTCGACCAATTAATCAAAGGGCCCGACCAGAAGAAAGGGCTGACATCCGTTCTGAATGCGACAACGCAGGTCAAGAGCATTCAGCCGGCGGACTCCCTTGTGACGGTTGACTTCTCGAACAAGCTTCTCGGCGCAGACAATAAGGCTTCCACGGATGCGCTGCAGTCGGTGATTCTTTCCTTGACCGAGAATACGCCGTTCAAACAAGTGCAAATTAAAGTGGACGGTTCCGTGAAGTTCACGACATCGGACAACAGCCAGACCTACACCAAGCCGGTGCTCAGACCTAATCAGATTAACCCTTCAAAGCTGTAATAGCTTGTACCGCTCTATAGCCCCCTATGCAGTCACTTGCATGGGGGTTCTTATTTTATGTGGATTTATTCCCGGGATTATTTACAAGTCAAAAAAGTTGCGCATGCTGTCGAGATAACTTAGTATTAATTAGGAATAATACTGATAGAATACTCCATCTTAATGGGGCGAGAGCAATTAGCTTCGGTTCGAAGCAACAGGAGGAGAATACGATTAAAATGCGCATTGGCGGAAGAACGAACGAAGAAATACGTCCCATGATAATAACCCCACATTACATAAAACATGCTGAAGGTTCCGTGCTGATCGAAGTTGGCGATACCAAAGTGATTTGTACGGCAACTGTGGAGGAGCGCGTTCCTCCGTTCTTGAAAGGGCAGGGCAAGGGCTGGGTAACCGCTGAGTACTCCATGCTGCCTCGTGCGACACAGGTTAGGAATCAGCGTGAGTCTGCCAAGGGCAAGCTTGGCGGCCGCACTATGGAAATTCAACGCTTGATCGGCCGGGCGCTGCGCTCCGTCGTTAATTTGGAAGCGCTGGGCGAGCGCTCCATTACGCTGGATTGCGACGTCATCCAAGCCGACGGCGGAACGCGTACGACATCCATTACCGGCGCTTTCGTTGCCATGGCATTTGCCATCAACAAGGTGGCCACGGAGAAAAATTTGGCGAAGTTCCCGATTAACGACTTTCTGGCTTCCGTTTCCGTCGGAGTCATCGGCGATACGCCGCGCCTTGATCTGAATTATGAAGAGGATTCGCAGGCGAAGGTGGACATGAACGTTGTGATGACAGGGCAAGGTCAATTCGTCGAAATTCAGGGCACGGGTGAAGAGGCACCGTTCTCGCGCAAGGAATTGGATGAGCTGCTGCTGCTCGCAGAGGCGGGCATTCGTACGATGATCGAAGAGCAGAGCAAGGTGCTCGGCCCGATCGCTGACCGTATTCGAGGTGTTCAACATGCGGCTTCGAAGTAATATCGTCGTCATTGCAACACGCAATGAAGGGAAAGTGAAGGAGTTTGAACGGCTGTTCGGCGCCAAAGGGTATAAGGTTCGCAGTTTGGCGGATTATACGGACTTGCCGGATATCGTAGAAAGCGGCGAGACGTTCGCCGAGAACGCGCGGATCAAGGCGCAAATCATATCGGCGCATCTGCACGTTCCCGTGCTCGCCGATGACTCCGGATTGTGCGTGCAAGCGCTGGGTGGAGCGCCGGGCGTATACTCGGCCCGCTATGCGGGCGAGCAAGCCACCGATGCGGATAACAACGCCAAGCTGCTGCATGCTTTGCATGCGGCCGCGCCGGCCGAAGAAATTCCGGCGGATGGGACGCATCCCAAGCTTCTTAGCGAAGCGTCTTTCGTGTGCGCGCTTGCGCTCATTGATCCTGTTGCGAACGAGACGATTGAAGCCGAGGATTCCTGCCGCGGCTATATTATTGCAGAAGAGCGCGGCGAAGGGGGCTTCGGGTATGATCCGTTGTTCTATATTCCTGCGCTCGGCCGAACGATGGCGGAGCTTACAGTGGAAGAAAAGAATGAAATCAGCCACAGGGCCAAAGCTTTACGGCTGTTTTTGGATCGCTTGCCGGATCAGAACGGCTGATTATACCAAAGACCTGCTTCCACATATCGTGGACAGCAGGTCTTTTTGATTTTTAACGGATAGATATCTTGTAGTGACGCAGCCACGTATCCACTTGTGCCAAGTAGGCGAACATTTGGGGTCCTGTCATCAATTGACCGAACCATGGCAGGTCGAAGTCGTTGTTGTCCGAGCTCGCCAAGGCGCGAATTTTTTTCACATCGATGAAAGGGAGCAGCGGTGAACTGGGATCATCCAAAATTTCCAGCACCCACTTGCGCACAGCCGCCAAATAATTCGGATTATGCGTTTTTGGGTACGGGCTTTTCTTACGGGTCAGAACATCGTCCGGGAGAACGCCTTTCAAGGCTTTGCGCAAAATGCCTTTTTCCCGGTCCCCCGACGTTTTGATTTCCCAAGGAATGTTCCACACATACTCTACGAGACGGTGATCGCAGAAGGGCACCCGGACCTCGAGCCCGACGGCCATGCTCATGCGGTCTTTGCGATCGAGCAGCGTCGGCATGAACCGGGTAATGTTGAGATAAGACATTTCCCGCATGCGGTTTTGCTGACCTGTCTCTCCGGCGAGCCGCGGCACTTCGCTTAACGCTTGCTGGTACCGGTTGCTGACATACTCGACCGGTTTGATCCAGTCCACCAGATCGGGGGCGAGCAGGTTCACCCGGTTAGGCAGTTTGAGCGACCAAGGGAAGGTCGACGCATTTAAGGCTTCCTCATTATGAAACCACGGATATCCGCCAAAAATTTCATCGGCCGCTTCACCGGAAATGGCGACGGTAGCCTCCTTCTTAATTTCCCGGCAAAACAAATAAAGGGACCCGTCGACATCGGCCATCCCCGGCGTATCCCTGGCAAACACGGCCGTTTTCAAGGACTCCACAAGCTCAGGTGTGTCGAATTCGATGAAGTGGTGCTCGGTGCCGAGATGCTCCGTCATTCGTTTGATCCACGGGGCGTCCGCATTCGGTTGAAACAGATTGGCTTTAAAATGCTTATCATTGTCTTTATAATCCACTGAAAAAGTGTGCAGGGCGCCTTTCCCGCTATTTTTGTAATGCTCGGCCGCAAGGGAGGTCAGGGCGCTGGAATCGAGACCGCCGGATAAAAGCGTACAAATCGGAACATCGGAAATGAGCTGCCGCTGCGCTGTGTCGTTCAGCAGTTCTTGGACATGCTCCGCGGTGGCAGCGACGTCGTGCGGATGCGCGTGGCTCTCCAGCTTCCAGTAGGTGCGAATGGATAAGCCGTTGCGGTCATAAACCGCGCATTGGCCTGGCTTCAGCTCCGACATATTGCGGTAAACGCCATGTCCCGGCGTGCGCGCCGGACCGACTGCGAATATTTCTGCCAACCCTTCGGCACCGACTTCCGCTTGGAAGTCCGGATGGGCCAGGATGGCTTTTGGCTCCGATCCGAATAGAAGAACGCCGTTCTGATGAGAATAAAAAAGCGGCTTTACGCCAAGCCGGTCTCTAACCAAATACAGCGATTGTTCTTGGTCATTCCATGCCGCAAAAGCGAAAATCCCGTTCAAACGGTCTACACAAGCCCGCCCCCATTCCATAAAGGCAACAAGCAGCACTTCCGTATCGCATGTCGTGCGGAAATGATGACCGCGCAGCTCCAGCTCTTTTTTCAGCTCAGGGGCATTATAGAGTTCGCCATTATATACGATTGTATAGGTGTAGTCGCCTTGTTTCCGGACCATGGGCTGAGCGCCGTTCTCCGGATCCATGACACTAAGCCGCCGATGGCCGAGAGCGCAATGCTGCGAGATCCAGGTGCCGGAAGCATCCGGTCCGCGCAAATGGAGCGTTTCCGTCATATTTTCTAGAATGGACGGGTACCCGGTCAAGTCTTTCCGCCAATCTATCCAACCCGTTATTCCGCACATAGACGTTCCTTCCTTTCTTTATGAAGAGAGCATAATGATAAAAGGTATGCGGAATGGTGGCATATAATGTCTGTCCGAACGTCGAGGGGGGTCGACTTTTCAGACGGATTTTGTGTTTTTAGATGAAGCCTGTTACAATTAATCCAATTCTTACTTACTAAAGGCAAAGGTGATGACGATGAAAAAGAAGCATTCCAAAGCGCAGATTGATTATCTGGCAGCCAGAGAGCATTTTTTACAAATCAGTAATCAAGCGGATAAACGCATTAATGAGTTGAAAGAGGCTGGCAAAGAAATCGGTCAAGCCGAGTTGGAAGAAGTGATCGAGCGCGTCGGCTTGCACCGTGCCTATAATGAGCTGACCCAAGCCGAGAACGTTCTCATCAACTGGACGCAAACCGCCATCAAATCGGAGCCTGCTTTTATCGAGCAACGCAGTCAGATCGAGGAGCTTTATGAGAAAGCCAAAGTGGATGCCGAATCCAGAGGAGCTCTTCTTAATTTAGCTATGCGTTTAAATTTAGAGCTTGCGTGACATGCTAAAAGGGTAGTGCCATTCTTTCTTCAGGAGGCGAATGCTCATGGATAGCCATTTCATCAGCAAGCTGCACGACAAGCAGAGGAAAGCCGCGAAGAATTTCAGGACTCAAGGTGACGGTCGACCGGGCAGTAACTTGCCTAACAACAAGCACTAACGTCTAATGGCACCACCGGGAGCCCGCAGAGAAGTTTCTCTGCGGGCTTTTGTTATGCTCGGGTATTTTCGGGTGTGGTGTTAACGAACCCAGACCCGAACTGAGCCTGGCCCGAACCGAGCCTAGGCCCTGGTCTCCCCTACCGGCCTAACGGACACAGCGGCGCTTATTTTGCCAAATATCGCCGACTGGTAATTGTAACGGACACCAGTGCCCCTATTTGCCCCATTTTGAAGGAAACATCCCCCGAAATAGGCAAATAAGAGCGCTGGTGTCCGTTAGAAGCGAGGAGGGGGCATTATCGCGGCAATAACGGCGCTGGTGTCCGTTAGCCCGGCATAAAGTGGTTATTTCATACAGCATATTAGCTCCGCTGTAGCTCCATACTAGTAGAGTGATCAATTCACTTCTAGGAGGAATCATTCATATGGGTGGTAAAGGGAAAAGCATGAAGCAGAAAATACAAAGCACCATCGATCATTCCAAGCAATCGTCGCGGATTCAGTCTAACCTGGACTCTACGGAGCCAGGCCATTTGCCCCCGAACCGGCCGCACGTGTAATGCCGAAAAGGAGCCTCCCCGCTCGAGGGGAAGCTCCTTTTTATTTTCTCTTTTGTAGGACCTCCAAAAACTCTCGACTGGCGCTATTGATGAATTCTAGCAGTTCCCGAATTCATAGATAGGCGACCCAAAGGGAGCCATAAAAAGCACATCCGAGTTAGTCAGAATAACGCACTTATAATAGAAGAGAAAAAATAAAAGACCACGATTTCTCGTGGTCTCTTCGTCTTGCAGAACGTCCCAGGAGGGATTCGAACCCCCGACCGTACGCTTAGAAGGCGTATGCTCTATCCTGCTGAGCTACTGGGACATAGATCACTTCTTACCGCCCGGCACGTGGCTGTTTGGCGAAGCAAGAGTAATACTATCACATCGTTTTATGGGAAGTCAACCCTTCTTATAAAATTATTTTGCATTCGTGGAAACAATCAAGTAAACTGTCACCAGCGAGAACAAGATCTTGAGGTGATCCACATAACTGAAGCATCGATGAACAATGTGATTCTTTTTCCGAAAACCATACAGTATTACGAGGATGAACTGACCCGCTTTCTACATAAGGAGCAGTATAGCGACGCTCTCCAGCTGTTGACTTTTCTGCTGCAATTTCCGGGAATCGATCCGCTCAAAGCGGAACAATGGGGGGCGCTGCTCGTTTGGCTGCAAACGATGTTTCCCGAGACGATGTTCCCGGATCAGGTGCCGTCCGAGGAAGATTTGGAGGCGGAAGAGGATTTGCTGCGCCAGTACATTCATGAGAAAGCAGCCGATGACGGTGCTTACGCACAGAAACTGATCCAGTCCCTCCGAGAAGGAACATTAGAACAACAAGTGAGCTCTCTGGAGCAGTTGAGCTTCATCGACCGGCCGGAAATTGGCGCAGCCATTAAAGAATGGCTGTACGAGAGACCGCGGCATCCGCACATTCAATTCAAGGCGTTGCAGGCGCTGAAGCAGCTTGGGGAACAGGGAATCGTGGAATTCCCCAAGAATGGAACCCGGATTGCTGTAGATATTGAGGAGACTCCGCTGTGCCCGGAGGAATTTCCAATGCAAATCCGTGATATGATTCGCAGAGTAGGGGACATTAGTGAAATAAACCAACCCGATTTTGTTTATTTTGCAAAACAGATGTGGCAGGAATTTCTGGCCTATGCTTACGGAACGTCGCTGTATACGGATTTGGTGCGGACGGAGGAAGGGGCCGTCGACATCTGGGCATCCGCGCTGCACGTGGTTCTTCAAGAGCAGCTGTTCGGATCCGTGGACCGGGAGGAACTGCTTGATACCTACGGAATTGTGGATTCAATGTCACTTCCGTGGAAGCGCGCACACCTTGTCCTGCAAGCGTTTGTGAAGCAGTTTGACCCTGATTCATCAAAGTGAGTAGGCGCGCCTTGAAATGAATTTGTTATATGTTATAATAGAATGGTTATAATGAGCGTAACGTGAAAACTATGTCATCGTACATTTTTGGAAGGGGAAAGCATAAAATGAAAGCAAGTTGGGAAAAAATAGAGAAGAACGTAGGCGTTCTTGAAGTGGAAGTTGGCGCTGAGCGCGTCGCAGATGCACTTGATAAAGCATTCAAAAAAGTATCCGCGAAAGTGAATGTTCCAGGATTCCGTAAAGGTAAAGTGCCGCGTTCGATCTTTGAAGCTAAATTTGGCGTTGAAAGCCTGTACCAAGATGCACTGGACATCATTTTGCCAGAAGTATACGTACAAGCGATTGAAGAAGTCAAAATCGAGCCGGTTGACCGTCCGGAAGTTGACGTTGAGCAATTCGGCAAAGGACAAGCTCTGAAATTCAAAGCGAAAGTTACAGTGAAGCCGGAAGTTACACTCGGCGACTACAAAGGCATCGAAGTTGAAACTGCAGATGCGAATGTAACGGACGAAGAATTGGACAGCGAGCTTTCCCGTCTGCAACAACGCCATGCTGAGCTGGTCGTTCTTGAAGAAGGACAAGCAGCGAACGGCGACGTTGTCGTACTCGATTTCGAAGGCTTCGTTGACGGCGTACCATTCGAAGGCGGCAAAGCGGAGAAATACTCCCTTGAGCTTGGCTCCGGCTCCTTCATCCCAGGTTTCGAAGAGCAGCTAGTTGGTCTTGGTAAAGACGAAGAGAAAGACGTTGAAGTTTCTTTCCCTGAGAACTACCACTCCGAAGAGCTGAAAGGCAAAGCGGCTGTGTTCAAAGTGAAAATCCACGACATCAAACGCAAAAACTTGCCTGAGCTTGATGATGAGTTTGCCAAAGACGTGAGCGAGTTCGATACGCTTGCCGAGTACAAAGAAGACCTGAAAAACCGTCTTCAAGAGCGCAAACAACAAGATTCAGAGGCTGCACGTGAAACAGCTGTTGTTGAGAAGGCTGCAGCAAACGCTGATGTAGAAATCCCGGCTTCCATGGTAGAAGCAGAGCTTGATGTAATGGTGAAAGAATTCGAAAGACGTCTGCGTTCCCAAGGCATGACGCTTGAAATCTACTACCAGTTCTCCGGTCAAAACGAGAGCGCGCTGAAAGATCAAATGAGAGAAGACGCGGCTAAGCGTGTTCGCAACAACTTGGTTCTTGAAGCTATCGCTGCGGCTGAGAACATCACAGTTTCCGATGAAGAAGTTGACGCGGAACTCGAGAAATATGCTCCTTCTTACCAGAAAACAACTGCAGAGCTTCGTGAGCTGTTTGCTTCCAACGGCAGCTTGGAAGGTCTGAGCAACGATCTTGTGGTCAGAAAAACGGTGAACTTCCTGCTCGAAAATAGCAAGCATGTTTCCGCAGCAGTATAAATAAGGTTAGTAAAGGCACGTACGTAAGCAACGTGCCTTTCTTTTACCCTATTTTAGCTCCCGAACCGTCTCACAAACATAAGCAAGCCCATCCCATACATAGCACGCCTCTGAAAAAATGACTTTGCTGCTCAAACATGTTAAACTGTTACTGAATCCCAATTTGAGAACATGGCTTTGGCCACAAAAGGAGTTGGTACAATGAGTCTTATTCCTATGGTTGTCGAACAAGAAGCACGTGGGGAACGTTCTTACGACATCTACTCACGTCTACTTAAGGACCGCATTATTTTCATTGGAAGCGCCATTGATGATGATGTGGCTAATTTGGTCATTGCCCAGCTGCTCTTTTTATCTGCTCAAGATCCGGATAAGGATATCCACTTATATATCAATTCGCCAGGTGGATCTGTAACAGCTGGAATGGGTATCTTCGATACCATGCAATTTATCAAGCCTGACGTATCTACGATTTGCGTAGGGATGGCCGCAAGTATGGGTTCCCTGCTGCTCACGGCAGGCGCCAAAGGCAAGCGATACGCGCTGCCGAATGCAGAAGTGATGATTCACCAGCCGCTTGGCGGCGTAAGAGGTCAAGCGACCGATATAAAGATTCACGCGGATTGGATTATCAAAACAAAGCAAAAACTCAACCAGATTTATGTGGATCGTACGGGACAGCCGCTTGAAAAGATCGAAAGAGACACCGACCGGGATAACTTTATGAGCGCTGAAGAAGCGAAGGCATATGGGTTAATCGACGAGGTTATCACTCGAAACGACTTGAAATAAAGGAGTGATCCCATGTTTAAATTTAACGATGAAAAAGGCCAACTCAAATGTTCCTTTTGTGGAAAATCTCAGGACCAAGTGCGCAAGCTTGTTGCGGGTCCGGGAGTTTACATTTGTGATGAATGTATAGAGCTTTGCACCGAGATTGTGGAAGAAGAACTTGGTCACGAGGAAGAACTGGATCTGAAGGATGTTCCGAAACCGAAGGAAATCCGCAACATTCTGGACCAGTATGTCATCGGCCAGGATCAAGCGAAGAAGTCGCTTGCCGTAGCGGTTTATAACCACTACAAGCGTATCAATTCGCAGAACAAGCTGGAAGATGTAGAGCTTCAAAAAAGTAACATCGTGCTTCTCGGACCGACAGGAAGCGGTAAAACGCTTCTTGCCCAAACGCTTGCCAAAATCCTGAACGTGCCGTTCGCTATCGCGGATGCAACTTCTTTGACCGAAGCAGGCTACGTGGGTGAAGACGTTGAGAACATTTTGCTCAAATTGATTCAAGCTGCCGATTATGATGTGGAGAAAGCCGAGCGCGGCATCATCTACATCGATGAAATCGATAAAGTAGCGCGCAAATCCGAGAATCCGTCCATTACGAGAGACGTTTCCGGTGAAGGCGTTCAACAAGCATTGCTGAAAATTCTTGAAGGTACGGTAGCTTCCGTTCCACCGCAAGGCGGCCGCAAGCATCCGCATCAAGAGTTTATTCAAATCGATACGACCAATATTCTGTTTATTTGCGGCGGTGCCTTCGACGGCCTGGAGCAAATCATCAAACGCAGAATCGGTAAAAAAGTGATCGGCTTCAGCACGGACGGTGCCAAAGTCGATTTGAAACCGGGCGAGTACTTGTCTATGGTGCTTCCGGAGGATCTGCTCAAATTCGGCTTGATTCCGGAGTTCGTAGGACGTCTGCCGGTTATCTCCACTCTGGAGCCGCTGGATGAGGCTGCTCTCGTTCGGATTCTTTCCGAGCCGAAGAACGCGCTTGTGAAGCAATACCAGAAGATGCTGGAGATGGATAACGTTTCGCTCGAATTCGACGCAGAGGCGCTTGACGCCATTGCCAAGGAAGCGATCAAACGGAACACTGGTGCGCGCGGTCTTAGAGCGATCATTGAGAGCATTATGCTTGATGTGATGTTCGAAGTCCCTTCGAGAACGGATGTATCCACTTGTGTCGTATCCAAGGAAACGGTCCAAAACAAGCTTGCTCCTGTATTGACGACCAAGGACGGTTCGACAGCAGGCAAGAAGAAAGAAGAAAGTGCGTAACCCATAATTTCATAAACGAACACACAGCCTCCAATCCGGTTCCCTTCACAGGGAATTGGAGCGGAGGATGTTTGGTGTCATGGGGAGAGAAACCATAATGTTCCATAGAAAAGACACACGTCCCGTTCGCGTAGGCAACTTGACGATCGGCGGCAGCAACGAAGTGATCATGCAAAGCATGTGTACGACCAAGACGGCGGATGTGAAGGCGACAGTAGCCGAAATTCATCGCTTGGAAGAAGCGGGCTGTCAATTGGTTCGCGTCACGGTGAACAATAAGGAAGCGGCCGAGGCAATTAAAGAGATTAAGAAACAGATTCATATTCCGCTAGTTTCCGATATTCACTTCGACTACCGGTTGGCGCTTGCTGCGATTGAGAACGGTATTGATAAGGTTCGTATCAATCCGGGCAATATCGGCCGCCGGGAGAAAGTGGAGGAGGTCGTGAGGGCTTGTAAGGAACGCGGCATTCCGATTCGGATCGGAGTGAACGCAGGCTCGCTGGAGAATCATCTTCTCGAGAAGTATGGATACCCGACGCCTGAAGCGATGGTAGAAAGCGCATTGTTCCATATCAATATTCTGGAAGAGCTCGATTTCCACGATATTATCGTTTCGCTCAAAGCCTCGGATGTACCGATGGCCATCGCGGCTTATTCGCAGGCGGCCAAGGCTTTCAACTATCCGCTGCATCTTGGGATTACGGAAGCGGGGACCCTGTTCACCGGCGCGGTGAAGAGCGCTGCGGGAATCGGTACGCTGCTCCATATGGGCATCGGCAACACGCTGCGTATCTCTTTGAGCGCAGACCCGGTGGAAGAGATCAAGGTTGCGCGCGAGCTGCTCAAAACGTTCGGTTTGATTACGAACGCAGCTACCCTGGTGTCTTGTCCAACCTGCGGACGCCTCGACATCGATCTGTTCTCGATCGCCAATGAGGTGGAGGATTACATCGCGAAGATCAAGGTGCCGATTAAAGTATCCGTTCTAGGCTGCGCCGTCAACGGCCCTGGCGAAGCACGTGAGGCCGATATCGGAATCGCGGGAGCGCGCGGCGAGGGAATGCTGTTCCGCTACGGAGAGATGATCCGTAAAGTGCCGGAAGCCGAGCTGCTGAGCGAGCTGAAGCGAGAGATCGACGTTATCGTCAAAGCCTATGAAGAAACAGGCGTTATTCCCGGTCGTAAGCACTAATCATTCATGAACCTATCAGCCGTTATACTTGCCTCTTGGAGGTGAAGGTAACGGCTTTTTTGTTATTCTTCTGGCGCATATTTCAGCGGCATACGTAGCATAATGAGATAAACTGGAAATTTGCTCGCACCACGAACTCACGATCATTAAGGAGAATACCTCATGAACATGCTTAAAAGAATGAAACCAAGACGCCACATTTCCCTGGCTGCAGCCGTTAGCCTGTTTTTGCTGCTGCTGCCGGTGCATACGGGAGCTTCGCAACCGAGCGAACTGTCTCCGGCCGTCGAGACCAAAAGCAAGAAGGTGGCCATCGTCATTGACGATTTCGGCAACAACATGGAAGGCACCGCCGAAATGCTCGACTTGCCGATCCCCTTCACGGTTGCCGTGATGCCATTCCTTCCGTCCACGAAACAGGATGCCCAGCTGGCCCATGATAAAGGGCATGAGGTCATCCTGCATCTGCCGATGGAGCCTGTGCGCGGCAAGAAGAGCTGGCTGGGCCCGGGTGCCCTCACAACGGACTTGTCCAGCGATGAGATTCGCAAGCGAATCGTAGCGGCTGTCGAGGATGTCCCTTATGCGATCGGGATTAACAATCATATGGGCTCCAAGGTGACGGCTGACGAAAGAATCATGAACATCTTGGTCGATATATGCAAAGAGAGAAACTTGATCCTTCTTGACAGCCGCACGTCGCCCAAAAGTCTGATTGGGAAGCTGGCTTCCCGCAAAGGGGTACCATTTTCAGAAAATCAGTTGTTTTTTGATGATTTGTATACATACAGCCATATCAGTAAACAGATGGTGCGGTTCAAAAAGCTTGTCCACGACAGAGATTTGGTCATCGCCATCGGCCATGTAGGCCCTCCGGGGAAGAAGACGGCTAGTGTAATTAAAGAAGCTATTCCTTCGATCCAAAAGGAAGCAATCTTCGTGCCCCTTTCCCAGACGGTGAGCCTTGGAGGGAAGACGTTCTAGCTGGCGATTGGGTCATCGCAAAAAATTGATCCACGGCGCGTGCAACGGCTTCGGCAAGCTTAGCCTGGTGATGCGAGCTGTTCAGCAGCTTACGGTCCGATTTATTGGATATAAAGCCGAACTCGATGATGACGGAAGGGCATTTCGTATTCCGGAGCACATAATACTTTTTGCCGAGAATAGGCACGTCTTCCGTTCCATATACGCGGTTGAGCGAATCTTGAAGAAGATTGGCCAGCAGAATGCTTTCCGATTGATTTTGGTGAAAAACGAGCGGCCCTCTGCGGTCGGGTTTGCCGGACCAGTTGATGTGCATGCTGAGCATCATTTTGGGTTTGATCGTATTGGCGATGCCGGAACGCTGCGCCAAGTCTTTGCGGTGCCTGCTGCCAACGGACCACTTATTATCCGTACTTAGGGCATAATCCTCCGTCCGGTTTATAACGACCCGATAGCCTCTTTTCTGCAAAAGCTTATATGTTTTTTTGGATATGGCCAGATTCATATCTTTCTCATCATATTTGCCGAATCTGGCCCCGGTATCAATACCGCCATGACCGACATCGATCAATACGTCGGCATAGGGCAGAAGCGGGTTGCCTGCCAGAGCATAGGCTTCCGAACCTGCTGCGCAAAAGCAAAGTAGGAGTACGAACATTGTTAAGAGCCGCTTCAAAACGCCACATCCTTTTGCATGATGATCTGTACTTATCCTTCTTCTTGGAGAGGGCGATCATACGTCATCCAAAAGTTTGCATGGATTGGATTAACCTTCTTTTACACGGGAATAATGGAAGTTATCGCTAAGGTTTACGAAGGAGGTACGACAAATGAGTTTAAGTATTGTTTTGATGGTCATTCAAGTGTTCTTTGCGGTTGTAATCGGGCTGTATTTCTGGAATTTGCTGCGTAACCAACAGACGAACCGTACTGCTGTCGATAGAGAGTCGAGGAAAGAATTGGAGAAGCTGAGAAAGCTGAGATCGATCTCGCTAACCAAGCCGTTATCGGAGAAAACAAGACCATCCACCATGCAGGATATCGTTGGCCAAGTCGAAGGGCTGAAGGCTCTGAAAGCCGCGCTATGCGGACCGAATCCGCAGCATGTCATCATTTACGGGCCTCCGGGTGTCGGGAAGACGGCCGCAGCGCGCGTCGTTCTGGAAGAAGCGAAGAAGAACCAGGAGTCGCCGTTCCGCCCGGACTCCAAATTTACAGAAATTGATGCGACGACGGCGCGCTTCGACGAGCGAGGCATTGCCGATCCGCTGATCGGTTCGGTGCATGACCCGATTTATCAAGGCGCGGGAGCGATGGGCGTTGCCGGTATCCCGCAGCCGAAGCCAGGCGCTGTAACGAAAGCCCATGGCGGCATTTTGTTCATCGATGAAATCGGTGAATTGCACCCAACACAAATGAACAAATTACTAAAGGTGCTGGAGGATCGGAAAGTATTTCTCGAGAGCGCTTATTACAGCTCCGAAGATACGAATATTCCAGGCTATATTCACGATATTTTTCAAAACGGACTTCCTGCGGATTTCCGCTTGGTAGGGGCGACGACGCGTACGCCGAGCGAGATCCCTCCGGCGATTCGTTCCCGCTGTATGGAGATTTTTTTCCGTCCCCTTCTGCCGGAAGAGGTTGGGGAGATTGCCCGCAAGGCGCTCGATAAGATTGGCTTCAAAAAATGCGAAGCGGCCATTCAAGTCGTCATGAAGTATGCGACGAACGGAAGGGAAGCGGTCAACGTGATTCAGCTTGCCGCAGGTATTGCTTTATCGGATAAAAGAGATGAAATTACGGCTTCCGACATAGAATGGGTTGTAAATTCATCGCAAATCCCTCCGAGACCGGAGCGCAAAGTGCCTGCCCAGCCGCAAGTCGGCTTTGTGAACGGGTTAGCGGTGTATGGCCCTAACTTGGGAACCCTGCTGGAGATTGAGGTTTCGGCGATTCCTGCCGCTCCAGGAACAGGGAAGTTCAACATTACAGGTGTTGTCGATGAAGAGGAAGTGGGAGGAGGCTCCCGCACCATTCGCCGCAAAAGCATGGCGCGCGGCTCGGTGGAGAACGTGCTGACCGTTCTGCGCAAGCTTGGCTTCAACACCTCCGATTATGACCTGCATATCAATTTCCCAGGCGGCGTGCCGATCGACGGACCTTCTGCAGGCATTTCCATGGCGACAGCGATTGCCTCTGCGATACATAGAATCCCGGTAGACAATAAGCTGGCCATGACGGGAGAAATGAGCATCCACGGGAAGGTGAAGCCGGTAGGCGGCGTGGTGGCAAAGGTGGAGGCGGCGTTCCAGGCTGGAGCGACGAAGGTGATTATCCCGAAAGAAAATTGGCAGGAGATGTTTACGGATCTGCCGGGCGTTGAAGTCATTGCCGCTGACTCCATTGAAGAAGTGTTGATGACAGCGCTGGGTATCGAGCTGCATGATAATGTGATTCCGATGCCTTATGCCGCAGATCGCAACATTGCCTCCTCATCGCTGCCAATTTTGCATGCGAATCCACAGCATACGATCGATTCGTAGTGAGCTTATCCTGCGATACATTTTGAACCTCACACGTTTTGTCAGGGTGCCAATTGGTGTTTTGTTTGCAGTTTTGATAAAATGTAAAAGCAACGAATTAAAATGATTACAATCATGAGAGACTTTGGGCTGGGCTCAAAGCTCCCTATATATGGAGGTGCAGAGGATGGGACCCGGAAAAATCAAGATGCGCAGATTGCCGCTATTGCCTCTGAGGGGACTGCTGGTTTATCCGAGTATGGTTCTACATCTGGATGTAGGGCGAGAAAAGTCGGTTAAAGCACTTGAGCGGGCAATGGTGGATGACAGCATGATTCTCCTCTGCTCTCAATCTGAGATCAACATTGAAGAACCTTCCAAAGAGGATATTTACCGCATCGGGACGATTGCCAAAGTGCGGCAAATGCTGAAGCTTCCGAATGGAACGATCCGCGTATTGGTCGAAGGCGTGTTGCGTGCTGAGATTGTAGAGTACCTCGTGAATGATGAATACTACGAAGTTACCGCCAAGGAGCTGCCGGAGCAAGAGACTACCGATCCTGAGATTGATGCGCTCATGCGTACGGTATTGAATCAATTCGAGCATTACATCAATTTATCCAAGAAGGTCACCCCGGAGACGCTGGCGGCCGTTTCGGATATCGATGAGCCGGGCCGATTGGCGGATGTCATCTGCAGCCATTTGTCGCTCAAAATCAAAGATAAGCAGGATATCTTGGAGACGGTTGATGTTCGCGAGCGCCTTGAGAAGATGCTGAATATTCTGAACAATGAGCGCGAAGTGCTTGAGCTGGAACGCAAAATCAGCCAGCGCGTGAAGAAGCAGATGGAGAAAACGCAGAAGGAATACTACCTTCGCGAGCAAATGAAAGCGATCCAGAAGGAGCTCGGCGACAAAGAGGGGCGGGCAGGCGAAGCCGATGAGCTGCGCAACCAGCTCTCGGAAGCCGAGCTGCCGGACAAAGTGCGGGAGAAGGTCGAGAAGGAAATCGACCGCCTGGAGAAGATGCCTGCGACTTCCGCTGAGGGCGGCGTCATCCGCAACTATATCGATTGGCTTCTGGGCTTGCCTTGGTCCAAGTCGACGGAGGATGATCTTGATCTGCAGCGAGCGGAAGAGATTCTCAATGAAGATCATTTCGGTCTGGAGAAGCCGAAGGAGCGGGTGCTGGAGTACTTGGCCGTTCAGAAGCTGGTCCAGCAGCTCAAAGGGCCTATCCTGTGTCTCGTCGGCCCTCCCGGAGTCGGGAAGACATCCATTGCCCGTTCCATTGCCAGATCGATGGGCAGACAGTTCATCCGCATCTCATTGGGCGGTGTCAGAGACGAAGCCGAGATTCGCGGCCACCGTCGAACGTATGTCGGCGCGATGCCCGGCCGGATTATTCAAGGGATGAAGAATGCAGGTGCGAACAACCCCGTCTTCTTGTTGGATGAAATCGATAAGATGGCGATGGATTTCCGCGGCGATCCTGCGTCGGCCTTGCTTGAAGTACTTGATCCCGAGCAAAACAGCACTTTTAGCGATCATTTCATTGAAGTACCGTTTGACTTGTCGAATGTCATGTTCGTGACAACGGCGAACGCCGTTCACAACATTCCGCGTCCCTTGCTGGACCGTATGGAAGTTCTCTACATCCCGGGCTATACGGAGATTGAGAAGCTGCAAATTGCAAAGAAATACTTGCTGCCTAAGCAGAAGCGTGATCACGGTCTGCAGGAAGACCAACTGGTTGTCGACGATGCCGCTTTGATGAAGATTGTACGCGAGTACACACGCGAAGCCGGCGTACGGAACCTGGAACAGCAAGTTGCGGGCATGAACCGCAAAGCGGCCAAGAAGATCGTATCCGATCCCTCGACACCGGTTCATGTGACAGAAGAGAACTTGAAGGATTATCTGGGACCAGTCAAGTTCCGGTATAACGTAGCGGAAGAGAAGGACCAGATCGGAGCCGTGACCGGGCTTGCCTGGACGGAAGTCGGCGGCGACACGCTGGTCATTGAAGTTACCGTAATGCCGGGAACAGGCAAGCTCACTTTAACGGGGAAACTCGGTGACGTTATGAAGGAGTCCGCCCAGGCGGCGTTCAGCTATACGCGTACGCGGGCTGATGTGCTCGGCATCGCACCTGATTTCCACGAGAAGAATGATATCCATATTCATATCCCGGAAGGCGCGATTCCAAAGGACGGTCCGTCCGCAGGGATCACGATGGCGACGGCTTTGATCTCGGCGCTAACGAATATCCCGGTCTCCAGAAGTGTTGCGATGACGGGCGAAATTACGCTGCGCGGCCGCGTACTGCCGATCGGCGGCTTGAAAGAGAAAGCCCTGGCAGCTCATCGCGCCGGCATTCGTACCGTCCTGCTGCCGCAGGATAATGAGAAGGATATCGTCGAAGTACCAGAAAGCGTCCGCGAAGAGATGACCTTCATCCCGGTGAGCCATATGGATCAAGTGCTCGAACATGCGCTTGTGAAGAACAGGCCGCCCGCTCATGTCGGATAACCATAGAAAGTAGTTGAATCAAAGTGAAAGTCAATCAAGCTGAATTCGTCATCAGTGCGGTTGGACCTAGCCAATATCCACAGGATGCCTTGCCGGAGATTGCTCTGGCAGGGCGTTCTAATGTCGGGAAATCGTCTCTTATCAATTGTATGATCTCCCGCAAAAATTTGGCCAGAACCAGCTCGCAGCCGGGGAAAACCCAAACATTGAACTATTACCGGATCAATCAGGACTTATATTTCGTCGATCTTCCCGGATACGGCTATGCCAAAGTATCCAAAACGAAACGGGAGCAGTGGGGCAAATTCATTGAAAGCTATTTGCTGAACCGTGAAACGCTGCGGCTTGTCATGCAGTTGGTCGATCTCAGACATCCGCCATCCAAGGATGACCAAGCGATGTATGAGTGGCTGAGACATCATGATGTCCCGGTACTCGTCGTGGCGACCAAAGCGGACAAGATTCCCAAAAGCCAGTGGCCCAAACACCTTAAGATCGTGCGGGAAACGCTCGGCATGGATAAAGGGGTTCAGCCGCTGCTGTTCTCTTCAGAGCTCACGCTAGGCAGGGACGAACTGTGGGGTATTCTCGAGGGCGCCATTGCTTACGGAGAGGATGGACCCGCGACTGCACCGGAGACAGCTCCTGCTGCAGCCAGCGAACATAATGATCTTAAAGAGCCGTCCTGATTCATGGGGCGGTTTTTTGTGTAAATAAGAGAAGGAAGCCATAAGAGCGAGGAAATCAAAAAGAAGGATACAGGAAAGTGAGGTTTTCTGGGGAAAATTTGCTGGCATTCCGTATTTCCTTGGTTTTTTCAGAATATTTGGCGGATTATCATGAAATGTACGCAGGAATATTAGAGACGCATGTAGTATAATATAAACAAGGTAATTGTTCATCGCTTGAAAACAAAGAATCGAGGGATTTTTATGGCACAAAGGTTAGCGACTGAATATGTCAAGACCTGCCTCCAGTTAACAGAAGCCGAGATGTTCAGGTTTTTTCAAATGTTCGTGGATCACCAAGTGACTTTGCAAGTGAAAGTTTTGGAAAACGGCAACCAAGAGGTTGTGTTCCAAGATGGCGCAGGTCAAGAAATCGTCCTTTCATTTGAGAAGAAATCGGGCCTATATGAATGTACAGGATCCTGCAGATTAAGTAATACTTTATTGGCTAATTTAATGCGCAAAGCCGTATCCGAGTTCAAAGGCAGCGCCAAGGTGAACCGCATTTACCCCGGCTATACAATGGTTTACCACTATGAACGCGGTACTGTCGTTAAGATCGAAGAAGTCAAAGGACAAGTGTTGACTGTCATTTATGAGTACAGAGACACTATCGGTCTGATGCAGGAAATGTTCGAAAAGAAAGAAGTCGAGCAAGAGATCGAAATGATCTACGACCAAATCAACCATCTTCTGGACCTGCGCAACATGGTGCAGGATCAAGGGGAACATCAGCAGATCGACACACGCCTGGGAGAACTTACACATCGTTTGTTTATCCTGGAGGCATAACAACCACATATACGCACTAGATGAAGGACCCGGTTTCGGGTCTTTTTTGTGTCTTTTTTACGACTTTTTGCCTGGAATGAACAACTGAAAGAGCTTCGTCATACATTAGATATTGCGTGTCGGGATGAGAAGGCGCTTGGCAAAAAAAACTATTGCATTTCTCGTCGATAGATGTTATTTTTATTCTCGTTGAAACAATATAGGAACCAGGATTCACTCAGGACATTGAATGTTGCGAGAGATAATACCCTCGGGAAGTGAATGACGTAGGTCCTAGCGGATGAAATTTTTACACACATTTTATTCCTAGGAAGGGGGAACCGAAAGATGGAAACTGAATACTCAACTTTCGGAAGACACGTTGCTGTTGATACTTGGGGGGTAGATTTCGAACTTCTGAACAATGCAGAATGGTTGCAGGCTCAGATGATTGAAGCTGCCGAGGTATGCGGAGCAACCGTACTATCTGTACAATCCAAGCAATTTGAACCACAAGGCGCAACTGTACTTGTTATGTTGTCTGAGAGTCATCTCTCCATTCACACGTATCCTGAGAGAGGTTTTGCCGCGCTGGACTGTTATACTTGCGGCGAGACGGTGGACCCGCAACTGGCCATTGATTTTATGGTATCCGTATTGAAACCAGAAACGTTCCATGCGAAGAAGCTAGTTCGCGGCATGGGTGAATTGCAAGTTGAAACTCCTGAAATTAAACTGGCAGAGCTCGTGAAATAACAATCTGCCCATCATAATAAACGATAGCCACGGAGCAAATCCGTGGTTATTTGTTTGTCCCTGCGCCCATACAATGTTATTGCGGCAGCTGTCCAAGCAGATGTCCGATCACATGTCCGATTAAGGAAGCGGGGATTGCGCAGTGAGACGAAAATTAACGAGAAAAGCCATCCTGTACAGTATCGTCATCTTTCTCATCATCTGGCCGATTTATCAATTGGTTCAGATGATCGGGCCGCATAAAGAAGAACATGACGCGACGCATCTGCTGTATCAAGTGTCGTTGTTCCAGATGGAGCTGCTGAAAAGCTACTTGGAGGAGGCTTCGAAGAGCAAGTCGACCGATGAGCTCGATGCCAGCGAACTGGCGCTGTATTCGGCAGGCTTCGCCCATGAGCGGCTTGTACTTGCAGCTGGGGGATCGGAGTTCCTGACGCCGCTCTCAAGTATTACGCAGCTATCCCAATATCTTCAGCGCCTCCAGGTGGGTGGAGAACGAGCGCTCAAGCCGGAGGAACAACAGATTTTGAAGGAAGCCGCTACCCAGTATAAAAGCATGTACGATATTTATGAGAAAATCATGGCATCCAATGGAGATATCGTCACTTCCCAGAACGATAAGCTGGCTAAGCTGGATACGGATTTGACAACCTTTCTGCGTAAAAAGCTGCTTCAATAAATTGGTTCTAATCCCTGTGAAGGTATATAGGAGCCGATTGCTGTTAAAACTAACGAGCAGACGAAGCATTCATAAATTATACAAAAAATTTGTCGGATTGCAGGAGTTGCTGTGCTATAATGATACATAGAAATCGAATGAAAGGCAGGTGGTACCTTTGCATATTATCGCAGTCGGCTTGAACTACCGGACGGCTCCGGTTGAAATTCGGGAGAAATTCGCTTTTTCAGAGCAGGATTTACCGATCGCATTGACAGAATTGAAAGAGACGAAGAGCATCTTGGAGTGTGTAATTGTCGCCACCTGCAATCGCACGGAATTTTACGCCGTTGTGGATCGGGCACAGATGTGCAGTCACTATTTGACACATTTCATTGAACGGTGGTTTCAAGTTCCCAAGGATCAGTTTCAGAAACATTTATATATGTATGAAAATGAGAAGGCGGTTGAGCATCTTTTCCGTGTAACAAGCGGGTTGGATTCGATGGTAATCGGAGAAACGCAAATTCTCGGACAAGTGCGGGATGCTTTTTTATCGTCCCAAAAAATGAAAGCAACGGGCTCGTATTTCAATACGCTCTTCAAGCAATCGATCACTTTGGCCAAGAAGGCTCATTCCGAAACAGGCATCAGCAACAATCCGGTTTCCGTCAGCTATGCTGCCGTTGAGCTTGGCAAGCGCATTTTCGGTTCTTATATGAACAAGACCGTCATGATTATTGGCGCCGGGAAGATGAGCGAGCTTACCGTGAAGCATCTATACGCCAACGGTGCGAACAAGGTGATCGTGGTGAACCGCACGTTCGAGCGCGCGGCCGAGTTAGCCGCGAAGTTCAATGGGGTTCCCAGCACGATTGAAGACATGCCCAAGCATTTGCCGGAAGTGGATATTATCATCAGTTCCACAGGCGCTCCAGGCTATGTGCTGACCAAGAGCAACATTCAGTCGTATGTCCAAAAGCGGAAATCACGTCCGCTCTTCATGATGGATATCGCGGTTCCTCGGGATCTGGATCCGCAAATCAGCGAGCTGCCGAACGTGTTCCTGTATGACATCGACGATCTGGAGCACATCGTCGACAAGCATTTGCAAGAGAGAAAGAAAGAAGCGGCGAAGATTGAGACGATGATCGGCTCGGAGATCGGCGTTTTCGAGCAATGGACCCGGACGCTTGGCGTGAGTCCCGTTATCAACGCCCTTCAAACGAAAGCGAGCCAAATCCACGAAGAGACGATGGAGAGCATGCTGAAGAAGCTGCCCGACCTCGATGAACGTGAAATTAAAGTTATTCGTAAATTAACGAAAAGCATCGTGAACCAGGTACTGCGCGACCCGATTCTCCGCATTAAGGAGATGGCGGGAGAACGCCACGGGGATGAAGCGCTTGAACTCTTCACGAAGCTGTTCGCCCTCGAAGAGACACTCGAGCAGCAAGAAGAAGCCGATCAGTTAGCACAAGCACAGGAAGCTGGGAACAAAGCGCTGGAAGCCAAGCAACTGCTGGAAGACAAGCTGTCTGTACGCGGTTTGCAGGCTGCCGATGTTCTGGCGAAAACTTGAGATGAAGGCGCTAATCGCCTGGGAGAGGTGCCATGGTAACTCGTAGCTGGTTATTTGATGCGATGATCTATATGTATGCCCTGAGCCTATTGTTTTACTTTTCGGATTTCGCGAACGCGAACCGAAGCGCAAAACGGATGGGGACGGGGCTGCTTTTGTTTGTATGGGCTCTACAGACCGCTTATCTGGGCATCAATTTGTATGGCCATTTGACGGAATGGGCGTTTGCCCGCTCCGACGTACTTTTCATGTTCTCGTGGCTCATCGTCACGATTTCATTAATCGTCAACCGGTTTTTCCGTATTGAATTGTTTGTTTTCTTTGTGAATGTGCTCGGTTTCGCCATCCTGGCACTGAATGTTTTTGGCAATCCTCACGTAACGCCGATCAAAGCCGATTGGGACGTCAATGACGAGCTATTATTTATACATATTTCGCTCGCGATCGGCAGTTACGTGGCCTTTTCCATCGCAGCCATCTTCTCCTGCATGTATGTATTTATGCACAATATGCTGAAAGCCAAGAAGTTCTCACAAACCGTGATGCGTCTGCCTTCCCTGGAGAAGATCGAGCATTACACGTACTTCTCGGTCATTATCGGCGCCCCGCTGCTCTTGCTGGCACTAAGTCTGGGCGTGGTCTGGGTCGTGCTGGAAGGCGATCATAACCTGCTCTACGATCCGAAGGTCATCAATTCGTTCTTTGTTTTGGCGGCTTATGCGTTCTACTTGTTTCAACAGAAGTCGATGCGGATCTCCGGCTACAAGCTGGCCGCGTGGAATCTTGCAGCTTTCTTCATCGTGGTGCTGAATTTCGTTGTCTCCAATTTCTTTTCCGGATTTCATGACTGGATATGGAGTTGATGATCATGAAGCATCCTTATCCCATTATGGTTAATTTGGCCGGCCAGCACTGTCTGGTTGTCGGCGGCGGAGCAGTCGCAGAGCGCAAAGTGCTCTCCCTGCTGGATGCCGGGGCCAACGTTACCGTTATCAGCGAACAATTTACGCCGGGCATTGCTGTCCTAGAACAGCATTCCGGCGTAGTTCTGCACAGGCAGACGTTCCATCCGTCTATGATGACGGGCGAAAGTTTATATCCCTATGCGCTGATTGTCGCCGCAACGAACGACGCTCAAGTGAACAAGAGCGTGTTCGAGCTGGCATCGAAGCAGGGCAAGCTGGTCAATGTAGTCGATCAGCCTGAACTGAGCACATACATTCAGCCGTCGGTGGTGCGCAGAGGGAAGCTGGTCATCGCCGTATCGACCGGTGGGGCAAGCCCGTCTGCCGCAAGGAAGATCGCCCGCGACCTGGATCGCGATTATGGCGAGGAATATGCCGTTTATCTTGATTTCCTAAGCGAGGTGCGGCAGCTCGTTCAAAGCCAAATAAGTGATAAACAAGCCAGACAGCGCATGTTCAAAGAAATGCTGGAATGGGATGTGCTGGCAAGAATACGAGACGGCACGTTCGAAAGCTGGAAGGACAAGCTTTTCCTTGCGATAGAGAGTGAGCCGTGGCCGGATGCTTCGTCCGGTCAGGCGGAGACAGACCGGGCTTCCTGGTCAGCGATACAAGATTTCGGGCAGCGAGTATAGGAGGCGGGTATGAGATGAGAACCATTATTGTAGGAACCAGACAAAGCGCATTGGCCTTAACGCAAACCGGGCAGGCGGTAGAGTCCTTGAAGCAGCTTGCTGCGGAGCACGGGATTGAATGCCAATTCGAGATCAGGAAAATTGTTACCAAAGGCGACCGCATCCTGGATGTCACTTTATCCAAGGTTGGCGGCAAGGGCCTGTTCGTCAAAGAGATCGAACAGGCGCTCATGGACGGCGAGATCGATATGGCCGTCCACAGCATGAAAGATATGCCCTTCGAGCTTCCGGAAGGGCTGATCGTGGGCGCGATACCGAAGCGCGAAGATCCCCGCGATGCGCTGATCACACGGGGGTATCGCTCCCTGGCCGAGCTGCCGCAAGGCGCGCTCGTCGGAACGAGCTCGCTGCGCCGCGCCAGCCAGCTGCAGCATCTTCGCCCGGACCTGCGGATCGAATCGGTCCGCGGCAATATCGATTCGAGGCTGCGCAAGCTCGAAGAGGAGAACTTCGATGCGATTATGCTGGCCGCGGCCGGCTTGCACCGGATCGGCTGGCAGGATCGCATCAGCGCGTACTTGCCGCCCGAGGAGTGCCTCCCTGCCGTAGGGCAGGGGGCTCTCTGCATCGAGTGCAGGGGCGGCGACGCCTTCATGCTGGACCTGCTGGGCAAGTTCCAGCATGCGCCAACCGCGCTCGCTGTGCGCGCGGAGCGGGCTTTCCTCGGCAGACTCAACGGAGGCTGCCAGGTGCCGCTAGGCGCTTACGCGAGCGTTAGCGAAACAACCAGCGCCGGCGAAGCGCCGCTGTTGACGCTAACCGGCATGGTCGGTACGCCGGACGGCGCGACCATGCTCAAGGAAACGGCTTCCGGTACCGATCCGGAAGCGCTAGGCCAGCTGATTGCCGATAAGCTGATCGCCCAAGGGGCTGAACGCATTTTAGCCGAGGTAAGGGAGTGAGCCGCGTGAACCAAGGAAGAGTCTATCTCATCGGAGCGGGTCCCGGAGATCCCAAGCTCATCTCGATTCGCGGCATGGAAGCCATCCAGAAAGCGGACGTCATCGTGTACGACCGCTTGGCCAATCCTCGCTTACTCAAACATCGCAGACCGGAGGCCGAGCTGATATTCGTCGGCAAGCTCCCGGACAAACATATATTAAAGCAAGAAGAGATTAACCATTTGCTGCTGGATCTGGCCCTGCAAGGGAAAGTCGTGGCACGTCTCAAGGGGGGCGACCCCAGCGTATTCGGCCGCGTCGGCGAGGAAGCGGAATTGCTGGCCGATCACGGGGTCACCTTCGATATCATTCCGGGCATTACGTCCTCGATTGCCGTGCCCGCTTACGCCGGAATTCCGGTCACGCACCGTAACTTTACATCGTCCTTTGCCATTATTACAGGCCATGAATATCCGAACAAGACGTATTCCGGACTGGACTGGGAGAATTTGGCCAAGGCGATCGGCACGATGGTGTTCTTGATGGGTGTCGCCAATCTGGAGCAGATTTGCCGGGAATTACTGCGCTGCGGCAAGTCGCCGGAAACGCCGGTCGCGCTTGTCCGTTGGGGAACTTGGGCGGACCAAGCGACAATCACGGGAACTCTATCCGATATCGCCGATAAGGTGAAAGCGGCCAACTTCCAATCTCCGGCGGTGATTATCGTCGGCGAGGTCGTCAAGCTTCGCGAGAAGCTCGCATGGGTCGAGAAGAAGCCGCTGTTCGGGCGGCGCATTCTGGTTACCAGAGCGAGAAGCCAGGCAAGCGAGCTTGTCGATTTGATAGACGAGATGGGCGGAGAAGCGGTTGAGTTTCCCGTTATTCGTCTGCAGCCGCCGAGCCGCCCCGAAGCGCAGCAAGCGCTGGATGAAGCTTTGGATGAGCTGCCATCCTTCGACTGGATCGTTCTGACCAGTGTGAACGGCGTGGAGTTTTTCTTCAGACGGCTGCGGGAGCGGGGCATCGATGTGCGCAGAATGAGCAACGCCCGCATTGCCGCAGTAGGTCCCAAGACAGCCGAGGCGCTCGCAGACCGGGGCATTCTGGCGGATGTGCTGCCGGCTCAGTTTCAGGGCGAAGGCATCCTGGAAGCCATTCAAGGCGATTTGCAGCCGGGGCAGAAGGTTCTTCTGCCGACAGCCGATCTGGCGCGCAATTACTTGCCTGTGAAGCTTCGCGAGGCAGGTCTGCACGTAGCGGAGGTTGATCTGTACGAGAATGTGCTGTCAACGGAGGACGGCGAGGAAGTTATTTATTTGCTTCAGAACAAGAGCATTCATATCATTACTTTTACAAGCTCATCCACCGTTACGAATTTGATTGAAGCGCTTGGTAAGCTGGGGGTTGAAGACCCGGTAACGCTGCTGCAAGGCGTGGAAATCGCTTGTATCGGTCCCAAAACCGCAGAAACGGTACGCCGGTATGGGCTGCCGATCACGTATATGGCCGAGGAGGCTACGGTAGCTTCGCTCGTGCAAAGCATGATTCAAACCCAATAAAAGCATTCATAAGGAGGCGGAATTCCTGATGAGTTTCCCTGTTGTTCGTAACCGCCGCTTGCGCGGTAATGCAGCCATTCGCAATTTAGTTCGTGAAAATCAGGTCACGGTGAACGATTTGGTCCAGCCGATTTTCGTCACGCACGGCACGAATGTGAAGTCGGAGATTCCTTCGATGCCTGGCGTATTCCATCTATCCCTCGACATGCTGAAAGCGGAGATCGACGAGATCACGTCTCTTGGCATTCAAGCGATTCTGCTCTTCGGCGTTCCCGATTACAAGGATGCAACCGGCACGTCCGCGTATATAGATAACGGCATCGTGCAGCAGGCTACGCGATTCATCAAAGAACTGAACCCGAACCTGCTGATTATTGCCGACACCTGCCTATGCCAGTATACGGACACAGGCCACTGCGGCGTCATTCATCATCATCCGGTAACGGGCGCAGCCGATGTCGCGAACGATCCTTCCCTGGAGCTGCTCGTTCGTACGGCGGTTTCGCAGGCCAAAGCGGGAGCGGACATCATTGCTCCGTCGAACATGATGGACGGTTACGTGCAGGCGATCCGTTCCGGCCTGGACGAAGCGGGCTATGAGAATACGCCGATCATGGCTTACTCCGTCAAATACGCGTCGGCGTATTACGGTCCATTCCGGGATGCGGCGCATTCCACACCGCAATTCGGCGATCGCAAAACGTACCAGATGGACCCTGCGAACGGCAGAGAAGCGCTGCGTGAAGCGGAAAGCGATGTCGTTGAAGGCGCCGATTTCCTGATGGTGAAACCGGCTCTTGCGTATATGGACATCATTCGGATGCTCAAAGACAATTTCGATCTGCCGGTCGTTGCCTATAACGTCAGCGCTGAGTATTCGATGATTAAGGCTGCTGCGCTGCAAGGCTGGGTGAACGAGGAAGCGATCGTGATGGAGACGATGCTCAGCTTCAAGCGGGCAGGCGCCGATATCATTTTGACTTACTTCGCCAAGGATATTGCCCGTTATTTACAAAACAGCTAAATTGGATATGAAGAACCATTCACCCTAGAAGGCGCAGCCGCGCAGTTTCCCGAGGAAATTGAACCGCTGTGCAGCTAGTTGCGGGATGGTTCTTTTGTCATACATTTGTCGCAAAACGTAAGCTTACGTCGGTTGTGACAGGGGTATAATTAGGGCATAATGGATGAGAATAGATGGAAACCAGAGGAAGGTGCCTCATGAGCTACAACGACAATTTTATTAAAGCATGCCGCAAGGAGCAAGTAGATACGCTCCCGGTCTGGTATATGCGTCAAGCTGGAAGATACGATCCGGATTACCGCAAAATTAAAGAAAAGTATTCGCTGCTCGAAATTTGCAAACAACCCGAACTAGCTGCCGAAGTCACCCTGATGCCGATTAAGAAGCTTGGTGTGGATGCGGCGATTTTATATTCCGATATTATGAATCCGGTTGCTTCGCTAGGTGTCGATTTCGATATCGTGAAAGACGTCGGGCCGGTCATTCATACGCCGGTGCGTACGGCGCAAGACGTCGAACGACTGCGGCCGATTGATGTGGATAAGGACTTATCCCATATCATCGAGACGATTCGCATTTTGGACAGAGAGCTGGAGGTTCCGCTCATTTCATTCGCGGGTGCTCCGTTCACGATAGCCTCTTATTTGATCGAAGGAAGGCCTTCCAAAAGCTATATCCGTACGAAAGGGCTCATGTATGCCGAGCCTGCGGTTTGGTTTGCCCTTATGGACAAACTCGGGGATATGGTCATCACTTATTTGAAAGCCCATATCGCAGCAGGCGCCAAAGCGGTTCAGGTGTTCGACAGCTGGGTGGGCGCGCTTTCGCCTGCCGACTTCCAGGTGTACGTGCTGCCGACGATGGAACGCATCTTCCAAGAGCTGTCGCATTTGAAAGAGCCCAAAATTTATTTCCCGGGCGTCAGCTCAGGCGAGCTGCTTCCTTACTTGACCCATCTGCAAGCGGATGTCATCGGTTTGGATTGGCGTATTCCCATTTCAGTGGGCCGTGAGCGCGTCGGCGACCGCTTCGCCGTGCAAGGCAACCTGGACCCTTATGTACTTACGGCTCCGATGTCTGTGATTCAAGCGCAAGCGAAGGCGATAATGGATGAAGGCATGAAGAAGCCCGGGTATATTTTCAATCTGGGGCACGGACTGTTCCCGGAAGCTTCCTTGGAGAAGCTGAAAGAGCTCACCGCCTACATCCATGAGTATTCACATTCCGTATTAACTCAACAAGCAGAAAAGAGTGGTGTTTAGGATGACCAAACGTCGAATCGGTGTTTTAGTCATGTCCTACGGGACCCCGGAAAGTCTGGATCAAGTCGAAGCCTATTATACGCATATTAGACGCGGTCACCCGCCGACTCCCGAGCAGCTGCATGAATTGACGGCACGCTATGAGGCTATCGTGGGCGGGTTCTTCCCACTGCGGGAGAATACGAACAAGCAGGTTCAAGGTCTGGAGGATACGCTGCGCAGCGAGCATCCGGAAGTGGAATTCGTATGCTATCAAGGCTTGAAGCATGCGCAGCCTTACGTTGAAGACGGCGTCGAGCAGATGGTGAAGGACGGCATTACAGAAGCTGTAGGCGTCGTACTCGCTCCGCATTACTCGACGATGAGCGTCGGTGGCTATGTCAAGAGAGCGAAGGAAAAGGCCGAGGAGCAGGGGCTGTCCATCAGCTTCGTGCTGGACTACCATCTGCACCCCAAGCTGGTAGAAGCTCTAAGCACGCGGGTGGAGAATGCGCTGGTGAAATTCACGGATGCGCAGCGAGCGGACATTCGGGTTATTTTCACGGCGCATTCTCTGCCTGAGAAAATTCTCGAGATGAAAGATCCGTACCCGGATCAACTGCTGGCAACATCGAAAGCCATTGCCGATCGCGTCGGCTTGACGAATTGGCAGTTCGGCTGGCAGAGCGCAGGGCAAACGGCCATGCCGTGGCTCGGTCCCGACATTCTCGATGTGCTGCAGCAAATCCGCAAGGAAGAAGGCGTGAAGAACGTTCTGCTATGCCCGATCGGTTTCGTATCCGATCATCTTGAAGTGCTTTACGACATCGATATTGAAGCGCAAGCTTTGGCTAAGGAGCTTGGACTTCACCTGGAAAGAACCGAATCGCTGAATACCGATCCCCTCTATATGCAAACGCTGAGCGATGTCGTTCATAAGAAATGGCAAGAGACGAACGGTGCGTCATGAGTGCCCCCATTCCTCATTACATGATTATTGGCGGGGGGATTACCGGACTTAGCGCCGCGTACTACTTGAAGAAACGGTTGGAGTCGGAAGGAAAGCCGTTCCGCCTCTCGGTCGTCGAGAAGTCTCCGTCATTCGGCGGAAAGATCCGGACACTGGAGAAGGAAGGCTTCGTCATTGAGAAAGGGCCGGATTCATTCCTGGCCAGGAAGCGCCCTATCATCGACTTGGCTTACGACCTCGGCATTGAGAACGAGCTGACAGGTACGAATCCCAAGGCCAAGAAAACGTACATTGTCCGCCAAGGCAAGCTGCACCGGATGCCGCCGGGTCTCGTGCTTGGGATACCGACGCAGATGACGCCCTTCATGAAGACCGGACTGATTTCTCCGATGGGCAAAATGCGGGCGGCCCTCGATCTCATTCTGCCGAAGCGGGAGATGACGGCGGACGAATCGCTGGGTCATTTCCTGGAGCGGAGGTTAGGGAAGGAAGTGCTGGAACGCATCGTCGAGCCTTTGCTCGCCGGGATTTATGCCGGCGATACGTTCCGGCTCAGCTTGAAATCGACGTTCCCGCAGTTTCGCATGATGGAACAGAAGAACCGAAGCTTGATACTCGGCATGATGGCGAGCCGCAAGAACGTGACCGAAGAAACGGCGCACCTGCCTGCCGCCGTTAGGCATTCGGTGTTCGTTACGTTCAAAAAAGGGCTGCAAACGATGGTAGACCGTCTGGTTCATGCACTGGAATCTGCGGATTTGCGTACGGGTACTGGGGTTGCTTCGGTGCGCAAGTCGGGAGCGCAATCGGAAGTGATTTTCGAGGATGGGCACAGCGAAATCGTTGACGGGGTTATTGTGACTTCGCCTACGTTTCAGGCGGCCCGGATGCTGGCCGATCTGCCGGCTGCCAAGGAACTGGAGCGCATCGATTATATCTCCGTAGCGAATGTCATCATGGCGTTCGACCGTCAAGACATTCCGTTCGAGCTCGATGCTTCGGGCTTTCTCGTTCCGAGAACCGAAGGAAGTACGATTACGGCATGCACGCTGACTTCGGCGAAGTGGCTGCATACGGCTCCGGAAGGCAAAGTGCTGCTCAGATGCTATATCGGGCGGTCCGGAGAACAGGAGTGGCCGGCTTGGTCGGACGAACAGTTGATCGCCAAGGCGCGGCACGATCTCAAGCAGCTGCTCGGGTTGACCGCAGAGCCCCGATTCGCGGAGGTCACCCGATTGATGCATTCCATGCCTCAATACCCGGTCGGACATCTGGAGAAGGTTGCAGCTTTCCGGGAGGAGCTTGCGGCAGCGATGCCGAACGTGCTCGTTACGGGTGCGGGCTTCCATGGCGTCGGCCTTCCAGACTGTATCCGGCAGGGCAAAGAAGCCGCCTGGCAGATGGCCGACCAAATCCCTACCGCTGCTCGCGAAGGAGCTGTAACGGTTTAACGAAGCTTGGCCAGATCCAGTTTGAAGTCAGACGGGGAGATGGCCAAAATTCGTTTCTCCTCCAAATCGCGGACGACCTGCATGAGGGTCACCTTCTGGACACCGGCCAGCTGGGAGATTTCATCGAAATTCAGCACAAGCTTAATCGTAATCGTATTTCCGTTGCGGATGCCGTGCTTGTTGGCCATTGTGATCAGGCTCTTGATCACGCGCGTTCTTGCATCGAGGAAGGTCAAATCGTAGACCTGCTGATTCGTATCGCGCAAACGGTTGCCAAGCTCCTTCATGATGCCGAGCGTAATATCGAAATGGCTGCGCAGCAGGTCGAGGAAGTTTTGCGCCGTCATGGAGAGCAGCACGCACTCCTCCAACGTTTGGGCTGAAGCCGAACGCGGCTTGCCGTCGATCAACGATAATTCGCCGAAGCTTTCGCCGGACTTACAGATCGACAATATTTTCTCCTCGCCGGAGCTGCCGGTCGTGAAGATTTTGACCGATCCGCTGACGACGACGTAAAACACGCTGCCGATCTCTTTCTCGGCGAACAGCACCGTACCGGCTTTATAGGAACGTCTCGTGCAGATTTGCGTAAGCGCATCAAGCTGAGCTTCGTTCAGCTGCGCGAACAAAGGTACTTTTTTGATAAATTCAAGCATGATCGGTACCGCCTTTTTCAAATAGTATGATGTCGACATTTTATCATAGAAAGCTTATCGGGGGTATGAAATTATGGCAAATTCGAGCAGAATCGACACGCGCTCAGCGGCTGCCTTCCAGGCATCCAAGAAAATCATTCCCGGGGGAGTCAACTCGCCCGTTCGCGCTTTCAAATCCGTAGGGCTTACCCCTTTGTTCATGGACAAAGGTTTGGGTTCCCGCGTCACGGATATTGACGGCAACACCTTTATTGATTACGTCGGGTCCTGGGGCCCGCTTATCGTAGGGCATGCTCATCCCGTCGTGCTGGAAGCGATTAAGGCGACCGCGGAGAAGGGGACAAGCTTCGGTGCGCCGACGCTTCTGGAGACGCAGATGGCGGAGCTAGTCATCGAGCGCGTACCGTCCATCGAGATGGTGCGCATGGTGAACTCCGGCACGGAAGCCACCATGAGCGCTCTGCGCCTGGCCCGCGGATTCACGAAACGCGACAAGATCGTGAAATTCGAAGGCAGCTACCACGGGCATGCGGATTCTTTGTTGATCAAAGCGGGATCCGGCGTAGCGACGCTTGGATTGCCTGACAGCCCCGGGGTGCCTGACAGCGTGGCGACGAATACAATTACAGTGCCTTACAATGATCTGGCGTCTGTTCAGCTCGTTTTCGAGAAATTCGGCGAGCAAATCGCCGCACTCATCGTGGAGCCGATCGCCGGAAATATGGGTGTCGTTCCGCCGGCTCCAGGGTTCCTGGAAGGATTGCGCGAGATTACGAAGCAGTATGGATCGCTGCTTATTTTTGATGAAGTGATGACAGGCTTCCGCGTGCACAAGAACTGCGCACAAGGCCTCTACGGCATCACACCGGACTTGACGTGCTTAGGCAAGGTTATCGGCGGAGGACTGCCGGTAGGGGCTTATGGCGGCCGTCTGGACATCATGGAGCAGGTGGCTCCTGCAGGTCCGATCTACCAAGCGGGCACCTTGTCAGGCAACCCGCTGGCGATGGCAGCAGGCTATGCAACGCTGTCTTTGCTCGGCGAGCCGAACGTATACGAGGAGCTGGAGCGCAAATCCGCGATGCTCGAGGCCGGATTCGCGCGCAATGCAGCGGAACTGGGCGTTGCGAGCACGATCAATCGCGTAGGCTCGATGATATGCCCGTTCTTCACGGATCAGCAAGTAACGAACTACGAGACGGCCAAAACGTCGGACTTGGCGAAGTTTAACGCTTATTTCGGCCATTTGCTTGATTTGGGCGTTTCGGTTGCCCCGTCGCAGTTCGAAGGCATGTTCATATCCACGGTGCATTCGGATGACGATATCGCGGCAACGGTTGAGGCGCACCGCGAGGCTTTGAAGCGGCTTTAAGCCTCAGCCTTGCCTAGCGCATAACAAAGAGGGAGTCCCCGCCATGATGATGGCTTCGGGACTCCCTTTTGTTATGTAACTTATTTGGCCGTCGTCGTCGTCGCGCCTGCTGCGCCGGATCCCGGCGATGTCGGTGCGGTTCCGCTGTTGCCGCCGCCTTGGTTCGCATTCGGACTCGGCGTTGGGTTCGCGCTCGGTTTCGGCGTTGCGGAAGCTCCTGCAGAGGAGCCCCCGTTGCCTGTATTCGTTCCGCCGTTATCTTGCGGCGGCGTTGATGAAGGTGTCGGTGTTGGTTTCTGAGTCGGTTCCGCCGGCGTTGACGGTGTAGGTGTCGGGGAAGTTTGCGGCTTCGCCGACTGGGTTGGCTTCACAGAATCCGACGGCTGCTGTGAGCTGCCGCCAGTACCGTTCTTGCCGGATTCATTGCCGGCCTCAGGTTTGTTCGACGGTGTTGACGTCGGTTTAGGCGTTGGTGTCGTTTTGGGCTGATTCGCCTTCTTCTCGGCCTGTTCTTTCAAGAAATCAGGGTGGTCGTAAGCGCCGCCCGGATCGATGGTCGTAAGTCCTGCCCATACGTTCTCCACTTTCACTTGGTCCGGATGATCGAAGACAAGGAAGGCGGATGGCAAGCGGCGCTCGCCATAACGGCTGGAAGGCTTGGTAATCAATTCGTCATTGTAAACAAGCTCGGAGGAAGCTCCGCCGTCCAGGAAGCCTGCGTTAATGACCCCGTCCGCAAGGAACATATCCTGCACTTCTTTGAGCGTTGCGCCTACGCTGTGCGTTTGGCGGCCGTCGATAACGATGAAAATGACCGTACCGTCGGCTTTCTGCCCGACCGCTGTACGCGGTGCGCGTCCCCAGCCGCCGTCGCCGCTCGTGATCAGAGGCTTGCCGTTCGCGATGACGCGGGGATAGAAGGAAACGGCATCCGTTACATGCAGCTTCAGCAGCTCGTCAATCGAATATTTCCCGACGATGAGCGTGCCTTCTTTGGTAAAACCGACGATATGCTGCGGAATGCTGCCCTCTTGGTCGGTATAAAGAATTTCGCCGCCGGACATAATAGCACCAATTGGGGCAAATCCGTTGCCCAGTCCGTCCGGATCGTTAAAGCCGCCGCCATTGACCCCTGCGACAGCGCCCGTGCGCTGAACCATGGAGGTGATGCGTTCGCCTTCTCCTTGCTTCGCAGGCACCACAACGCGAATGGTTCGCGGATCGTACACATACATTTTTTTGCCTTTCCAGAATTGACCGGAAATGTCTTCGACTTTCACCAGGCTTTCGATCGGCCGGTTCTTATTGAACTGCACCGCACCCAGCTCCTGCTTCTCGATCGAGTTGACTTCGGTCAAGTTCTGCATCTCCAGCACCATCTGGTCTCTGCGCTGAGCGCCGACGAAGATCCAGGCCCAGTCCCTATGCTGCGTGGTAATGACCGTTTTGGCCAAATATTCGCGAATGAATGTTCCCGGCGGGGTTAGAAATAAAAAGCTTGAAGTAAGGAATGTACATATGGCAATAACGAGTAACACCCGTTTAAGCCAACTATAACTGCGAAAATGTTCTAAGATTGAACTACCCAAGTTGTTCCTCTCCCGATCTAGTATTCTATGAGATCTTACGGTTGTGACAGTGTCGAAAAAAATCAATACTAGATTTATATTATCATATTTTTGCATGCAATTGATATTGGTAATTGTTAAAATAAAGTGTACGTCCCCAATATCCTTAAGGAGTTATAGATTCATGAAACGATACTACTTTTTTGATTTTCCTATAGATCTTATGGCAATAACATTCTTGTTTCTACTTATTTTGGCAGGCATTGTCCTATCGTTCCGCAAAGGTATGCGCCGATGACCGAGTGGAAACGAAACGGAGAATGGCTGGAATTGAAAGTCCCGAATGACGCATGGAAGCCGCTGAAGCCAGGGGCAGTGGAAGAATTGGCGGCCTGCTTGCCGGTTCCGAAGAAATATTTTCTGAGACTGGCTTCACAGAACCTGATCCGGGTTCAAGACGGTATCGTCCGGCTTCATCTGTTTCCGAAGGAAGAAGCGTCGTTTCGGCCTGAGAACCGCGACATCGGAATTCTCTATGAGGACGACTTCTGCCTGGTCGTAGATAAGCCGGCGGGGATGTCGGTTCATCCTGCGGAAGCGGGTCAAGGCGGGACATTGGCTTCGGCCGTGGCCTATTATTACGAATCGACAGGGCAAGCCTGCGCCGTGCGTCACATTCATCGTCTTGATCAAGATACGACGGGAGCCGTTTTATATGCCAAAAATGAATGGGCGCATGTCCTGTTGGACGAAGCGATGCGCGAGAAGCGCATTGATAGACGCTATGTGGCCATAGCGCAAGGCGTATTCCGGGCGAAGCAGGGAACGATCGATAAGCCGATCGCCAAGGACCGCCATCATGCGGGCAAGCGGAGGGTCGCTCCGGGCGGCGATCAGGCTTTGACGCACTACCGCGTGCTTCGCCAGATGAAGGATGCGGCCTTCGTTGAGCTGGAGCTGGACACCGGCCGCACTCATCAGATCCGGGTGCATTTGAGTTATCTCGGACATCCGCTTGTCGGGGATACCTTGTACGGGGGCTCGTCCCGTCTAATCGGCCGCCAAGCGCTGCACGGAGAGCGGCTGACCTTCGAGCATCCCGTCACAGGGCAGCGGCTCGAGATTCATGCGCCGATGCCGCTAGATTTGCAGCAGCTGCTTGACAAGTCAAAAATGTAGTCATGCCTGGCCCTTCCCACCCATATACTTAGAAAGACAAACAAGTAAATGGCCCAACAATCCGAGAATGCCCTCCGGCATCCGGGTTTGATGGAAGGGAGGATTAATCCGGTGTCTGAACAACAACCAGGTCTGAGATTCGATATCTACGAGCGCGTTCATCTGCAAGAAGATTTGGCGGGGATACAAGAGTTGAACGATGTGGAATTGGTTCCTCACATTCAGGTGCTTACTTTGGATGATCAAGCGATACTGAAAGGGAATTTGCAGCTATCCGGCAACTATGCCAGTGAAGAAGGGGGGCCGCCGCGGCTTCTCGAGCACTTGATTCCTGTCGAGATCACGCTGCCCTTGAATCGCATTCATCGCGTCGAGGATATCCAAGTGGAGATCGAAAATTTCGATATTGATCTCCTGTCGGCGAGAAGCTTGAATGTAACCGGTGTGCTGTCGCTGCAGGGTGTGGAAATCGTTTCGGCTCCGGTAGAGAGCTGGCGGGAGGAAGAGGAAGTAACGTTCGTGCACGAAGTCGACTATCCGCGGAACGAACCTCCGGCCGCTTTACCCGTAGAGCCGATTCAAGAGACGCCTTACATTCCGCCGGTTCCGCAGCCCGAGCCTCAGGTCGAGCCCCAGATCGAGCCTCAGGTCGAGTCTCAGCCGCAAGTGTCCCAGCCGCCGCCGGCACCTGTGTATGAAACGCCTGAGCCGCAGTTTGCGCCGCCGGCCGTTCAGGAAGATGATGACGGCGGATCGGTCGTTGTGGAGATCGAACAAACAGAATTGAAGGTGAGCCCCCATTCGGAGAGCACGGTGGTTACGGAAGAGAAGAAGGATCTTAAAGTTGCGTTTGGTAAAAAGGCCAACGAGGCTGTTGAGATTAACCCGTACGGCATCAAATCCCTGCTGTCCAAGGCAGGCTCGTACCTCGCGGATAAGCGGAAGTCTGAAGAAGAAGCCCAGGCTGCGCTCGCCGAGGAGTCGCGTATAGATGCGGTCGAATGGAAGCGTCTATTCCTGCAGAGCAGTGAGAATTCGCAGGAATTCCGCAAGCTGAAGATGTGCATCGTGCAGAAGGAAGACACGCTGGAGTCGATCGCCAAGCGTTATCAGATCAATCCGCGCGAGCTTCAGCTCCTGAACAGGCTGAGCGATCAGGAGATTTCTATCGGGCAGGTCATTTATCTCCCAAGATAATGTACCGATACATAGGCAAGAGCCTCCGGCTGTGATAACGGCCGGGGGCTCTTATTCTATGTGGGGAACATCTTTCAACTTGAAGCATATTTTATGTATAATCGGTAATACTGGAATGATATATTGACTCAGTTACAAATGTTCGATATCATATGATGTAAACCATTTTGAGTAATATTGGAAACGTCGATAGGGAGTAGTAGGCGGAATGCCCTTCAGAGAGTGGAACTGCAGCGCTGAAAGGTTCCATAGGAAGCAACCGAACGAAGTCGCCCTGGAGTTGTGAATGTGATGCAAGCGCCCGAAGGGTCGCAGGCTTAGCATTTGCCGGCCGCAGCCGTTATCTGTTCGAGAGCCGTGCGCTTCATCATTGAAGCTGTGCGGAATAAAGGTGGTACCACGGAAGCAAGCCTTTCGTCCTTTGCGGGCGAAGGGCTTTTTTTGTTTGATTTTACCGGTGTCCAAGATTAATTACAGGCTCCCAGAGCCGATTCAACAGCGATAACAGTGATGGAGGTAAACTTATGACCGAAGCAAATGAAACCAAAGAACAATTGCAAATGCCAACGACGTACGATCCGAAAGAAGCGGAGCGCAAGTGGTACGACTTCTGGATCAAGAACGAGTTCTTCAAGGCGGGCGGCCGTCCGGACGCGGAAACATACACGATCGTGATTCCGCCTCCTAACGTGACCGGGATGCTGCATATCGGGCATGCGCTCGATTTCACGCTGCAGGACATCCTCGTTCGCACGAAGCGGATGCAGGGCTTTGACACACTATGGCTGCCAGGCTCCGACCATGCGGGTATAGCAACGCAAACGAAGGTTGAACAGAAGCTCCGCGAGCAAGGGCAAACGAGATACGACCTCGGCCGTGAGAAATTCCTGGAGAAAGTTTGGGAATGGAAAGAACAATACGCCAATACGATTCGCGAGCAGTGGGCCAAGATGGGCTTCTCCTTGGACTACTCCCGTGAGCGCTTCACACTCGACGAAGGACTGTCCCAAGCGGTTCGCGAAGTTTTCGTTTCGCTCTATGAGAAAGGGTTAATCTACCGCGGCAACTATATTATTAACTGGGATCCTGCCGCCCGCACCGCCCTATCCGACATCGAAGTTGAATACAAAGAGGTGCAAGGCGCCCTGTACCACCTGACTTACAGAACGACGGACGGCCAGGATGCCATCACGGTCGCGACGACGCGTCCAGAGACGATGCTCGGCGATACGGCTGTTGCCGTACATCCGAAGGATGAGCGGTACCAGCACTTGATCGGCAAGAAACTGCTGCTGCCGATCGTTAACCGCGAGATTCCGGTTATTGCCGACGAGTACGTAGAGAAAGAGTTCGGAAGCGGCGCAGTGAAGATTACGCCTGCGCACGACCCGAACGACTTCGAAGTAGGCAAGCGCCACGATCTTCCGCAAATTCTCGTTATGGACGAATCCGGTACGATGAATGCGAACGCGGGCCCTTACCAAGGCCTAGACCGTTTCGAGTGCCGCAAGCAAATCGTGGCCGACCTCAAAGAACAAGGCGTTCTGATCAAAATTGAAGAGCACGTTCACCAGGTAGGGCACAGCGAGCGCAGCGGCGCGGTTATCGAGCCGTACTTGTCCACGCAGTGGTTCGTGAAGATGCAGCCGCTTGCCGATCAAGCGATTCAAGCGCAGAAATCGGGCAAAGGCGTTAACTTCGTACCGGACCGTTTCGAGAAAACGTACCTGAACTGGATCGAGAACGTACGCGACTGGTGTATTTCCCGCCAGCTATGGTGGGGTCACCGTATTCCGGCTTGGCATTGTGCGGATTGCGGCCATATCACCGTATCGCGCGAGGATGCCCATGCCTGCTCCAGCTGCCAAAGCACGAACCTGAAGCAGGATAACGATGTACTGGATACATGGTTCAGCTCTGCGCTATGGCCTTTCTCCACATTGGGCTGGCCGAACGATACGGAGGACTTGAAACGTTACTATCCTACGAATGTTCTAGTAACGGGATATGATATCATTTATTTCTGGGTAGCCCGGATGATTTTCACGGCGCTCGAATTCACGGACCAAATTCCTTTCAAAGACGTTCTGATGCACGGTCTCGTACGCGACTCGGAAGGCCGCAAAATGTCCAAATCGCTCGGCAACGGCGTAGACCCGCTGGAGGTTATCGAGAAGTACGGCGCCGATGCGATGCGCTATATGATTTCGACCAGCAGCACGCCGGGGCAGGATCTCCGCTTCCGTTGGGAGCGCGTCGAGCAGGCGCGGAATTTCGCCAACAAGATTTGGAATGCTTCCCGCTTTGCGCTGATGAATCTCGAAGGCGTAACGGCAGCGGACATCGATCTGTCCGGCGAGCTCGGTACGGCGGACCGCTGGATTCTGCATCGTTTGAACGAAACCGTGCGCGATGTTACCCGTCTCATCGACAGCTATGAATTCGGTGAAACCGGACGCTTGCTGTACAACTTCATTTGGGACGATCTCTGCGACTGGTACATTGAGTTCAGCAAATTGAGCCTGTACGGCACGGATGCCGCTGCGAAGAGAAAGACGCAGTCCGTCCTCGCTTATGTGCTCGACCGCACGCAGCGCCTGATCCATCCGTTCATGCCGTTCATCTCCGAGGAGATTTGGCAGCATCTGCCGCATGAAGGCGAAACGATCACGCTCGCATCCTGGCCGACGGAGAACCCGGCGTTCGAATCCCCGGATGCGGTGCGCGAGATGGAGCTGCTTATGGACGCAATTCGCTCCGTGCGTAACATCCGTTCCGAAGTCAACGTGCCGATGAGCAAGAAGGTAGAGCTGCTGATCAAACCGGCAAGCGTCGAAACGCAAGCTATTCTGCAGCGTAACGAAGACTATTTGAAACGCTTCTGCAACACGTCCTTGCTGCAAATCAATGCCGACATGGCGGCCCCTGACAAAGCGATGACGGCGATCATCACAGGCGCAGAGCTGTTCCTGCCGCTGGCCGGGCTGATCGACATCGCGCAAGAGCTGGTGCGGCTGGACAAAGAGCTGCAGACTCTGCACGGCGAAGTGGCCCGTATCGAGAAGAAGCTGGGCAACGAAGGCTTTGTCGCCAAGGCGCCTGCGAAGGTCATCGAGGAAGAGAAAGCGAAGCTTGCCGATTATGCGGATAAGCGGGATAAAGTGATTGCTCGATTAGCGGAATTACAAGCATAATTTTCGCAAAACCAACGATTGCCTAGTTACGCATACAAGGTGATTCATATAGTAAATGAGGATGAGATCGATGAACGAAATCAAAGACAATCATCCGGACGCATTCCAGAGCGCGCAAGAGGCGATTGCCTGGATTGTGGGCCGGATGGAAAAGCTTGGCATCAAACCAGGGTTAGCGCGCATGGAGATGCTGATGGAGAAGCTCGGACATCCCGAACGCAGATTGAAATTCATTCATGTGGCGGGAACGAACGGCAAAGGCTCTACCTGCGCATATTTAACATCCGTCTTGCGGGCGTGCGGCTATGATGTGGGGACGTTCACGTCCCCGTATTTGGAGAAGTATACGAATCGTATCCAAGTGAACGGTGAGGATATTCCGGACGACGTACTGCTAAGATTAGTTAATGACATGAAGCCTGTCATTGACGAGATTGCCGAAACGGAGCTCGGCGCTCCGTCCATGTTCGAAATTTCCACGGCGCTGGCGATCCTGTATTTCGGCAAAGTGGCTTATCCCGATTATGTGGTATGGGAGACGGGCCTGGGGGGAAGGCTGGATAGCACGAACATCGTCAATCCGGTCGTAACCGTCATTACTAACGTCGGCCATGACCATATGGAGATTCTGGGAGATACGATCGAGAAGGTGGCGGCGGAGAAAGCCGGAATTATCAAATCAGGCGTTCCGATCATTACTGCAGCGCAGCCTCACGAAGGCTTGAGCGTTATCGAGCAGAAGGCGAAAGAGAAGAAGGCAACCTTGTACACGCTGGGGCAGCAATTCGACTTCTCCAATGTCACAAGCGAGCTGGATCTTCAAACCTTCGATTTCCGGGGGCCTTTCCGGCCGATTCCCGGATTGCCGATTTCCCTCAATGGCGAGCATCAGTTGAGAAATGCCGCTGCGGCTGTGATGACGCTGGAGGTGCTGCGACAATACTACGCCCTTATCGTAGATGATGAGGACTTGTACAGAGGGTTGAAAGAGACCCGTTGGCCCGGACGTCTCGAGATGATCTCGAACGAGCCGCGCATTCTGCTCGATGGCGCGCATAATCCGGAAGGGGCTGCGACACTGGCTGCCGCACTCCAAACCGTATACAGCTACAAGAAGCTTCACCTTATGATGGGAATGCTTTCGACAAAGAATCATACGGGCTACCTCAGGCATATACTACCATTGGTGGATACTCTTATTCTGACGGAACCCGATTTTCATAAAAAAGGGGATGCCTCCTTGCTTGCCGACCTGGCACGTGAGCTGCTCCATGATATGAACCGTCAGGTGGATATCGTCGTGGAGCCAGATTGGAAGCAGGCACTGGAAATCCTTACAAGCAGAACTGAGCAGGATGATCTGGCGGTCGTATCCGGCACGCTGTATTTAATCTCTGATGTTCGTTCTTGGATTACCTATCAAACCGATTCTGAAAAAGGATGGTGAGAACGGCGTGAGTCAAGCTGAACACGTACATTTTATAGGCATCGGCGGATACGGCATGAGTGCTATTGCCAAAGTCATGCTTGAAATGGGATACCGGATTTCCGGTTCCGATCTGGCACACCAAGAGTTAACGGAGAAATTGAAAGCCAAGGGTGCGCAGGTTTTCATCGGGCATGAAGCCCGCAACGTATCGGGTGCGGATCTGGTTGTCTATTCGACAGCCTTGTCCAAAGACAATGTGGAAATGCAAGCAGCGGAAGAATTAAACATTCCGGTCATTCACCGCTCCCAAATGCTGGCCAGACTCATGAATGAGCGCAAAGGCATTGCGGTAGCCGGAGCACACGGCAAAACGACGACGTCCTCGATGATCGCCTTGGTCATGGAGATCTGCGGTATGGATCCGACCTATATTATCGGCGGGGAAATTATGAATGTGGGCAGCAACGCCAAAGCGGGCAAAGGCGAATTCGTGGTCGCGGAAGCCGACGAGAGCGACGGCACGTTCCTGCAATACCATCCGACGCTTGCCCTGGTCAATAATATCGAAGCGGATCATCTGGAGAACTATAACGGCGATTTCGAGAACTTGAAGAAAGCTTATAAGCAGTTCCTCTCGCAAGTGCGCCCGGGCGGCAAAGCGATCGTTTGCCAAGATGACGCTTTCTTGCGTGAAATGATTCCGTCCATTCAAAGCGAAGTCGTCACGTACGGCATAGAAACCGATGCTGACTATGTGGCCAGCGATATTACGTTAGGCGACCGGAAAGTGACTTTTACCGTTCACTGCAAGGGAGCGGCACTAGGCCAAATTTCCTTGTCCGTTCCGGGTAAGCACAACGTTTATAACGCACTCGCGACGTTAATCACTTGCTTGGAAGCGGGCCTGTCTTTCAGCAAAATTGCCGAAGCGATTCAGGAGTTCCGCGGAGCCAAGCGCAGATTCCAGGTGCTCGGAGAAGTCGAAAATATTTTGGTCATCGATGATTACGCACATCATCCGACTGAAATTCAAGCGACCATCTCCGCTGCCAAAGCTACGGGCAAACGAATCATAGCGGTGTTCCAGCCTCAACGTTACACGCGAACGTATTATTTGTTCGAGCAGTTCAGCCGGTCTTTCGATGAGGCGGACGAGGTCATCATTACGGACATTTATTCGCCGGCGGGCGAGCAGCGGATCGAAGGCGTAGACTCAGCCAAGCTGGTAGAGTTGATTAAGAGCAACAGCAATCCGAACGTGCGGCATATCGCTACGCGGGATGAGGTTCTCACCTATTTGATCGAATGCGTGCAGCCGGGAGATTTGGTGCTGACGATGGGAGCCGGCGATATATGGAAAGCGGCCGACGGGTTGGCAAAATCACTGCGCAAGAAATACGAGACGAACGATTAGAAGAAAGATCGCTGCATGCCAATTGGCTGTAGGCGGTCTTTTTTTGTGCCAAGCGAACATATTTCAACTCTCTCAATCATAATCTAGTAACAGAAGATTTGGACAAGAAGACGGCAGGACCGTTTCCAAATACAGATGATGAGGAGTGAAATGGGCATGAGTAAAGCAAGAATCACGTATCGTTTTGACGGCAAGGAAGCTGCGGATGCCGGACGCAAAGGAACGCGGGTGCCGAGTCCGGAAGAGAAGGTCATCCCTCTCTATCAGGAAGAATTCAAAGTCATAGACAGCGAAAATAGAGATTCACGCCAGCAGGAAGGAGTTACGCCTTATCATCAGGCGGAGCGGGAACAAGTCGAAAGCTTGTTTGAACCGCATGCCCTGAATACGTTCACGACGGATTTCGGGAGCTGGACGAGCCAGTTTGAGACGGAAGGGGAGCGGGTGGAACGAATCATTCGCGAATCCCAGGCCGTGCGGGAGCAGCAGGAAAGCCGGGAGACGCCGCCGCCCGCACCGCATAGGCCGGAGCCGGTGACCGAACGCAATCGCGACGAATGGTCAACTTGGACGCAGCAAGGTCCTTATATCGAAGAAGAAATAGGGCCGAGATATGCCCGATCGGGCGGCACACCCTGGATTCGCATTGCCACCTCGGTAGCGGGAGCTGTTGTAACGGGGATCGCGTTCGGCTTCTTCGTCCTATCCATGTTTTCTTCGGATGGCCAGAAGGCGGATCCGGCTTCCGGCAAAAATACAATCGCCTTGCCGACATCGAACGTTCAATCGGGCGGAACGTCCAAGGCCCCGGGCGGTACTGCCTCAACGGGAACGGATCAAGGAACCACGGTTCCGGCCGCGGCGGGAGCTGTGACCCCTGTACAGATTCCAGCCAAATCCTATAATTTCCTGCAAAACGGCGTTTTCAGCTCCTTGCAGGGCGCTCAAGCAATTCAGGATACGCTGAGGAAGAAAGGCTTGGCTTCCGCGCTCGATGCTTCGGATAAACCTACTGTTTTTGTGGGATTTGCGAAAAGCAAAGAGGATGCGACTACCCTCAGGCAGCAGGTCCAAACGGCGGACAAGACGATCGAGGTGTATGTCAAAAGCCTGGATATCCCGGCAGCTGCGGGCATCCGCTGGGGCGGGTCGAAGCCGGAAGCGGTCCCTTCCTTTATTGCCGAGGGGGATAAGCTGGTGGGGACGATCAATGAATTGGCCATCATTCATCTTGCGGAAACGAAGCCGACGGCGCTTTCGGACAGCTCCTTGCAAGCCATTCACGCCTCGCATCAAAACTTAACCACCCTGACGGCTGCGCTGAACGAAGGCTTAAACGACGATTCCAAGCCAATCGTGCAAAGAATGACTGCTTCCTTGAACAGCGCCGTGCAGTCTATGGATGAATACAAAAAATCGCCTTCCACGGCGATGCTGTGGCAGGCCCAAACTTCCATGATGCAATACATCCTGGCGCAGAAGGAGCTGCTCAAGAAGATTAGCGTGGCCTCCTAGGATGATGCAGTGCTCCGACAGAGCTTATGAAGCTTTGTTGGATGCACTTGGCGAAGCTAACGGTCACCACAGCCGCTATTCGTGGGACAATGGGCTTGCATCCAAGCTAACGGACACCGGAGACCTTATTATGCCGATCTAAGCGCGAAATCGCGCCGAAACCGGTAAATAGCGGTTCTGGTGTCGTTACAATGGCCAAATGGCCGTTTTCCGCCGAATAAGCGCCGCAGTGTCCGTTAGCCGGCCGGTGCCGGTGCCTATGTTGGTGCACCGGTCCCGGTCCCGAGTCCCGGATCCCCGGGCATCGGGCTCCACAAAAAAGCCTTCCCGAGAGAAATCTCGGGAAGGCTTTTTGCCGTGCTTGGCGGCGTTCCGCTCGTCATTGAGGGCTCCTATTTGGCGTAATAACGGTCCAGCAAGGCGGCGATCTCCGCACGCGTCATCGTTCGGTCAGGTTGGAACGACGTATCGGTGATGCCGTTGATGATGCCTTTCTGCTTCAATGCATAGATCGCTTTCGCGCTCCATAGTGCAGCAGGCACATCGTCAAATGAAGCCTTAGGAGCTGCGCTTTGGCTGCCGGTTTTGGCCGATAGCTGGAGGAGACGATCGAAGAGGTAGGCCACCTCGCCTCGCGTGATCGGCTGGTCGGGGCGAATCGTCCCGTCGGCATAGCCCTGGAGCAGGTTCAACTTCTGGGCTTTGGCGAATAGCGGGCTTGCCCAGTGAGTTGCAGGCAAGTCCTTGTACTTGGCAGTTCCCTCCGAGCAGCTGTAAACCGAAGAGGTGACGGTCCCGCTCGGCGCGCAAGCCGCTTCAAGCTTGTTGAAGGAGAACGTGCGGTCCATCAAGGCGAGAAACTCGGAGCGTTTCAAAGCGCGGTCGGGCTCATACCGGTTGGCGATGCCTTCGATGACGCCTTTATTTTTCATGCGCACAATCGCTTCTCTGGCCCAATGTCCGAGGGTGTCCGTGAAGAGCGGAGGGGAATAAGCCGCAATGCCGTTCGCAATGCCGACAGCCATTTTCGCCCGGACGGCATCGTCCGCCAGCATAGCTGCGTCGCCGGACTGGCTTAGGAATGCGGTTTCCACCAGAATGCTGGGAATGCTGCCCATGCGGGCCACATAAACCGCGCTCGGCACCAGCCCCAGGTTTTTGGTTCCGGCAGCCGACACAAGCGAATCCAGAACATGCTGCGCCAAATCTTTGCTGTATGGCGTGAGCTGCTTCATTTTATCGCTGGCCGGATAGTCTTCCTGCGGGTAATCGTTGTCGTAATACAGCACCATGGAACCTTTCACTGCGCTGTTCGGATGCGAGTTGGCATGAATGGATACGAATAAATCCGCTTGCAGGGAGTCGGTGTAGGCTACGCGCTGAGCGAGCGACCAGTACGTGTCGTCGGTTCTCGACATGACGACCTCGTAGCCTCGAGCGGTGAGCTCGTCCCGCAGCTTTTGCGAGATGTCCAGGTTGACATCTTTCTCCCGCAAACCGTTTACACCAATGGCTCCGGGATCGCTCCCGCCGTGTCCGGCATCGATGACGACTTTGTAAGCGAAAGCTTGGTAAGGGAATGCAAAGGTTAGAAGCAAGGTGAACAGGACAAGTCTTTTGAGTAAAGTCATTGTTGAAATACCTCCACTAAACTATCTTACTAGGATCGGTCAGGGTTGTAAGCAGGTAAGAAACACCATGGACCATATTTGTCATGGCAAAAATTAGAACATGCTCGTATAATAGGGCTTGTACATAGAAGAGAGGATGACAGCAATTGAAAAAAGGCACCTTCACGCTCATCATTTTTCTGATCATCGGCTTAATTACCGGGATTATCATCGGCCAGCTGCTGGCGTCTGTGCCTGCTCTATCGTTCTTGACCAAATCGGTCGCGATTACGTGGGATCCCGAGGCGGATCTGCAAGTCGTGAAATATGAGCTCCACCTTGTGGTGAGACTAAACTTGTGCAGCATTCTTGGCTTGGTAGGAGCCTTCCTCCTATACCGCAAGCTATAATAATCTGAACCTAGGAGTTGTTACCGTTGAGCCATACCCTTAACCATAAACAAAGATTGATCCTTGCCTCTTCCTCGCCGCGGAGGCAGGAGTTGATTCAAGCGCTTGGACTACCCTATATCATTCGGGTGAGCGACGCGGATGAGACCGTAGAAGGAAAAATAACGCCGGCGGAGCTTGTAGAAGTTTTATCCATCCGCAAAGCGTCAACCGTCAGGGAAATGCTGGATGCCGCCGACAAGCATGGGATCATCATCGGGTCGGACACCGTCGTCGTTCTGCATGATGAGGTGCTTGGCAAGCCGGTGGATGAAGCGGATTCCTTCCGGATGCTGCAAGCCTTGCAGGGCACGACGCATCAAGTATACAGCGGAGTGGCTTGTGTCGACGCGGCGACGGGCCGGGAAGTCGTCTCACACAGTGTGACGCACGTGCGGATGAAAGCCATGTCGGATGAGCAGATTCGGCGCTACATTGCAACCGGGGAGCCGAAGGACAAAGCCGGCTCGTATGCGATTCAAGGGATCGGCGCGACCATTGTGGAGTCCATTGAAGGGGATTATTTCACCGTGGTAGGCTTACCGCTGTTTTTGCTGAGCGATTTGCTGCTGAACTTCGACATTCAGGTGCTGTAAGGCCGCCCTCCAGACTTTCACACATTGACTGTGCTATCTGTAACGGTTACAATGACAGTAAGCGACATGACTTCGCATTCATCAGGGAGGATTGGCCATGAACAGCGAATTTACAATAGCCGTCCATAGTCTCGTATTTCTCGCAAATCTGCCCGATCATATGGCAACCAGTGAAGAAATTGCTGCGAATGTATCTACGCACTCAGCTCGTATCCGTAAAGTGATGGGCTTTCTGCGCAAAGCAGGCTACGTTTCTACGAAGGAAGGCATCGGAGGCGGTTTCATCCTCTGCCAGAATCCGGACGAGGTCACCCTCGGTGAGATCTACAGGTTGACGTGCCACGGCTCCTTGAAGCCTAGTTGGTGCTCCGGCGATGAGAAGAACAATGCCTGTATGATTTCATCCAAGATGGATAAGGTGATGGGCAACATCTTCACCGACGCCGAGAAGCAAATGGAAACGTACTTCGATGGTTATACAATCGGCAGCATGCTGGAGAAAGTGAAAGCTTTCGGATGTACACAAACGAATAATGAGCAATTGTCCTAGAAGCCCTCGGATCTAACCCATCCGAGGGTTTTGTGCCGTTTAACGGGCTAATCCCATATGAATGGGATGCGAACAAGTGACACAACCTACAGGAGGAAAGAGGGGAATTGATGGAAGAACGTTTATTGCTGCGTGAAGTGCCGCTTGCGGAGAGACCGCGGGAGCGAATGCTCCATTATGGAGCCGAGGCGCTGAGTCATGCGGAGCTCTTGGCGATTATGCTGCGAACAGGGACGGTTGCCGAATCTGCGGTGCGGTTGGCCGACCGCGTATTGAGCGAATGCGGAGGGTTGCGCAGCCTGGTGGATATGAGCATTGATCAGCTCAAGGAGATCAAAGGGATCGGCAATGCCAAGGCGCTGCAAATTATGGCCGGCATCGAGCTGGGACGGCGGCTGGCCAAGAGCGCATTGACCGACCGGATGACGATCCGCTCTCCGAAGGATATCGCCAGTCTCGTTAGCGAGGATCTTCGTTATTTGCAGAAAGAGCACTTCGTTTGCTTGTTTCTCAATACGAAAAATCACGTGCTTGCGCAGGAGACGCTGTCCATGGGCAGCTTGAATGCGTCCATCGTGCATCCCCGGGAAGTTTTCCGCGCAGCCATCAAACGGAGCAGTGCATCTATCGTCTGTGTACATAATCATCCAAGCGGCGATCCGACGCCAAGCCCGGAAGATATCCAATTGACAGCCCGGTTGGTCGAAGCCGGAAGAATCATTGGAATTGAAGTGCTGGATCATGTTATCATTGGTGATCAGAGATTCATAAGTTTGAAGGAACAAGGCTTTATGTAATATAATAGGTTGGCAATAGGAAAGGAGTAACTGCCATGTTCGGAGGCTTTACGAAAGATTTAGGAATTGATTTGGGTACCGCGAATACATTGGTATATGTAAAAGGCAGAGGCATAATCGTCAGAGAACCTTCCGTGGTTGCTCTGCGTACGGATACAAAAACAATCGAAGCTGTCGGAGACGCAGCGAAAAAAATGATCGGCCGGACGCCGGGCAACATCCGTGCGATCCGCCCGATGAAAGACGGCGTTATTGCAGATTTCGACACGACCTCAACGATGATTCGCTATTTCTTGCGGCAAGCCCAGAAGCAGCGCTGGTTGTTTCAGCGGCATCCCAACGTGATGGTCTGTGTGCCTTCCGGCATCACCGCCGTTGAGAAACGCGCCGTCGAAGACGCCACCAAACAAGCGGGAGCGCGCGAAGCTTATACGATTGAGGAGCCGTTCGCAGCTGCCATCGGTGCGGACCTGCCGGTTTGGGAACCGACAGGCAGCATGGTAGTCGATATCGGCGGCGGTACGACAGAGGTTGCCGTGATCTCGCTCGGAGGCATCGTGACGAGCCGTTCCATCCGAATCGCCGGAGATGAAATGGACGAAGCCATTATTCAATACATTAAACGTACATACAATCTGATGATTGGGGAACGCACATCAGAAACGCTTAAGATGGAAATTGGCTCCGCTCTTCCGATGGACAAGCCCGAAACGCTGGAGATCCGCGGACGTGACCTCGTCTCCGGTTTGCCCAAAACGATGAGCGTCACTTCCGATGAAATTACCGAATCTCTCACAGATACGGTGAATGCGATTGTCGAAGCGGTGAAGGTGACGCTGGAGAAGTGTCCGCCCGAATTGTCGGCGGATATTATGGATCGCGGCATCGTGCTGACCGGCGGCGGCGGACTGCTCCGCAATTTGGACCGCTTGCTCGCGAGAGAGACCGGCATGCCGGTGCTAGTGGCCGAGAATCCGCTGGATTGCGTGGCAATCGGAACCGGACGTGCGCTCGAGAACATTCATCTATTCAAGAACAAGTCTGGCTCAAGTACACGATATAAGCGTTAAAATTGCGTTAAAATTCGTTAGAAGGTGTGCTTACTTTGTTTAAATTCATGGGAAATAAGAGGCTGATTTTTCTGATGTTCGGATTAGTCTGCTTCTTTATATTGATGGGATTAACGCTGGGCCCCCGGGTACCGATGACATGGCCGGAGAAATTTGTCAAAGATACGGTATCGTGGACGCAAGGACTCTTCTATAAGCCCGCTGCGCAAGTGGCGGGTTTCTTCGAGGATATCCGGCAGCTCAGTGTCATTTACGAGGAAAACAAGACCTTGAAGCTGACCTTGACGCAGTATGCGCGGGATACGCAGCGCCTGAATGAGCTGGAGTCGCAAAACAAGCGCCTGATGGAAGCCCTCGGCTTTACGGAGCGTCAGCGTCAGGCTAACGTGTATACGTACCGGATTGCCGAGGTCGTAACGATCGACCCGGATCCGTACAACAGCACGGTGACTATTAATTTAGGCGATAAGGACGGCATCAAAGAGAATATGGCGGTGATGACCGTCGACGGCTTGGTCGGCCGTGTGAGCAAAGTGTTCGGCTTCCATTCCAACGTACAATTGTTGACCGAGATTACGGACACCGACAACAATTCCAAGGCGATCGCCGTTACGGTGAAGGGCAATGAGAATCAGCCGTTTGGGATGATCGAATCCTTTGATCCCAAAACAGGCGAGCTTGTGATGAATAAGGTGGAGCATGCCGACGATATGAAAGTCGGGGATACGATTATTACATCGGGCTTGGGACAAGTATTTCCCAAAGGGATTGAAGTCGGAACAATTTCTTCTATAGGTCCCGGGGAATTCGGCATCACGTATAAGGTGATGGTGAAGCCGAAGGCTTCTTTCAACCGCATTCGTGAAGTGTTCGTCGTCGAAGTTCCGGAAGTGAAATGAGGTGAGCCGTTACGTGACTCGACATTTGCTGTGGCTCATTCTATTGGGATTGTTCGTCCTGCAAGGCACGATTATGGTTTGGCTGATCCCGTCTTCTTGGCAAGCCAGCGTGCATGTGACCCCCCATTTTACACTCGTTTTTATTATGTTTATCGGACTTTTTCATCATCGTCATTCCGCATTGATTTATGGGCTGATCTTCGGTCTTTTGAACGATTTCAACTATTACGGCGCAATGCTCGGCGTTTATTCCTTCGGGATGGGCCTGACGGGGTATTTGGCCGGACTTGCGCAGCGAAGACAGCCTAACCTGATTTTTTACAATTTGCTCATAACCGGAGTCGGTTTGCTCGTATTTGAGCTCATTAACTATGGAATCAACCGGTTGTTCAAGTTAATTGACATCGATCTGCAATTTGCTCTCACCCATTACATGCTTCCGAGCGTCCTGTTCAATCTGCTATTTGCTTTGATTTGCTACGTCCCGATTCGCAAGCTGCTCGAAGGCAAGCGGATCGTGCCTGCGAATAGCGAAGATTAAATTTCCAAGCGGTTAGCAGGAAATTCAGGAACATGAGCCGAAATGTATAGGTTGGGAGGTTGTCAATGAACTATGTCCGTAACCAAGCACCATGTGATGATAAAAGGGGTCAAAGATGGCCTTGTTTTTTTGCTTAACGATGCCTGCGAATGGCAGGATTTGCTGAAGGAGCTGCAGCACAAGCTGGAGAAGACGCATCAGCAGATTTTGACCGGTCCGATCATACATGTTCATGTGAAATTAGGCAGCCGGGAAGCGACCGAGGAACAAAAAGAAGAAATCCGATCCGTCATTAAGCAGAAGGGCAACCTGCTCATTCAGTCGATCGAAAGCGAGCCGCGCAAGGATGCAGCTGCGGAAGAGCCTGCTGTCACAATGACGACACTTAAAGGAATGATTCGCTCAGGACAAACCCTCCATCATGAGGGTGATTTACTATATCTAGGCGATGTGAATCCGGGAGGAACGATTACCTCAACGGGCAACATCTACATCATGGGGTCGCTTCGCGGCATGGCGCATGCCGGTATCGACGGTGACGATAAGGCGATTATCGCCGCATCGCACATGCGTCCGACTCAACTGCGAATTGCCGGGATCATTAGCCGTTCTCCGGATGAGTGGGGGATTGACGAAGCCTTCATGGAATTCGCCTATGTGAAGGACGGCAAGATGGAAATCGACAAGCTGCATCAGCTTCACCGGCTTTGGCCGGATCCGAATGTCCATGGAAAGCAAGATTGAATACTAGAAAAATGCGCGTGGGGTGAGAACATATGGGAGAGGCAATCGTTGTTACTTCTGGAAAAGGTGGCGTTGGTAAAACAACGACTTCAGCAAATCTTGGAACAGCATTGGCGCTTTTGGGGAAAAAAGTTTGCATGGTGGATACCGACATCGGGCTGCGCAATCTGGACGTTGTGATGGGGCTTGAGAACCGGATCATTTATGATTTGGTCGATGTCGCCGAAGGACGCTGCCGTCTGCAGCAAGCCTTGATCAAAGACAAGCGCTTCGAGGAGTTATACCTGCTGCCGGCAGCCCAGACGAAGGACAAGCATGCGGTATCGCCGGAGCAGGTGAAGGATATCGTTCTTGAACTCAAGAAAGATTTCGAGTTCGTCATTATCGACTGCCCGGCAGGCATTGAGCAAGGCTTCAAGAATGCGGTGGCCGGAGCCGATAAGGCGATCGTCGTCACCACTCCGGAGAATGCCGCCGTGCGCGATGCCGACCGGATTATCGGACTGTTGGAGAATGAGAAAATTACCGCGCCCAAACTGATCATTAACCGGATTCGTCCGATGATGATGAAGAAGGGCGAGATGCTGGACATCGATGAAATCTGCTCGGTGCTTGCCATCGATTTGCTTGGCATAGTTCCCGATGACGAGCATGTCATCAAAGCGGCCAATGCAGGCGAACCGACCGTAATGAATCCTTCATCGCGCGCGGCGATTGCCTACCGGAACGTGGCGCGCCGCATCTTAGGGGATACGGTTCCTCTCATGCAGCTGGAAGACAAGACTGGCTGGGTCAAACGCATGAAAAAGTTTATCGGAATAGGATGATCGAGCTGTGCTTGCCAAACTGAAAAAGATCGATATTCCTATTGTTGTCATCTTGTTTGCCTTCATGATCATCTCCACAATGACGGTCTACAGCGCGTCGGTGGATCATCCGTCGATCGTCATCTCGATTTCCAAAATTCTTATTCTGTATGCCGTCGGCCTTGTCGCTTTTCTGGCGTGCAGCATGTTCGATTATCGCGTACTTATTCGAATTGCTCCTTTCTTATATGGCATCGGTATTGTGTCCCTAATTGCGGTTTATTTCTTCGGCAAAAAAATCCACGGTGCCCGAGGCTGGTTCGAGCTTCCGGGCGGTTTGACCTTCCAGCCGGCGGAGCTCGTCAAGCTGATCCTGATTATCTGTGTGACGGCGCTGCTGGCTCGAAGAGGCGGCGACCTGCTGCAAATCAAGAACGATTTGATCCCAGTCTGCGGGGCTGTACTGCTGCCGTTCATCCTGGTCCTCATTCAGCCGGACTTGGGGAATGCGATTATTTTCGTGATCATTTTGCTTGGGATGCTCTGGATCGGCAACATTAAATATACGCATGTGCTCGTGAGTATTGTCGTGCTGGCAGGGTTGGGCTTTTTGCTGCTGACGCTCTATAAGACGTTCCACGATCCTTTATTCGAGGCGCTCAAAGGGTACGGCTTCAGCCACTGGATGGACCGGATCGATACGTATCTCTACCCGCAGAACGTTACCGATGACGACAGCTATCAGGTGCGGAACGCGATTCGGGCGATCGGGTCCGGAGGCCTGGAAGGCGAGGGCTTCCTGAAGGGGACTTCCGTGCACAGTAATTTTATTCCGTTCGCGTATTCGGATTCGATCTTCGTCGTTGTGGGAGAAGAGTTCGGGTTCCGCGGATCGGCCGTTCTGCTGCTCATTTATTTCTTGCTTATTTACCGCATGATTCTGATTTCCATCCAAAGCACTCAGCTTAGCGGAGCTTATATCGTTGTCGGCGTCGTGTCCATGTTCGTGTTTCAAATTTTCGAAAATGTCGGTATGATGATCGGCATCATGCCTTTGACGGGGATTACGCTGCCCTTTGTCAGTTACGGAGGAACGTCCCTGCTCATCAATATGCTTTCGCTCGGCCTCGTTATGAGCGTGAAGCTGCATCAGGAACGCGAGCTCGAATTGTTTTAACGGATTTCATGGTACACGCATAAGGAAGCCCCTGGTCCCCAGCCAGCGGGCTTTTTCGTATATTCACATAATCTTGTCCTTCTTCTCATAGGCTGTACTAAGCAAGCTTAGCTCGTACGACTCTGAAGACTATGTACAGGAGGGGGCTTCCATGGAAGTCAAAGATAAAGTGAAACAACGGCGGTTAGAACGCCTTCGCCATTTGCGCGAGGCAGCGGATAATTCCAGCCTGAATGGAAGTCCGGCGAGAGCAACGCGGTCCCTGGATCAAGCCGCACCTCCCCGGCAGCAGCCGGAGCTCCCGCTCTATGTGGACTCAGATTGGAAGAGAAGACTGGAGCTGGAGGACCCGGAATACGCTTGGAAGCAGAAGGTGCGGATGGATAAGACGCTTGGCGGCGATGCGTACGATCCGGATGGCGAGAGAGGTCTGTTTGCCCCTCCGTCACCGCGTAAAATAGCGATGAAACTGCTTGTCAGCTGCATGCTGTTCGCTGCGTTGTACGGCATGTTTCAACTGAATGAGCCGTGGGCGAACAAAGGCAAGCAGTTCGTGGCGGCTTCCCTGACCGAATCTTATAATTTCACGGCGTTTTCCAATTGGTATGAGAACCGGTTCGGCGGCGCGCCCTCGTTCATTCCCAGCTTCAATCGCGAAGGTGATGAAGCGGTCAGAGTCAGCACTTCGAAGCGGACGATGTATGCGCCTGTCAAGGGAACTGTTATGAAGCCGTTCGATGGGACTAACCAGCTTGGCGTCAATCTGAATACGCAGGATTATGCGCCTGTCTATGCCCTGGATACCGGACAAGTCATATTCTCCGGCGTGGCGGCCGATACGGGCCTTACGGTCATCATCCGCCATCCGGGCGGTTTGCAATCGCTGTACGGGGGATTGGGAGAAGCGAGCGTTGAAGCGGGGGATTGGATGAAAGTAGGGGAGCCGATCGGCAAGGCATCGAAGAAGGATCCGGTCAAAGGGACGCTGTATGTGGCGTTCACGAGGGACGGCCGTCCTGTCAATCCGACGGATGTGATTTCCTTTGATTAGACTGTTCGGCACCACTTACCGGTTTCATCCTTTATTCACGCTCGTCATGATCGGCTCCGCCTTGACGGGCTATTTCCTGGAAGCCATCACGCTGTTCGGTATCGTGCTCGTTCATGAACTGGGTCATCTGACTGCCGCCAACGGCCTAGGGTGGCGCGTCAAGGAAGTGCAGCTGCTCCCATTCGGCGGTGTGCTCGTTGTGGACGAGCTGGGCACGGTGCCGACCTGGGAAGAACTTGTCGTGGCAGTTGCAGGGCCGATTCAGCATGTATGGATGATTCTTCTCGCTTACTTCATGAAAATGCTGGAGATTGGTGCAGGCACGTGGTGGGATTATTTCATCGAAGCCAATCTCATGATTCTATTGTTCAATCTGATACCGGTCATGCCGCTCGACGGGGGCAAAATTATGCAGTCCCTGCTGGGGTATTTGTTATCCTATCACAATACGATTCTGTATACGGTCTGGATTTCCATGTTCTTAAGCTTCGCGATCATCGTGATGGCCGTCATCCAGCTGGCCAGCGGGCAGCTCCCGCTCAATATCCTGGTCATCGGCATTTTCCTGCTTGTTTCCAATTGGTATGCGTACCGTCAGATGCCGTATCATTTCTTTCGCTTTCTGATTGGCCGGGGCAGCCGTGTCAGTAGGCTGCTCAGCCGCGGCACGCTGGCACAGCCGATTGTAATTACGAAGCAGCGGACGATGGCGGATACGCTCAAGCTTTTTATGAGGGAGAAATATCATTTGATCTACATTGTCAACGAGGCGGGACGCATACAAGCCATTCTGCCCGAGCAGCAATTGGTGAGCGGTTATTTGGATGGAAAAAAACCGGGGAGTGCAGTTTCCGATCTTTTCATGTAAAATAACCTTTGAGGTGAAACGTGTATGAAGCAACTTATAATTCACTGCGCACCGGAGCTTACGCAAGCGGCATTGCTGGAAGAGGGGCGGCTTGTGGAGTATGATTCGCAGTATCCGCTTGATTCCAAGCGGGCAGGCAGCATCTACATGGGTCGCATCGTCAACGTACTTCCCGGCATGCAGGCGGCATTCGTCGACATCGGTTTAGCGAAGAATGCCTTTCTTTATATAGACGATCTCCTCCCCGTCCATATGGACAAGCAGCCTAAGATCAAACCCTCCATCACGGAGCTCGCCGAACCAGGGCAAACCTTCATGGTCCAGGTAACGAAGGAACCGCAAGGCACCAAAGGCGCAAGAGTAACGACGCATGTTTCCATCCCGGGACGTTGGATCGTTTACATGCCAGACGCCGACTACATCGCTATTTCCCGCAAAATTGATATGGAAACCGAACGGCAGCGCCTTAAACAGCTGGCCGAAGGCAATTTGCTTCCCGGCGAAGGCGTCATTCTGCGGACGGGCGCTCTCGGCCAAAGCGAAGAAGCGATCCGTGACGATTTGCAGAACTTGCGGGATTTATGGCAAACGATTCTCTCCAAAATGAAACAGGCTACAGCACCTCAGCAGCTTTATCAAGACCTGGATCTGCTGCCGCGTTTGGCCAGAGATGTCATAACCGCCGATGTGAACGAAGTATGGCTGAACGATGCCAAAGTGTATGAAGAAATGAAGCTGCTGCTGCGCAAGCAGCATCCGAGCTGGCGGGGCCGCGTCGCATTTTATGACCGCAAAGTCCCGTTATTCGATCAGTTCGGTGTGACAGAGGAGCTGAATGTCAGCTTCCGACGCAAGATTTGGCTGCCAAGCGGCGGATATTTGATCATCGATCAAACCGAAGCGCTGACGGTCATTGATGTGAACACGGGCCGGTACACCGGTTCCGTTGATCTCGAACAGACCGTGACCGACATTAACCGGGAGGCGGCGGCCGAGATTCCGCGGCTGCTGCGCTTGCGGAACATCAGGGGCATCATTATTGTTGATTTTATTGATATGGCATCGGAAACGAACCGCGCAGCGGTCATGGAAAACATCACGCAGGCCGTCCGTAAAGACCGTTCCAAAACGATCGTTGTCGGATGGACGAAGCTCGGGCTGCTGGAAATGACACGAAAGCGCAAATAAAACATTGCATATAAGAATGTACGTGTGATATAATACTCGAAGTGTGTTGTTTAGGCATGCTGTAACCGCGCGAAACGGGTTTAAGAACGGACAGGTATAGCTCCTGACCGTCACCTGGACAAGGCGAGTCTGAGACATGAGGAGGTCATGCAAATGTACGCAATTATTGAAACAGGTGGTAAGCAGTACAAAGTTCAAGAGGGCGATGTTCTATACATCGAGAAATTGAACGCAGCTGAAGGTGAAGTTGTTTCTTTTGATCGTGTACTTATGGTATCCAAAGAGAGCGGCGTTGTTGTAGGTGCTCCATTGGTATCCGGTGCTGCAGTTTCCGCGAAAGTGGAGAAACACGGCAAAGGCGCGAAAGTTATCGTGTATAAGTACAAAGCGAAAAAGAACTATCACAAAAAGCAAGGTCATCGTCAACCATACACAAGAGTTGTAGTTGAGAAAATCCAAGCGTAAGCGGCTGCCTTATGATCTACGTGACCATAAAGCGTCAACTACCGGATTCACCTCAAATTGTATCTTTTGTAGTGGAAGGCCATGCTGAATATGACGTACCTGGCAAAGACCTGGTCTGCGCTGCGGTATCGGCGGTAACGTTCGGTACTTATAATTCGATTGAATCGCTCACGGGTGTCATTCCCATTCACGACATGGAGCGAGGGTTTATGGATGTTACCATTCCAGAAAGCGCTCGTACCGTAACGGAGAATTGGAACAAAATCCAGGTGATTCTGGAATCTATGGTCGTCATGCTACAAACCATTGCAGACAATTACGGTGACTATATAACGATTGAAACAATCTATCACGAAGGAGGATAACATCATGTTGAAATTGGATCTCCAGTTTTTCGCTTCCAAGAAGGGTGTAGGTTCCACGAAGAACGGACGTGACTCCCATTCCAAGCGCCTTGGCGCTAAACGTGCTGACGGTCAAACCGTTACTGCGGGAAGCATTCTCTATCGCCAACGCGGTACGAAAATTCACCCAGGAACGAACGTGGGCATCGGTTCGGATGATACACTTTTCGCTTTGGTACAAGGCGTAGTGAAATTCGAGCGTTTGGGCCGCGATCGCAAAAAAGTGAGCGTATACCCAGTTGATGTAGCTCCTGTGGCTGCAGCACTAGAAGCGTAATGAGAATCCCTGGCGAGCGATGAGCCCGTCAGGGATTTTTTCCTACTATGACGACAACCTCTAATCGCGGTCGCTGCTTGTCGGATGGCCAAGGGCGGAGGTTTTCTCATTTGTTTGGTGACGTTTGCAAGATGGCCATGCTATACTGAATGAACGGTTACATAGCAGGGGAGAACGGAGCGGACGAGGGATGAAACGAGTAGGCAGCACACAGATTTATTTGTTGGCACTTGTGCTCATTGGTTTAACGGGACTGGTCTTTTTAGAGCCTTGGGTCGTTAGGGGCGCATTGCTTTTGATCGTGGTGATATGCGGTTATACAGCTTTCAAACTGGAAGTAAGCCGCGTGGAAGAGAAGTGGAGCGATAAGTACCGGAGTGAGGAAGGGCTTGCTCAGAGAAATTTGATAGCAGTCATCAACAGGCTGCGTCATGATTGGATGAACGACACGCAAATCTTGTTCGGCTACATACAATTGAAGAAATTTGATAATTTACAGCCGTATATGGAAAAAATAAAAATGACGATGCAGCAGGAAAGCAATCTGTCCAAGTTGGGTATCCCCTCCTTGATCGCTTACTTGCTGCTGTTCCGGGTGCAGTCCAAGTCATTGGAGCTGGAAGTTGCTCTGGATCAGGAAATCAATTTGGGACAGCTTCCATTACGTGACGGATTGATTGAACGATTGATCAGGCAGACGGTTGCGTGTGTACAGCGGCATGCAGCAGCCGGCGAGGATGAAAGCGGGAAGCTGAGCTTGGAGTTCGATATTCAGGAAGACGGCTTGCTGCTTGATTTCGTCTATCAAGGTCCATATCGACGGGACCTGCTTGAGAAGGCGGTTCATGAGAATTTCCCTGGGAACGTCAGTTCCTATGTGCTGGAGCATACGGATTGGCAAGAGGATGAAGCGGCTGTTACCATCAAGCTGCCGTTTCATACATCATATAGGGAGCTTGACCGCAAGGTCGAGGTCTCGGTTTAGTTGAGGTGCAGAGATGTTTGTAGATAAAGCGAAAGTATTTGTAAAAGGCGGCGACGGCGGCGACGGACTCGTAGCGTTCCGGCGCGAGAAGTATGTCCCGGAGGGTGGTCCTGCCGGCGGTGACGGAGGCAATGGCGGCGATGTGATCTTCCGCGTCGACGAGGGTCTTCGCACGCTGATGGATTTCCGCTATCAGAAGCATTTCAAGGCGGCCCGCGGCGAGAAGGGGCGCAATAAGTCTATGCATGGCGCCAATGCGGAAGATATGATCGTTCGTATTCCGCCGGGGACGACGATTATTAACGACGATACGCAAGAGATTATCGCGGACTTGACGCGTCATGGGCAAGAAGTCGTCGTAGCCAAGGGCGGACGCGGCGGACGCGGGAACACGCGGTTCGTCACGCAGCGCATCACGGCGCCGGAAATCGCCGAGAACGGCGAAGAAGGCGAAGAGCGCTGGGTTGTGCTCGAGATGAAAGTGATGGCGGACGTCGGTCTTGTCGGTTTCCCTAGCGTGGGGAAATCTACGCTCCTGTCCGTTGTGTCTGCGGCCAAGCCCAAAATCGCCGCGTACCATTTTACAACCCTGACCCCGAACCTGGGGGTTGTCGATGTAGGAGATGGCCGCAGCTTCGTCATGGCGGACTTGCCTGGTTTGATCGAAGGCGCGCATGAAGGCGTGGGTCTCGGTCATGAGTTCCTGCGTCACGTCGAGCGGACACGCGTGATCGTGCACGTGGTCGACATGTCCGCAGCGGACGGCCGCGATCCTTACGAGGACTTCCTCAAGATCAATGAGGAAGTGAGACTTTACAACGCGAAGCTGGAGCAGCGTCCGCAGATTGTTGTGGCCAACAAGATGGACATGCCGCAGTCGGAGGAGAATCTGGCCTTGTTCAAGGAGCAGCTTGCCGCGGCCGGCAGCGAGTACGAAGTCTACCCGATCTCGGCGTTAACTCGCGAGGGTGTGCAGGAGCTGCTGTACAAGATTTCCGATATTGTGGAAAGCATTCCGCAAGCTCCGGAAGTCGAGGCTGTGGCTGAGACGGAAGAACGCAAGGTGTACCGCTACGAGAAGCGCGAGGAGAATGATTATACCATTCGCCGCGTCAACGACGTGTTCGTGGTCGAAAGTCCATCGATCGAGAAGTTGATCAAGCGGACGAATTTCAGCACGCAGGATGGCGTGGCTCGCTTCGCCCGCATTCTGCGTAACATGGGGATCGATCAGGAGCTGCGTAACCGCGGCGCCGTGCACGGGCAAACGATCCAGATCGGCGATTTTGATTTTGAATTTGATGAGAAGCAATAGCATCAATAGAGGGTGTCCGCAAGCCGTGTAAATGGCTGCGGACGCCTTTTTTTTGTGGCCGCGGGAGGGGGCACAAAAGGCGCGCGAGTCGCGGCGGGCGGCGCGAGGGCGAGGGCGAGGGGAGCGAGTGTGCGAGAAGCAGCGTGAGTGACGGGAGGCGGGCAGGCGACGTGAGGGCGCAGCTCCGGGGGCGGCGCCTGGCGCTTGGGCCGTACGCGCCGAAGCTAACGGACACCACGGCCGCTAATCGCGCGAGATTGGGGCCGTGATAACTCTAACGGACACCGGAGCCCTTATTTGCCGATTTCGGAGGCGAAATCGCGCAGAAACGGGCAAATAGCGTCGCGTGTGTCCGTTGGATTTATCGAGCGGCCGTATCGCGCCGAATAAGGCCCACTGTGTCCGTTAGCCGGCCGGCCGAGGGATCTGCAGCCCAGCGGTGAGGGCGCAGCTCCGAAGCGGGCTGGCACCTTGCCGCGCGCGCCGAAGCT